>CAZFOQ010000004.1:0-55462 GCA_964520535.1 uncultured Pirellulales bacterium | reverse complement strand
AATTGGGGCATTATAACCTCTCGCCATGTGTCCGTCATCTGTTCAGCACCTCACTGAGAGAGCTTTGCGCGAGTTAGAAATGCAAAAATTTAGGGATAGAATACACGCTTTGAGAGAAATTGTTGATATTATAGTGAAATTGAAAGAGAAAGGAATTGAGGTTGACATTGAACTAATACATACTGCTGAAAAATCTGCAAAGACTATTTTAGAAGGTAAGCTAGAATAAGTTACATGCTATGCAATGATAATCATATAAAATCTGGGGATACATTACTTATCTCTGGTAGTTCGAAATTATCGCATCCTACCCGCTCCTCGCAATGACTTTTTCAAGAGAGAATTTCGATATTATCCATAGAGCCGAGCAGGCCGTCGGCAAGGAGTAGATATTCCAGATTTTTCGGATTGTGGCCGAGCAGCTCGCTGCCGACGGTGTCAACGGCGACGGGATCGAAGCCGGCTAAAATAAGACCCAGCTTTTTGTGTGTGCCGGCTAAGTGCATTCCCTTGAGAGCGACGGAGGCATCGACAATCGAAAGGTCCGGCTTTTTATACAGGCAAATGTCCACAACAGATTTATCCGTGGAGGGATTGTGCAATTTCGATTTGTTCCAGCCTGCGGCATAGAATTTTCCCGGGGCGATCCCGAACATATTTTTCATGGCAATTGTGGTCTCGGTAAAGCTGTGGTCTTTGAGTACCGGTAGGGAAATGATGAAAGCATCCTGGACGATTTTGGGCATGTGAAAAGTTTTGTGCTGGAAGGCATTATTGTTTGTAAGGGTAATCGTTTCGGTCTCGTTGAAGTCGAGCAATTCAATGCCGTACTTTTTGGCCAGGTCAGTATATTCCAGGGCTTTGTACACATCTGGAGTTCTGCCGGAGCCGCAGCCGTCACCAATGGCAATTTTAGCTTTTGTACGAATTTTACAATATTTATAAACCGCCTCGGCTGCCGCGACGCTTGTTGTTACCGGTGGCGGTGAAGAATTCGTCAGGTTTGGCTTGATGATAATCAGGCCTTCCTGCGGCAGCCGTGTACCGGCTCCAATCAGGTTAAGAGCCTTGGCTATACTGCTCTGATAATCGGTAAATTTTACTTTAGCAATCCGGCTCATAACTTATGATCCGTTCCGGCCCAAACCATAAAGGGAAAAAGCGTACTTTTTAAATATTCAAATTTTGTGGCTGTATTGAGTAAAATCTTCCTTGTCAAAAAAATCGAGCATCTTATAATACAAAGTTTTGAACAAAATAATTGGTATATGGGTATTGACTGTCAAGGATTTTTGGGTAAATTTATACAAATCCCGTGCGAAACGGGCCCGTTTGAGGGGTAAAAATTAGCATCTGTTAATTGGAGATTGACATGATAGAAGTCAAAGAGCTTCGGCGAAGTTTTGGCCCGGTGATTGCCGTTGACGGAATATCGTTTAATGTTGAAAAGGGAGAGGTTCTGGGTCTTCTGGGTCCAAACGGAGCCGGTAAAACTACAGCTATGAGAATTTTAGCATGTTTTTTACGACCCGATAGCGGGACCGCTACTGTGTGTGGGTATGATATTTTGAAAAATCCCATAGAAGTCAGGCGGTCGCTTGGTTATTTAGCGGAGAATGTGCCAGCGTATAACGAGATGACGGTGGGGGCGTTTTTGGATTTTATTTGCGATATCAGAGAAATTATGGGCAAGGACCGCAAACGAACGCTGGACCGGATTGTTCCGATGTGTTCGATTGAATCGGTTTACCATCAGACGATTGAGACATTGTCGAAGGGATATAAACGGCGTGTGGGATTGGCTCAGGCATTAATTCACGATCCGGAGGTGCTCATTCTTGATGAACCGACCGATGGTTTAGATCCTAATCAAAAACATGAGGTCAGAAAGCTCATCAACAAAATGGCAAAAGATAAGTGTATTATCATATCGACACACATTCTCGAAGAAGTAGAGGCTGTTTGTTCGAGGACGATAATCATTGCCAAGGGTCGAATACTTGCTGATTCAACTCCCGACGAGTTGAAGGAGAAGTACCAGTGCAGTCTTGATGCTGTTTTTCGTAAGATTACAATAGCAAAAAGTGCTTAGGCTTTTTTCGGATTTAGGAGTTCAGAAATGAATAGTTTTTTTGCAGTGTTCAAGAGGGAATTAAAAAGTTATTTTACGACTCCTCTTGCATACGTATTTCTTGTAATTTTTTTGTTTTTCTCCGGGTACTTGACTTTTAAGGAGGGCTTTTTTGAAATGCGGCAGGCAGATATGAGGACTTTTTTTATGAATCTGCCGTTGTTATTTGTTTTTATGGTGCCCTCGACAGCAATGCGCCTGTGGGCTGAGGAGCGCAAGGGCGGTTCGATTGAGCTGCTGTTTACTTTGCCGGTAACAATAACACAAGCAGTTCTGGGGAAGTTCTTTGCAGCGTGGCTGTTTTTAACGATTGCATTAGTGCTGACTTTTCCTATGGTGATTACAGTCTGTTACCTTGGCAATCCGGACGTCGGTTTGATAATAACCGGTTATTTAGGCAGCTTCTTAATGGCAGGTGGATTTCTTGCCATTGGTTGTTTCTTCTCGGCGATCAGTAAAAACCAGGTGATTAGTTTTGTCCTCTCAGTGGTTGTATGTGCGATTCTTGTTTTTGCGGGCATGCCGACAACACTCAGTTATGTCTCGACATTTTTACCTGCCGGTTTGGTATCAGCGATAGAGAGTATGAGTTTTCAGACACACTTTGAATCGATCCAGAGGGGTGTGCTGAACTTTGCCGACATTTCGTATTTTTTGTTATTGATTGTAGGGTGGATTGCCGCCTGCAGTATTGTTTTGGATGAAAGGAAGGCCAGATAATGAACCGAACAATACGAGCAATTATTGGAGCGGGCTTTGTTTTGGTAATTCTTTTTTCTGCGATAAGTATTTGCCAGAATATTGGTAAGTCTTGGAAGATGGATATTACCGAACAGAAGCTTTATACACTTTCGGATGGGACAAAATCAATTTTATCTAAACTGAATCAGCCCATTAAGGCCAGGCTGTACTATGCTAAAACTGCTGCGCTCAAGGGGCCGGATCAGATTAAGTATTTTAATCACTATTACGAGTTCGTCAAAGCGCTTCTGGAGGAGTATGTCGCAGAGTCCAAAGGTATGGTTGAACTGGAAGTAATCGATCCCCGGCCTTTCTCTGATGATGAAGTAGCGGCGATGCGGTATGGATTGAAGCAATATCGTATCACGGAGGATGAGAACTTTTTCTTCGGCCTGGTGGTGCAGACGGAGTTTGGAGTTGAGAATGTCATACCATTCTTTTCGCCGGATCGGCAGAACTTTGTTGAGTATGATATAAGTTATCTGATTGATACTGCAATCACCCGACAGAAGACCAGAGTAGGTATAATGAGCTCGCTGCCGGTTATGGGCGACGATATGAGCGGGTATATGGCCCAGATGATGATGAGACAGGGTCAGCGACCGAAACCACCCTGGACAATTGTTGAGCACTTAAGAAAGAAGTATGAAGTCTCAGAGGTATCAACCGATGTCAATGACATTAACGATGTTGATATTCTGCTGGTTATTCATCCAAAAGAGCTTCCGGAAAAAACCATGTTTGCGATCGATCAGTTCGTTCTCAAAGGCGGCAGGACGATTGTGTGTGTTGATCCCCATTGTTTTGCGGACCCTCCTGATCAAATGGCAATGCAGAGGGGTGTGGTTGCCAACCGCGATTCGGATCTGAATGTACTTCTTCGAAAGTGGGGTATTGAAATGCCGCAGACCTCTTTTGCCGGTGATAGAAATTTGGCAGAAACGCGGGCTATAACTCAAACTGGCAGGCCGGAACCAATTATTGGTCTGCTTAATCTTGGGCAGGGATGTTTCAATACTGATTCTGTCATGACAGCAGAGCTTAATGAGGTAAGAGTACTATTCTCTGGTGTTCTCAAAGAGGTTGTGGAGGATTCAAACCAGCCTGAGCAAAGCGAACCTGCGATAGAGCGAACGCCGCTTATTATGACAACAGACAAGGGTAATACTTTTACGATAAGCAACCCGTATGAATTAATGATACTTAATCCATCGACTCTGATGAGCAGATTTATCGATGGGACCGAGCCGATGACAATGGGCTACCTTATCACAGGTCGTTTTATGAGCAGCTTTCCTGATGGTATCGAGATCGAAATTGAATCAGAAGATCCGAATGATCCGAACGAAACCATAAAAAGCAAAAAGCAAATTAAAGGTCTGGCAGAGGCTCAGGAAGATTGTGCGGTAGCGGTTTTTGCGGATGTTGACTTTATAAGCGATGCTTTGGCCTATAGTAATTCTTTCTTCGGTAAAATTGTCCTTGGTGATAACAGTGCCCTGTTACTGAATGCAATTGATGAATTGAGCGGTTCAAGTGATTTGGTTTCAATCCGGTCGAGAGGGAACTTCAAGCGGCCGTTTATCGCTGTTGATGAAATTGAAAGACAGGCAGAACAGGAAACTGCCCATGAGGTTGCAAGGCTTAATGCGCAGATTGCCGGATTCCAAAGCGAGCTGCAATCGATTCTCGCTCAGGCAAAAGAAGGCCAGGAAGTAGTCATCGGCAGTTCGATTCTGGCTAAGCAGCGGGATATTGAACTGAAAAAGCGCCAGGCTCAGCGCCAATTGAATGAAGTGAAGTTGAATAAGCGAGAGCGAATTGAGCATTTGGGCAATATGCTTCGAGGTTTTAATATGCTGATAGCTCCGGCAGTTATTCTGGTAATTGCTATAGTTTTGGAAATTTATCGAAGCGCAAAAAAGAGGCATTATATTAGTCATGCCAGCGATGCCTGAGATAAGGCACAAAGCTCGAGGTTCTAAAAACGAAACAGATTTAAAATATGAGTTTTAGAGACGTTTAATGATTCGAATCTCAGTCATTTAATATCGGTTCGGTTTGTGATACTTGAATTTAGGATTTAAGGAATATAACAGGAGTTTTATCAATGAGTAACAAAAAGCTCATGGTATTAGGTGTAGTTGCAGTTGGTATGCTATTTTGGGCTGTGATTCAGTCCCAGATCTCAAACAGGCCCCGGTCTGTGTCGGGCAGCCCGTCTTATCTTATCCAGGGACTCAATCCGGCTGATATAGATAGTATCGTTATAGGGGTCGGTGACGATGCGGTGACGCTCAAGCGCCAAAACAAAATTTTTATGGTCGTCAACAAGGATAATTATCCTGCCAAAACAAGCCAGATTAATGATTTGATTACAAAGTGCCTGGATATTGAAACCTCACAGTTTGTTACTGACAATGCAGCAAATCACGAAGACCTGGAAGTCACAGAAGAAAAGGCCCGAACCGTCGTGAAATTTCTCAAATCGGATTCTTCGTTACTTACGGGCATTATTGTCGGAAAATCTAAAGAGCTCGGGCAGGGCACTTATGTCAGATCGGCTTCGAACGATAAAGTATACGAGGCACCAACTGTACCCTGGTTTGGAAGCGGGGCGACGAGTTTTATTGAGCAGCAGCTTGTTACAGTCGAACGCGAAGATATAGAGTCAGTGACGGTTAGTTCTCCCAGTGGAAAATATGTTCTGAAAACAAAGGAAGACAGCCAGGATGTTTTACTGGAAAATATTCCTGCCGATAAGAAGTTCAAAACTACTGAGGGCAAGAGTGTCTTCACTGCTTTGACAAGTTTGAGCTTTAATGATGTTAAGAAAAATTCCGGCGACTTGACTTTTGACAAAAGATACGTTTGCAGATTAAAAGATTCCACCGAGTACACTGTAAATATTGCCACCAAAGACGATAAGACATATATAACCTGCAGCGCTGAGTTTACGGATGAAAGACCGACTACAATAAGAAAAGATGAGTCGGAGGAAGAGTTGAAAGCCAAGGAAGCGAAACTGCTTGCCGACGATAATGCAAAAGAATTCGCCGCTAAACATCAGAGTTGGATATATGAAATTGCAGGCTACAAGGCTAAAAACCTGACTACAGAACTCTCGAGTTTGATTGAGGACGAGGAAAAACCGGAGGAGAAGGGGCAGGCCTCAGATCCCAATATGATGAGGCCCGATGAAACACCAATTACCGAAACGCCACCACCGGTACAAGAATAATCTGTGTTTTAAGGTGGATTCTGTCGGAGAAATGTGGAGATTGTAATGTTTAGGGTTCCCATTTTGCGAATTTCAACAAAATGGGAACCCTCCTTTATACGCTACATTAATTTTGCAACCTCTGCTGTGTTCCCGGTCTTTTGCTGTAATTGAGTCATTGTCTCAAGCACTTGGGCGACATTTGGATGATTCAAATCAAAGATATTCTCCAACGTACTCAACGCCCGGTCGCATAACTCTTGAGCTTCAGAATATCTTTCCTGGTATATATACAGTCTTGCCAGATTATTAAACGCAATTGCAGTATAGTCATTATCTGGTCCGAGGGAATCTTCCAGCATGTTTGCCGCTCGCTCACAAATGCTTTGAGCCTGAGCGTACTTCTGCTGTTCGATATATAATTGTCCCAGAAGGCTCATGATTCTGCCCGTTAATGGGTGTTCTGTGCCGCGTTCCTTTTCGGCGATAGCAAGTGATTTTTTCAGCAGTTTTTCTGCCGTAATGTAGTCTTCCTTTGCCTGACAAATCTCGGCTAAAGTCAACCATGCCGGAACCATGAGATGGTGCTGAGAACCATAAACTTTCTGCTGGATAGCCAATGTTTGATTAATCAATTCTTCAGCCTCGCCATATCTTTCCTGTAGTGTGTATAGTTCAGCGATGCTTCCAAGTACTCCTGCAGTGTAAAGGTGATCCGGTCCGTAGCTTTTGTTGATTAAATCCAGGGCCTGGAGATAATTGGATTCAGCTTCTTCAAATTTGCCCTGTATAACCATCACTCTGGCGAGGTCCACCTGAAACGGAGCCAGTATAGGATCATCCGGCTGGTGACTTTCACGCATGATGGTTATTGCCTGTTCCATAACTACTCTGGCCCGGTCATACCTGGCCTGTCCCTGGTAGATTGAGCTTAAAATTCTCAATGTGCCTGCAATATACGGATGGCTTTCATAGTAAAGCTTTTTCTGTAATTCCAGACCCATTTCGCACATTCTTTCGGCATCGGCAAATCTTCCCTGATTCTTGTACAGGTATGCCAGGTCGATCAGACACAAGCAGAGTTCGGTATCAGAATTATTTTCTGTCTTTGCAAGAGTCAGGGCATTTTCAGCAAGCGGCTGAGCCTTCGTATAATTTCCGCCGGCCATGTACACTCTTGCCATTGCTCGCAGGACCTTGCATGAGCCGGCTTTTTCTGCCGGAAGTAATGCTGAGGCGGCTGTATTTGCATTGAGAAGAACCGAAACAAACACTATGACGAGTGTCAAATTTCTGTGGCAATATTGTTTTCGTGACAGTGTTTTGGGTATCATTGAATTTCAACCTCCGCCTTAACTGGACTTTAACCAGTTTTTCTTTGCTCTTTTCTCCCAGTTGCTGCAATTCTGTACTACCCAAAATATATAAAATAAAGAGATATGAGCAAAATTGCAGATCAGGATTTCCGGCCACTGTTCTTGTTTAGGATTTCGAGTTTCGAATTTCGTGTTTCCGGCCGAAGGCTGGTCAATTGGCTTTGTTTTTGTGCCGGTTCCGGGTGGAGTTTTTCTGCGTAATTGTCTTTAATAAAGGTAGTTACGTCCATATCGGACGGAGATAATTGGCTTTGTTTTGCATTTTTTTGCTCCGAAATTGTGTCGGCCTCCTGCCTCCGTGACGGGGATGACCGTGTGGCAGACTCAAGCGTAGCTTGGGGATGGTCCGTCCCCTCATACTCAGCGGGCTCATCGGCGGTCTCGGTCATGCCTAATTGCCGCATGATTTTACGCCTATCAAGCTCTTTCGTCGTCTTGAAAAGGCTGTTCTCGATTCGCCTCTCGTACATCAACAGCCTCTCGAGCACCCTTGAATTTGCACAATCCCTGCTAACAATCTTTCCGAGCGTCATTTCCGAGCTGCTGCGGGCGGAATTCGTCTCAGATTTCGGTTTACGAAGGCTTTTCGGCAGAAATTGCTCGGTTAGATTCGCTAACGGACTGGTTAGTTCGCGTTCGATCATCGAATCGATAACCAGGTTCTGAATGCGTTCGATACGCTGCAGCCGCCACGACAGGCTGACAAACCGCTCGGCCAGGATGGATTCCATTGCCCCGATCGGAGTCAGTTCGGCTAAGATTTCAGCGCGAAAAACCTCGTATTCTTCCCTGTTTTCGCCTGTTATGACCGCTTCACGGGCGAAAAGGCCGTGTTTTACCGCGTTTTTCGCCACGACGGCCTTGCCTTCAGCGCTTCGCGGACCAGTCGATTTCTGCGAATTACGACGATTAGCGTGAATTTGAGATACAGTAGACATGATTGATACCCCCAGTGTTAACGATGGATGATGGAAGATGGACGATTGACGATGAGCTAATAACTTAAATACCCCCAGTTTTAACGATACCTAAGGCACAAGTGGACGATGGATGATTTACCCCATGAGATAGCGGCCTTTAGCCTATCTGCCATAAGGCATGGCCAAGTCCAGAACGGGGTGAGCTGTTTTTTTGGCGTTAAATGAGCTTTTTAGTTGTCATACCTGCGAAAGCAGGTATCCAGGATAAGATAATATGGATTCCCGCCGGAGTTTATGCCATAGGTGCGGGAATGACAAACTATATTTTAAGATGTTATATACAATACGATATGCTAAATACTAAACTCTATTCAATTGTTTAGTATCTATAATACTTTTGTAAATGTTAACTGTCAAGTGAATTTTAAGAAATTGTCCTTGAGACGGAACACGAGTGTAAAGCCTCAACAAGCCTATATTGCGCTACGGGATTATAAAACTCATATTTTTTTTAATTTACAGCACAATTTTTGTGATTCCATTGTATCTAATTAAATGTTAACTATAAGTATAAAATATTATTTTTTTATTTGACATCTCCAATATAATGTAGTATTAGTTCATATATTTTGAATATATAGTGTTCTTTAAAAAGTTGATAATGCTTGGGTCGGTAGGATACAAGACTCCTCATTACCGCCTAAATAGGCGAATTTGAAGGGATCATAAGAGTTTTTATGACCGCCTCTCTCGAGAGCTCAGAGAGGATGCTCGCAACGGACACGCCTTACATGAATACACATTAAAAGATATTCGGTGTTATTGCATGATTATCAGTGATAGCTATTAGAATCTTTATGCAGGAACACTAAGAGTGATAATGTAAATTGGTGTGTGGTTCTTAGGGCATAATACGTGGTTTTTTAAGCCATGTTATTGAAACAAAATTTTCGTTTCAAAGTTCAGGAGTAGCCGATTTATCTGCTTACAATAACTACAGGTAATTTGGTCGAACGATAATCTTAATGAGGAGAATTGTTTGTTATGCTGCTTGGTAATTCTGCATGTGCAGGATATCAATATACTATTAACTTTTTGTATAGAATAGAAAGGAGGTGATATCAATGTCAAAAAATAATTTTTGCAAAACCGACCCAGCAGCGCTTAAGGTTTTAGATGAATTGGATTATCTTATTGTACGATTACAAAAAATAATTAGCTCATTAGAACCAGAAAGCAAAAGTTCGGTTAGTTTGAACCATGTTTTGGAACGAACTGAGCGAATGCGAACACAGATAGCCTGTATATATGATGAAGATATAAACTGGGTCGGAATATTACAGGCATTAGTTTGCATCGCTCAGTATGTAGCAAGATTTTGGGAATCCAACTAATTACTCCTTTTCTTAATTGCAATTATATGAGTTATTTTACTATGAAGACAGGACATATAATAAAACTTATTCGTACAGCAGATGGTCTTGGTCAAGGCGATCTTGCTGAAAAGCTAAATATTAGCAGGACTTATCTTTGCCAAATAGAGAATGGACGCAAACAACCCAGCTTGTCATTCTTGAAGCAATTTTCTTGCCAATTTTCTATTCCTTTGCCTTTGCTAGTAGCTGATGAGCAAATACAAAATGAAAACGACGAGATTTTTTCAGAACTCAGAGAAATTTTTGTTAAAGTTCTAGCGTCACGAGTATCACAGAAAAGAGATTAACAGGAGTCAGATTTACAGGGATGTAGATGAAGGCATACATTCATAAGTTGAAAATTAAAGATGTTAAACACCTTGCAAAGCTGCTGCATACAACGCCCAAAGAGTTAAATGAGATATGCGATAATATCTCTGCAACGCCTCAGAAATATTATATTCAGTGGACAAAAAAAACCAAAACAGGCAAAGAGCGTCCCATGGTTAAGATACACGGAAGGCTTCGTGAGATTCTTGATAAACTGAAAAAAATACTCGAAAGAATTAAGGTACCTGCATATGTTCATGGTGGCATTAAAGGCAAATCAACTATTACCAATGCAAGACCTCATATGGGCAAGCCTATGCTTTTACGTTCCGATTTGGAAAAACACTTTCCTTCCGTCTCACATCAGAAAGTATGTGAGATGTTCCATGATCAACAGGAATGCACTTGGAAAGTCTCTAACATTTTAACTCGCCTAACCACACTGGACAATGGTCTGCCTCAGGGATCACCGACAAGTACCCTAATCTCAAATTTGGTTACTCTTACGCTTTCGAATCGACTCTATGGTTTTGCAGAAACTCGTAAGGTCGACTGTACACAGTATGTCGACGATTATACTTTTTCTGGAAGCCACAGGTTGGAAAAGTACAAAGACAAAATTGTATCAATTATTTCTCAGGAAGGTTTTAAGTATAACTCATCTAAAACGATTACCATTCCCTCAAAGAAAGAGCAAATTACAGCGGGCATACGAGTAAATGGCAAATGCCCAGATATTCCTAGTACAAAATTAAAAGAGATTCAATCTGAATTGAGCACATTGCAACAGCAAATTGAAATGGGGTCATATTTATCAGAAAAGACAGTAGAAAGAATGAAGGCTAAGATACGCTATGTACGACGTCTTAATCCCGGTGCCGCAAAGCCATTAAACTGTAAACTACGAAATATCAAATCCAGTAATAATTAAAGAAAAATATATTATAATACGTGATAACTGTCCACGAGTTTTCAATATAGTAATATCATGTCTCTATATAAGTATGTAACTTATGATAGAATCGATATTTTGAAAAATGAGCAAATTCGGTTTACCCAGCCTTTAGCGTTTAATGATCCTTTCGAGTTATTTCCTTTTTTTCAATCTATTGCTCCGGGAAAATATATTGAAGAACATATAAAAACACAGATGTATGACGAAAATGAAATAAATAAAATGTTGAAAGATTCATGGAATAATGAACTAAGAAAATATCCCGGTTTAAACATCCCATTTTCGACTATTAAAGATTTTATGAGAGGTAAATTTGAACAAAATAAACCTATGCTTAATGATATGTTTAGAAATTTTATGGGAATGAAAAGTGTGCAATTTCGCACAATGGCAATAGACACCATTATCGGGGGGCTCAATAAATCTATAGGAATTCTCTGTTTTTCAGAAACGCCTAATAACATACTTATGTGGTCCCACTATTCTGCAAATCATACCGGATTAGTATTTGAGCTTGATGATGCTCATACTTTTTTCGACCAGAGACAAAGCAAGACCCAGTTAAGCGGCTATGTTAGAAAAGTTCGCTATTCAAAAGACAGGCCCAAACTTACGATATTTAATCCCGATTTGAGTAATGAAGAAAACATGAAAATTTGGATAGATGATTTCTTATGGGTTAAAAGTTCTGATTGGGAGTACGAGAAAGAATGGAGAATGATTCAAACTTTTAGAGATTGGAAAGGAATTGTTAAAGAGGCAGAACTGCCTATTTATCTTTATCCATTTCCCATAGATTGTATAAAAGCTGTCATAGTAGGTTGCAAAGCAAAAAAAGAGGATATAAGATCATTACAAGACTTATTAAAATCTGATTACAAATTCTCACATATTATTTTGAAAAAAGCGATTATTGATGAGCTACAATATAAACTCAATATTGGGAATTAAAGATGTACGGTACATTTTTCGATGAGTTGTGGTTGATAATGACAGGTGTTGATAGAGAAATACGAGTAACTTGAATTGAGTATGGTGTTCCCTGAAATACATAACAGCTCTTAATCGAAGATTTATCGCACGAACTTTTCCATACAGTATCTTTTGCCTCACTTCTGTATGATTTTTTCTTTGCCGTTCATATAGGGGCGAAGGACTTCCGGCACTGTTATCGAGCCGTCGGAGTTCTGATAGAGTTCGAGTAGAGGTATAAGGATTCTCGGTGACGCGATTACAGTGTTATTTAAAGTATGGCAAAATCGTGTCCCGTGCCCTGTGGTTCGTGGTCCGGATTTGTCTTTGTAGCGAAGGTTCATTCGCCTTGCCTGGAATTCGTAAAATTTGCTCGCGCTGTGCGTTTCGCAGTAATTGCCGCGAGAGGGCATCCACGCTTCAATATCGAATTTCTTGGCCTGACCTCTGCCAAGGTCACCGGTACAGACATTGACGACGCGGTAGGGCAGTTCCAGTGCTTGCATAACGGCCTCGGCGTTGGCTAAAATCTCTTTGTGATATTTGTTGCTTTCTTCGATGCTGTTTTGGCAAATGACAACCTGCTCGACCTTATCGAATTGATGGATTCTGTATAGGCCGTAAGTGTCTTTGCCGGCGGCACCTGCTTCACGTCTGAAACAGCTTGAAAGGGCGACGTATTTTAAGGGCAATTCCTCTCCGTTCAATATTTCGCCCATACGGTAAGCAGTCAGCGGCACCTCGGCGGTTCCGACCAGATTAAGCTGGTCTTTTTCCATTCGGTAGGTCTGCTCTTCCGAGCCGGGATAGTAACCGGTCCCTTGCATTGCCTCATCTTTCATCAGAAGCGGGACCGATAATGGGACATATCCTCTGTCAAGCATCAGATCCATCGCAAATCGCAGAACGGCCCAGTGTAATAACGCTCCGTCACCCTTTAAAAAGTAGTTCCTTGTACCGGCTAATTTTACACCTCGCTCGATATCCATAATACCCAGAGCCAGGCCTATCTGGACATGGTCTTTAAGCTCGAAATCGAATTGAGGTATTCGTCCCTCTTTTCTTATTTCAACATTTTCTGTGTCATCTTTGCCCAAAGGCACATCTTCGTCAGCCGGTTGCGGCACCTCCTGCATCAGTTCATCGAATTGAGGTTGGAGTTGCCTGAGGTTTTCATTGTACTTTGCTTCCTGCTCTTTGATCTCCGCGAGCTTTGACAATGCGGCTTGTTTGTCATTCGATGACAGTTTTGGGATTGATTTGCCGATGCGATTCTTGTCTGTGGAGATATCCTGCAGTTGTTGTTTTGTAGTTTTCAACTCGGCATCAACTTCAAGCAGTTTGTCGATATCCACTTCGAACTTCTTTGCTTCACAGGCGGTTTTAAACTGAAGTGGATTTTCACGTATTTGCTTTATATCGATCATAGTACTCGGTTATCAGAATATCAGGTTATCAGGTAGTGGGTATCGGGAAATCAGGACATCTGGCTGCCCGACTTACATTATCTTTTTGCACCTTTCTTTTCTTTGACATACCGAATGTATCCATTAATACCTTTAATTACTTCTTCATATCGCTCTACCCATTGCTGTGATTGCGGTATTTCCAGATAAGACTTACCGGCCAGTTTGCGTATATGATTTTGCGTTTCACCAGCTTCTTTTCTTGCAATATTAAAACCTTTGATTTTATCATTATAATAGTAAGTTACATAACCTTCAGCAATATTATCACAAACCGATGAAGAGCTACGCTCAATCTGATCTCTTAGTCTATATTTCTCGTCTTTGGGCAAAGTCCTGCAAAATTTATGAATTTCCTGCATAAGCTTATGAGCTTTTTGCCATACCCAAAGTTTCTCAAAACCAGCAATCGGTTTTTCCTGATCCCCTGCTTTTCTGGTATCCTCCATCCTGATTTCCTGTTAATCTGGTACCCATTTTTTAATAATTACTACGTTATTTTGCCCGCCGAATCCGAAGGACTCATTTATAACAATATTGACCGATGCTTTCCTCGGCTCATTGGGCACATAATCCAGATCGAGTTCAGGATTGCTATCCATCAAATTCATTGTTGGCGGCAGGATATTATCTCGGATCGCGCAAACACAGGTAATCAACTCGGCGGCTCCGGCGGCACCGATTAGGTGTCCCAGCATACTCTTGACGCTGCTGACAGGAGTATTTTTAGCCTGGTCTTTGAAAACCGCTTTGATAGCCTTAGTCTCGATGGAATCGTTTTCCATTGTACTTGTGCCGTGGGCATTTATGTAATCTACATCTTCATAGCTGATATTAGCATCGGCCAGTGCTGCGTTTATTGCCTGTATTGCACCTCTGCCATCTTCGTGCATATCAGTAATCCGAAATGCATCGGAACTGCTTCCGTAGCCGATCACCTCGGCTAAGATTTCCACTCCTCGGTTTTTCGCGGAGCTTAAAGATTCAAGGATAAGAATCGCTGCCCCTTCGCCGAGGATAAAGCCGTCTCGTGTTGCTGAAAACGGTCTTGATGCTGTCTCGGGACTGTCATTCCTTGTCGATAGGGCGGTAAGACGATTAAAACCCGTCAAGCCGAGCGGGTGTATCATTGAGTGTGCGCCGCCGGCGATGATTATATCCGCATCGCCTTTTCGAATCAGCATCATTGCTTCACCTACTGCCTGTGTGCTGGCTGCACAGGCGGTCAGACAGCTTCTTGTCGGTCCGCGAGCGCCGGTTAGCATTGCGATGTGGGCGGCGGGCATGTTCGGTTCCTGCTCAAGCTCACGCATAGGATCCATTCTGCCGAAAGCGACTTGAGCCCACCGGCCCCAGTCCATTTCGTTTTTCTCCGTGTCCCATCCATTGATGATCGCGGCGAAAAATGCATCGTTGTCGACGGAACCTTCACCTGCACCTAAATAGATTCCCAATCTCTTGCGATCAATTCCATCCGTTGGCTCGGCGGTTTCTATGTCGATTCCCGCCTGTTTGCAGGCCTGGGCGGTTGCACCGATGACAAAACCGGAACCGCGGTTGCTGTGCTTGTGCAATTGGGGATTTTTTGTATATTTTGAAAGGTCGTAATCCTTGACCTCGGCATCGAATGTCGTGGGAAATGTTGAGGCGTCGAAGATGGTGGTTTTGGCAACTCCGCTTTTACCCGAAAGAAGCGCCCGCCAAAGAGTTTCCACATCGTGCCCCAGCGGACTGACGATTCCCATTCCGGTTATGACAACTCGTTCTGTCATTTCTTTTGACATTCCTTATCTGTTGCTGAATATTTAATCAGGTCGTTTCAGGACTACGGCAGCGGTTTGACCGCCGTATGTATAGCTGCAGCAAACTGCGTAACGAATTTCTTTTTCCTTCATCTGACTAACGATATTCAAATTGCAGCCTTCGGCTTTTTTATCATAGTTTATCGCAGCAGGAATTTTGTTATCATTCATCGCACACACAGCGGCAATGATATCTATCGCGCCACTTGCTGCACCTGTATTACTTAACATACTTTTTGTGGGCCAAACAGGAATTTTTGTTGCAGCTTCACCCAGAGCAGCCTGGATGGCTCTTGTCTCAGCTAAATCGTCGGCTGGAATTCCTGTGCCGTGCGGTATAATCAGATCCAGTTGTTCCGGTTTAATTTGTGCATCTGCCAGGGCCGTTTCTATTGCTATTTGCAGTCCATAGCCATCCGGTTCGATATGTTCATACTCGGGATTAATACTATTGCTATGCCCAACTCCGACTAATTCGGCGTGAATTTTTGCACCTCGCTTTTTGGCATTTTCGAGATTCTCCAGTATTACTAAGCCGGCGGCTTCACCGAACACTGAGCCTTTTGCTTCGGCATCAAAAGGCCTGCATGCAGAAGCAGGTTCATCATTGTTCTGCCTGGTTGCTCTGTCGAGCAGGCACTGGCGAATCATAACTATCGGATTGACCTTTGCCTCCACACCGCCGGCCAGGGCATAGTCAATATTGCCACGGGAGATGACCTGAGCTGCCTCAGCTATCGCCAGGTCCGCAGCCGCTTCGGCGCATGTGATTGTATTGCTCGGTCCCTGGATATCGTGGATGATTCCCACGTGGCAGGCCAGCATGTTGGGCAGATATTTCAATAACCACAGTGGCGTGACCAGTTCAAGACCGTCCTTGCCCCATTTGTGAAGGTCAAATTTGCCCTTCGTAATACTTGCTGCGACTGCCGGGGCCAGCTCGACCAGGTCACAGCTTATCAGGCCGGCCCCGATGTTGATAGCCATACGCTCCGGATTGATATTGATCTTGTCCGGATCGATGGCTTTCGTTATAAGACCACTTTCGGTAAAGGCTTCGTGTGCCGCGATAATTGACAGTTCGATGTCCCTGGACATGAGTTTGACGGATTTGCGAAGAATCTTCGGCACATATTGTCGTATGTTATAATCGGGGACCTGGCCGGCTATTTTACAGGTAAAGCCAACCGGATCAAAGGCTGTAATGGTATCGATACCGACTCTGCCGGCACAAAGTCCCGCCCACATATCGCTGACGTTTAGTCCAAGTGGGGTTATTGCGCCGAGGCCGGTTATGACAACGCGAGCTGAGCTCACTGTTTTGCCTCCGTTTTCTGCTTTGTGCCTGAAAGCACATCTCGAAGGAGTGATTCGAATACCGAAGTGCCGGTTCCGAAAACGAAGTTTTCCGCCGGAAATTCTTTGCCTGCCAGATTCTGATCGATATGGCTGAACATTAAATCTATCTCTGCGATCAGTTTCTTTGAGCGTGTGATTGTGCCCTTTGTGCTTGCTGCTTCAGGGGCAATGGATTCGATTTTTGCCTCTAACTCTATTGTGTCACCAGGCTTGACGTAGTCGAAAAAGACGGCTTTTTTTATCTTTGCCAGAATAACTTTTTCCTGGAACTTTTTCGCTTCGCCGACGAGTATTCCTGCAGTCTGGGCCATGGCTTCAATCATTAAACTCTCCGGCATAACGGGATAGCCGGGAAAATGGTCATGCAAATGCTCTTCAGCAAGTGTAACGTTTTTCAGTGCCACGGCACGCTTGCCGCTATCAAACTCAACAAATTTATCTATCCAAATCCAGCGCATTTTCTATCGGAACCTCTTGCTTGTTTTACTACAAAATAGGCACTCTCTGTATTACATTTTGCGACAAACTTACCTTGTGCCATTCTGCTGCCGGGGTTTGAATGGCACTTCTCGCTATCAGGATTAATCTGCGTTAAGCTTGCTCTCAACGTAGTTTATAATGGCATTGACAGTGAATAAATCGCCTAATTTGTTAATATCAGGATCGGTTTCAAATGACGTCAGGTCGGTATGCGGCATTTTCTCTCGTAGCTCCGCCAATCCTTTTTCCGTCAATTTCCCATTGTGGACGTATTCGGAATTATTCATCAGGCTCTCTGCCGGGAATAACTCTTCCCGCGGAATTTTTATGCCGAATGCCTTTTCCAGGCGAAAAACTATGTCCAGAAAATCAATACTTTCAGCTCCCAGGTCTCCCATCAAGGTTGCCTCAGTTGTTACCTCGTCGTCGTCAACTCCCAGCGCATCGACCAGAACTTCCTGAACTTGTGTGAAAATTTCGTCCCTGCTCATTGCCATACTTTGTTACCTCAGTAGTTTCCATTGTTTTTTCATATTTTCAATTATCCGGGCATCCACTGCAGCCATTGCGGAATTTTCGTCGGCCAGGTTAAAGTGTCTCAATCCGAATCGCGCTTCCACAATACGCTGACCTTGTGATAAGCCAAATCCGGTAAAGCTACTCACGTTTTCCTCGATAGTTTTGGCCTCAACGGTATATTCTATCTGGGCGCCGGGCGTCAGAAAACTCTTATATTTAACATTTCTTGTCTGTTCAAGCAATATCATACTGTGAGCAAAATTTTCCGTTTGCCGTACCAGCCACGATGCCGACTCGATTAATCCTTCCAGCAGCAGTACACCGGGCAGCACCGGGAACGTTGGAAAGTGGTCCGCCAAATATTCCTCAGCAAGAGAAAGATTCTTAAGAGTCTTTATTTCCCTGCCGGCTTCCAGTGAAACAATTTTGTCAATTAGTATAAATCGCATTAAATTAGATCATCGTTCATTGTTCGTAGTTTGTTGTTCGATTTACGCTACATACAATATAAAATCAGCAATACGATAAACCAGAGGCGGCTCTTTTTCCAGCATTTTTTGGCTTTTTTGCACTTCTTGTTTTGGTTTTAGACTAATTTTGATTGATAATGGAAAATATTATATAATCACCTAAGGCCTTGTATAGATGAGTATAGGCATAAATATGGGATAACCTCATAGGCTTTAAAATTTTTAAGCTGTGTTTGGGAAAATAATATTCTCCGGGAAGCTACAAAACTCAGTAAAATCACAAAAAATGTTAAAATTGTAACAAAACGGTAACATTTTTTTGGCATAATTGCTATTGTCTTGGTGTAGTTCATTTTGTCAGCGTCTGTGATAAGCACATTAAAATATTTGTAAACATTTTAAAAGTAACATGATGGATATTCGAAAATGTTTTGTGTTGTTTGGTTGTCTTCTCGCAGTTGCGACTAGCGTGGTTGCACAGGACGTAGCTATACGGCGGGTAACCGATCGTGTCATTACCCTGAGTATGTCAAACCTGGGTATGCATACAAATATTACGGTAATAGAATCTCAGAAAGGATTGGTGGTCATTGAAACAGAGATCACGCCGTATATAATGAGCAAGATAAAAGAAGCCGCGGAAAAATACCTGAAACGAGACGACTGGATTTATGTTATCAATACACACGGTCACCTGCATCACGCGGGCGGAAATATCCTGTTCGAAGATGCGCAGGTTATCGGTCATGAGACCTTGAATATGGACCGGCTCCGGGATGGGCTTAAGACCGAAAAAGGCCGCAGGCAATACTGTGACAATGTCGGGACAAGTCAGGGCATTAGCAATTTACGTCAGTTGCTGAAACAGAACACGGTAACTCCAACACAGAAGCGAGAGATACGACGGAGAATCAGCTTTATCCGTGAGGTCGAAAAGGAGATTATAGATGGATTTGAAGTTAGAAATCCCGACATAGCGTTCCGTGACAGGCTCAATCTGGATCTTGGAGACGTGCATCTTCAGTTGATCTACTGGGGTGACGCTATCTGCCATAGTTCCATCTTCGTTCATATTATTGAAGACAATATGCTCGTGGGTATGGGCATGGGCAGTGGCCCATGGCTGCCGGATTTTTACGGAAAAGTCAGTTTAAATAGTATTCGTCGCGGGATTTCAGTATTAGATGAACTCTGTAGTGATGATTTTCAAATCGATCTTATGATCGGGGTCCATAGTTCCGATTTGATCAGGACCAGGCAGCATTTTCATCCACGCCAAGAGTATCTTCAGGATCTGCTCAACGGCCTGACACAGGCCAAACAGCAGGGACTCTCTCTGGAGCAGGTCAAGGACAGGTTCGCATTTAATAAGCGATATACACAGTTTCGTAGGGATTTCACCTTGCCTGAGGATATTAATAAAATGCATCAAGACAATATAGAAAAGATATGGAAGTGCTTGGATCAAGAGAATCCTTCGGAAAATCCGCGTTAATGAAATTCATCAACCTTCAGTAGTATTAGCCGGTATGTTACGATTCTAAAAGAGCTTGTTGATGAAGTCCTCTGTGTCGAAACTTTCGTTCCGTGTCGCGCTGATTTTTCAACCATGCAGGATTTGCAGAGAAATACGAAAACGATATCGATAGAATATGAAATACCCCGCTTCAGGGCGCTTACAACCACACTCTTTGCATTTTAAAACACGATCTTCATTTCAACGAAATTATTAATATTGGAATGTTTGAAATGTTTGGATATACTTGAACTACTATGAATATACACAGTGCAAAAATATCGGATGCCAAGGCGATTCAAGCTCTAATCAATTCTTATGCCGAGCGGGACAGGATGTTGTTTCGCTCGTTAGCTGATATTTACGAAAACCTCCAGACTTTCACCGTAGCGGAACTTGACGGCAATGTGGTTGGTTGTTGTGCATTGGAAATCATCTGGGCGGATTTAGCGGAAATAAAATCCCTGGCGGTCAATGGCGCAAACAAAGAAAAGGGTATCGGCAAAATGCTGGTCACCGCCGCCCTCGAACTGGCGGCTGAGCTTGGTGTTCCAAAAGTTTTCGCCCTTACGTTGGAACCGGAGTTTTTTATTAAATCAGGCTTCAATGTAGTTGAAAAAGACGAGCTGCCGATGAAGGTCTGGAGTGACTGTGCCAGGTGCCCGAAGCAGCAGAATTGTGATGAAACTGCGGTTATAAAAAGCGTGTTGCGTGATGCGTGATGCGTATTTCGTAAAAATAAATCCAGTCATACAACATATCTTATCGGTATAAGTTAGGATCCCCTGGGACTCAAGGAAATAATAAAGGAACAGGCAGATGGCTGAAGGAGTATGTCCCGTATGGGTTGGGTATTTTCTTGCCAGTCCGGTTAGAAAATTATTCCAGCGTCCCAAGAAGATACTTTTGCCTTATATCGAAGAAGGTATGAAAGTTCTGGATATTGGTTGTGCGATGGGTTTTTTCAGTTTACCTCTTGCACAAATGGTCGGTTCGGATGGTAAGGTCATCTGTGTGGATGTGCAGGAGGAGATGATAAAATCACTCGAAAAAAGGGCACAGAAAGCGGGATTATTCAATAGAATTGAAACACGCATATGTAAGAATGATTCTCTTGGCCTGGATGATCTTGAAGAAGAGATCGATTTTGTTCTTGCCTCTGCCGTTGTGCACGAAGTTCCTGATGCTTCCAGTTTTTTCTTAGATATATACAGAGCAATAAAACCATCAGGAAAATTGTTAGTGATAGAACCAAAGGGGCATGTATCGAAAAAGGACTTTGAGAAGACTATTTCTGTTGCCCGACAGAATGGATTTGAAATAACCAGTTACCCTGAGATAAGTCGCAGCCGTGTTGTACTTTTTTTGAAAAAGGAACTATCCCGGAAATAAACAGAAAAATGAATACATACTGGATAAGAGATTTCCGGCCTGCTGTATATTTTTAGAATGAGAATGTATAGGGTCATCGCTTTTCTTAACTGACTTGGCGGCGCTGGAAGAGGGCCACGGCTAAAGCGAGAATAGCTATAGTATAACACAGGGCATAAGAAGCACTAATCACAAGGTATTTCAGCGGAACAACGCTACCCTCATAAATGGCATCGCTTATCCAGAATATCTGTAAATTAGGCACCAGAAATCTACCTATCCTGGCCCACAATTGCGTTTCGGCAAATCTGCCAAATACAAAATCACTAACAAGACCTAAGAAAAATATCCCCAGACACCCCGAGAGTGTTACAACTATGTTAAACCTGGCTGAAAGTGCTACTGCCAGAGCCACAATTATTATTGCAGCTAACAGTAACAATACTGAGCCATATATATCCACTGCGTTTATGCCATTGTCGGCGGGATTAAACTGCCAGTTGCGATCAATAAGAGATAAGAACACTATGCCAAGTGTGGCAAATATCCCAGTCAAAACTAAAGCCGTCGATGAGAATTTCCAATCATAAGCATAGTTGAAAAAAGCACTTAGCAGAAATACTGCAACAACAATGACTCCTGCTGATCCCAGAACTGTCCAGTCGTGGGTATCATTGACTGTTTCGAGAACGCCGTGTCTTATCGCCATAAGCAGAGCAATTGTACATATATAATGTGCTAAAACCACTGCCGCAGTAACACCGAAAAACTTCGCAATGATGAATATAGGACGTTGGACAGGCTTGCTCAGAACTGTCGTTATAGTCTTATTCTCCATCTCCTCGGCCACCGCGCCGGAAGCAGAAAATATTGCTATGAACAAGCTTGCAAGAAATAACGTAGATAAGCTTATCTCGCGTAAGAGTTTGTTGTCGTCACTCATTGTGTACATCGTAAGAGACGGACTAATGAAGAACAAAAGCAAAGCGGCTACGATGATTGTGGAATAAATCGGTTGTCTAAGTATTTCTATGAATGTATTTTTTGCAATTGTAAATAACTTGTTCATCTTTCACCGCTGTTATGCTGCACCAGTATCCTGTGCCGGGACCCCGATACCCTTTTCAGGTAATAGGTTTTTTTTCACAATTGTTCCTATACCAAGATAACATTTGACGTTATATTACGCAACTTATAACCGAGCTTTCTGTAAAATATGGATTATATTTACTTTTACAAATACTATGTTAAAGGTTTATTTGTTCGAATCATAAGACTGGGATAGAAAATGACAGTATCGTCCAAACGCCCTGAACATGTAGCTTTAGTATCTTTGATTTTAAGCGTTATTTTTTTCGGCATTACATTTTTCTTAGGCCGATGGAGCGGCATCCTCGCGATCTCTGCAGTTAGCTGGCTTATTTTTTCGGTGGCTTTGATTTGGTTCATCTTGTGCTTGCAATTCCATCAGCGTGCCTTGGCTGAACAGGAAAAGCTCGATATGAGCCTGCTGGCTAAGGATAAGAAAGCTTCTACGATCTTTCAGGCTAAAAGTGAACGTACCACCCTTTTTTCCATTGCTCAGCGTCGTCTCGAAATAATCGAGAAATGGTTCATTCCCATATTTTCAGCACTAATTTCTATCTACCAGATAATTATCGGGTTATATCTACTCAATGTTCTCCGGGTGGGTGTAGAGAGCGAGTTGAAACAACCGTTACTTTGCGCAATTTTTATGGCGGCTATAGCATTTGTCAGCTTTCTGCTCTCGCGTTACGCCACTGGCATGTCAGCCCAGCCGCAATGGAAACCGTTAAGGGCGGGCGGAAGCTCCATGCTGGGTGCGGCTCTGTTATGCTTTGCACTGGCCATAGTATTGGCGCTTGTGCACCTGTTTAGCCTTATCTTCCTTCTAAATATAATCGCAATAGTGATTTTGGGATTGCTGATTGTACTCGGCGCAGAAACGGCACTCAATCTTATCCTGGATATATATCGTCCAAGGCTTAAAGGCCAATACAGCAGGAGTGCTTTTGACAGCAGGTTGTTGGGCGTAATAAATGAGCCCGGCGGAATATTACGCAGCGCCGCAGATGCAATTGATTACCAGTTCGGCTTCAAAGTATCTCAAACCTGGTTTTACAAACTTCTCGAACAGGCGATTGTGCCTCTGATTTTATTTGGCGTTGTAACACTTTATTTATTGAGTTGTATTGTTGTGGTAGCGCCTGATGAAGAGGCAATAGTAGAGCGTTTTGGTAATCCCCTCAGCGATGCTAACGATATTAGGCTCATCGGTCCCGGATTAACTTTTAAGTGGCCCTGGCCAGTCGAAATTGCATATAAATATCCGACACAAAGGATTTCGGAAATAGGAATCGGCTATGTTGTCGAGGATGATCCGGAAGCCAGAGAAAAACCTCAACCAAAATTGTGGGGCCGGAAGCATTACAAAGAAGAATATCATTTACTTGTGGCAAGCGAACAAAGTAGTACAGAGTCGGATGCCGGAACTGTACCTGTGAGTCTGGTTATCGCTGCTGTTCCCGTTCAATACAGAATCAAGGATTTGTACTCTTTTATCTATAATCATAATGAACCGGAGAAGGTACTCGAATCCATTTGTTATCGGGAACTCACGAAATTTGCATCAAGTGCAAAGATCGAAGTTGAAGATGAAAGCGATGCCGAACAAAGCTTGATTGGTACGGGCAGGGCCGAAGCGGCAAAAACTTTAACCGATAGGATTCAAACTGCTGCTGACGAAGTGGGTCTGGGAGTTGAAATCGTGTTCCTCGGTTTGCAGGGTGTTCACCCTCCGGTCGAAGTGGCTGCCGATTATCAGAAGGTAATCGGTGCCGTTCAACAGAAGCAGAAACTTATTCTTGAAGCTCAGGCTATGCGAAACAGAACGTTAAGCACGCTGGTAGGTTCTGTAGAAAAGGCTAATGAGCTTTATGAGCTTGCATTAAAGTATGAGCAGACCCGGGATGCGAACTCACCGGAAGAAATTGAAAATTTGGGTAAGCGGTTAGATGAAGCTTTCGAACAAGCCAAGGGTGAAATTTTTCAGACCTTGAGAGAGTCGAAAACTTATGCCTTTGAAAAAGCGACACTTTCCAAGGCGACGGGTCAGCGTTTTGCCGGCCAGCTTAAGGCCTTCAGGGCTGCTCCTGAAATTTATATCCGTGAGCAATGGTTGGTAATGCACGAGGAGGCTCTGAAAAATATTCGAAAATATGTGGTTGTGGCCGACCAGAATGATACACAAATTACCATAATTGATCTTACACAGAGTCAAACGCCCGGTATATATCAAGGCCTGGGCGACTTTGAGGAGAGCAGCGAACAATGAAAAATATCGCAATTACAATCTTTATCGTATTGATTATTGTGACTTTGGGTCTGTATCTAATCTCATTTCAAGTCAGAGAAACAGAATGTTGTATGGTGACAACTTTTGGCGAGCCCACGCGGCAGATCACCGATCCGGGCTGGCATTTCAAATGGCCATTTCCAATCCAGCAGGTTCATAAGTTTGATTCCCGTATGAGGGTTTTCACACCGGAAGTGGAAGAGACGCGAACAGCGGGAGGTGAGCCGATTATTGTCAACACCTATGTTGTCTGGAGAATATCCGAGCCGCTGAAATTCTTTAATTCCGTTAAGACCGTAAAAAATGCCGAAGATGAGTTATTGCGCAGCCGGATTCGTAACACACAAAATAATGTGATTGGCCGCCATTATTTTTCTGAATTTGTCAACAGAGATCCGGCAAAAATTAAGTTTGAGGATATCCAAAAAGATATGTTAGCCGAACTCAAGGCAGCCGTTGCGGATGCTGAGTACGGTATTGAAATCAAGACTCTCGGTATAAAACAGCTCAAGGTAAGTGAAGATGTGACCAAAGAAGTGTTCCAACGAATGAGGGCTGAAAGGAATCGCAGGGCTGAAGCGATAACGGCACAGGGAGAAGCTGAAAAAATTAAGATCGAAACTCAAGCCAATTCAATCAGAGACGAATTAAATGCTGCTGCAGAAGCAAGGGCGAAGGTAAAACGCGGCCAGGGCGATGCCCAGGCAGCCCAATACTACAAAATGCTTGAAGATGATCCTAAACTTGCAGCTTTTCTACGCGACCTCGAAGCATTGCAGAAAATGTTAGAGAAAAGGACAACTTATGTTGTACCAACGGATAAAGAGCCGTTCTTGCTGTTAAAAGGAATGCCCGATCTGAGACCTATTGAGCCGAACGAACCGCAAGAAAACTGAGAATTCTCGATATTATGACCGAACAAAATAACAAAGAAAAAACGAACTTACGCCCTAATATGCCGCAGGAATCCTTGCCTGATGAGCTTGATGCCGCCGGCAAGAGCCTATCAGAGGCGTTGAGGATCAGCTTCATAGTCCTGAAAATCATTATGATTGTGCTGGTTGTTGCTTTTTTAGCATCCGGATTTAAGACCGTTGGTCCTGAAGAACAGGCACTGGTTCTGCAATTCGGCAAGATTCAAGGTGCGGGCGAAGAAAGACTTCTCGGCCCCGGCCCGCATTGGATATTGCCATATCCGATAGACGAAATTGTGAAGATTCCTGTTGAAACAAAAATTAGTTTAGCCATCGACTCGTTTTGGTACTATGAGTCTGCGAACGATAAGCTTTCCGGGCAAAGTAGAATTCGTCCGACCGATCCGTTAAAGCCTCTACGTGATGGCTACTGCTTAACTCGAAGTGAGCGACTAACTAATCCGGTCTTAGTCTCTGAAATGCAAGTTGTGAGTAATGAACGAGAGCAAGCAGAATACAGCAACCGGCAGCAGGCAAGCTTTGGTTCAGATGGAAGCGATTACAACATCGTTCATACGAAATGGCAATTAACCTACCAGATTGATAATCCTGAACAATTTTATACAAATGTTCTGATTCCAGAAATTAAATCTGGCGAGACATACCTGAATGTGGTTAAAAAAGGGATAACCCCGCTTCTAAAAAGTATTTTTGAAGACGCCGTCGTAAGTGTGATGGTTAATTATACTATTGATGAGGCGATTTCCAGCCGAGATAGAATCCCCAGAGATGTCAAGACATTATTGCAGGATAGGCTGGAGGAAATAGAATGCGGAATCAAAGTTGTATCGGTACAACTAACCCAGAGTGTATGTCCTCCACAAGTCAAAGCTGCGTTCGAAGCTTCCACTTTGGCCAGTCAGAATAGTGCTAAGGCAATAACCGAAGCCAGAACTTATGCTTACAACACTATTAGTAAAGCTGCCGGTCCTGTTGCTGATGAATTGTTTGCTGCTTTGCATGATGAAACCATCAGTGAAGAGACCAAAGAATTTTTATGGTCACAGGTAGCCGGTACGGCCCAGGAGAAGCTCTCAGAAGCTCGAGTATATGCAACAAAGGTTGAGAAAGATGCCGAAGCTAATGCAGATTATCTTAAAAGCCTGCTGCCCGAGTATCGGCAGCGTCCGGAGCTGGTTATTCAAAGACTGTACCTTGATACCATCGAACAAATTCTCGCCAATGCTGATGAGAAATTTGTCATTCAGACTACCGAGGCGGCCAAGGGTACAGAAATTTGGATCCAGTTGAATACAGATCCGTTATTAAAGTCAGAGAAGATTAAGGAGCAAACTACAGGGCGGAAAGATTAATTATTTGCCGTTTTTTTGAAAAAGGATATCGCGGACAAGAGACGAAATTATGGCCCACCAACACCTACATTTTCAGGATGACATTGCCGTTGAGCACACTCATGGTAAGCAAATTCGTGTAAGTATGGCTCTGCTTGGCACATTGGCCGGTGGAATGCTGCTTATCAACAGCGGTCTGGCGAAACTGATTTACCGGAGCAGTAGTTTTAATACAGAGATTCTGGCGATGGCCGGCGCTATATTACTTGGCGCTCCCATTGTGTGGCACGCGATCAAGAGTCTTATCAGGAGACATGCACATATGGATGAACTGGTGGCACTGGCCATTCTTGCGGCCTTTGCGACCGGCGATTATGTAACGGCGGGTGTCGTCGCGTTTTTTATGCTCTTGAGCGAACTTATAGAAACACGTACCGCTCTTGGTGCTCGTGTATCGATCGAGTCACTGATAAAACTCACCCCGACGAGAGCAAATCTTATCGAAGGCAGCAGTGAAAGAGAAATCAAAGTAAGCGGCCTCAAGTCCGGCGACCGTGTCAGGGTCCGGCCGGGTGATAATATACCGGCGGACGGCGAAGTCATCGAAGGTTTAAGCTCTGTTAATGAGGCAACAATTACCGGTGAATCTCTTCCTGTGGATAAAGTGCCGGGAATGCAGGTTTTTGCCGGAACGAACAACCTTACCGGCGTGCTGGATGTCACCGTAACCAAGGCCGGCAAAGACACAACTCTTGGCAAGGTACAGTTGTTGATTGTGCAGGCCGAGCAGACAAAAATACCGATTATGCGGATAATAGACCGCTATGTAAAATGGTACACACCGACAATCCTGATGATTGCCGGAATAGTTTGGTTTTTTACCCGCGATATCGATAGAGCCATTACGATACTCGTTGTTTCATGTCCCTGTGCTTTGATTCTGGCGACACCTACAGCCATGGTTGCGGCGATTTCCGCCTCCGCTCGTCTTGGTGTTCTGATAAAGAATGTTGCCGACCTTGAGATTGCCGGAAAAATAACGGCGATGGTCTTTGATAAAACCGGGACTGTAACAACCGGTCGGCTGTATGTGACAAAACTTACACCTGCAGAGGGCGTCGAACCTGCTGAATTATTGGCCGATGCTGCCTCAGCAGAGCAGATGAGTAAGCACCCGGCTGCAAGAGCATTGCAGGAGGTGGCAAAAGAGGCGAACCTATCTTTACCTGCACCGACTAATTTCCATGAAACACCAGGCAAAGGTGTTACCGCTGAGGTTGATTCGGCAGGAATTATGGTCGGTCGGGATACTTTTCTTAAAGAAAATAATATTGATATTAGCAATGTATCCGACCCAGCTCTGCATGAAGAGCAGGGCTTTAGCACTCTTTATGTGGCGAAGGATTCAAGGTGTATTGGCTGGATCGGTCTGCAGGACAAAACCAGACCTGAAGCTAAGCAGGCTGTAAAGGAACTGCTGGATATCGGCGTCAAGAGAGTCACTATGCTCACAGGGGATCGTGATGAGGTAGCGAGCCGTGTCGCTGCCGAACTGGCCTGTACCGATTTCAAGGCCCATTGTTTACCTCAAGACAAATTGGCGATTGTCGAGCAGATTAAAAAAGACGGCCATACGGTCGTTGTTGTTGGAGACGGCATAAACGATGCGCCGGCTTTGGCGGCAGGTGATTTGGGGATTGCTATGGGGGCTGCAGGCAGTGATGTGGCAATAAATTCTGCTTCGATTGCTTTGATGAGCGATGATCTTAAACGGCTTCCTTTTCTTGTTCGATTGTCGCAAAAAACCGGAAAGGTTATTTATCAAAATCTCGGCTTTGGGATATTCTTTATTTTTCTCGGGATTGCCGCAGGGGGGGGCGGTTGGTTGCCGGCGATTTACGCGGCGGTTTTGCATTTTGTAGGCTCATTAGCTGTCGTTTTTAATAGCGCTCGACTTGTCCGCTATGGGGAGGAACTCGAACACTAAAACTACATGCATGAAATCTGAAGGGTGGTGCTAAATACGAGTAACAGAACTATGGAATATGCTATTGAGACTTTCTCACTTACTAAAATATTTTCCGACTGGTGGGGTCGGTCCAAAGTCTATGCGGTCGACGACTTGAACTTACAGGTTCGTCAAAATGAAGTGTTCGGACTTTTAGGTCCGAATGGTTCAGGTAAAACGACTACAATGAAAATGCTGCTGGGCTTGCTTCACCCTACTAAGGGCAAGGCTTTGGTTCTGGGTGGTGACGGAGCAGATCCTAAGATAAATTCCAGAATCGGATTTCTGCCGGAGGAGTCTTATCTCTACAAGTATCTGAATGCCCGTGAAACACTGGATTTCTACGGCAGGTTATTTGGCTTACCGGCCAAGTTGCGGAAAATGCGCGTCGAGGCCCTTCTCGATATGGTTGGGCTAAAGGCCGTTGCAAACAGGTCCGTTGGGACATATTCGAAAGGTATGGCACGCAGAATCGGCTTGGCTCAGGCACTGATAAACGATCCCGAGTTGCTGATATTGGATGAGCCGACAACCGGACTCGATCCTATCGGGACCAGGCAGATCAAGGACTTAATACTGAAGCTTGCTCAACGCGGCAAAACAATTTTGCTTTGCAGTCACCTGCTCGCAGATGTCGAAGATGTGTGTGACAGAATCGCCATTCTCTATGGCGGCAGAATCCAGACCCAGGGCCAGGTCAAAGAGCTTTTACAGCAGACTCATAAAATACAAATAACAACCAATGCCATAAGTGATACGACAGTGACTAAAATAGAGCAGCTTATTAAGGATGAAGATGCTGAATATGAAGTAACTTCTCCTATGGATAAGCTTGAGACTTTTTTCATTAAGACCGTTGCGGCAGCACAACAACAGGCCCAACCAACAAGTGGAGCGGTCAGCACTACAAAAATCGGTGGTTTTCTTGTGCAGGAAACTCCTGTTGAAAATATTCTTGATAAACTTGTTTCCGCACCAGTATCAAAGGAGATTTCACAAAAAGCTCCGATAACCGAGAAGGTGGTCCACAGTGAAAGTTCCGCCCCTGAACCTGATGAGCAGTTGCTGACCAAATTAACCAGCTCTGCTGATACATCGCAATCCGAATCTGTTGTCAGAGACGAAAGAATTCAAACGGAACCTGTTGAATCCCAGCAGGCTCCTCAACAGACACAAGAGCAGGTCAAAAAGGATATTCTGGACCGTCTCACAGACCGCTCAGGCTCTCAAGGCGAAGAAGATAGGCAAACTGATAAATCTTAGGCAGGAGACTTAGGCGATGCGTAGTATCTGGGCTATCGCCAATAATACTATCAAGCAGGCTCTAAGGATGAGGATAGCAGTTGTTTTTATTGTCTTGCTGCTCGTTCTGCTTCCGGTTTTGGGTATTACAACAACAGGCGACGAAACATTAAAAGGGCGGTTACAGACTTTTGTTAGCTATGGTCTTTCACTCACCAGCTTGTTGCTTTGTTTGCTTACAATATTAGTATCGATTTACACAGTAACGAGTGATATCAAATATAAACAAATATATACAGTTATTACCAAACCAATTCGTCGTTTTCAGCTTTTATTGGGCAAGCTGCTCGGTGTAATACTGTTGGATATTATCCTGCTTGTTGTGTTTTCGGCTATAATCTATGCTTTTGCTGTTTACATGCCAAAGTTTTTCAAAGCAACCGATGATGAGATTATCCAGGTTAATAATGAGTTCTATACGGCACGAGCTGCTCTGACTGTTCCCGAGGTCGATGTTACCCAGGAAGTTAGAGAAAAATATGAGGAACTGGAACGAATCGATCGATTACCTCCCGATTTTACACATGAACAAATCATCGCTGAGCTTACAAAGCAGGCACAACTTGATAAACGTGCTGCTGATGTTGGTCAAATATTAATCTGGGAATTCGATAACATTAAGCCTCTTACCCAAAGTATGTTTATAAGATTCAAATACGATGTAGCCGTTAATCCGCCTGATATGCAGGTCTATGGTAGATGGTATGCAGGTGATCCTCAATATGTAAAGTATGGCCAACAACCCAAGACTCCATTTTACGACAATATCCTTAAGCATTCTGTTCAGACTTTTCACGAAATAGAATTTCCTGCCGATGTCATACCCGAACATGGGCGTCTGGCTATCGCTTTTATGAATGTCTCTCTAAACAGAACAAGTATCACCTTTCCTCCTAATGGTTTGGCGGTTCTTTACAAAGCAGATACATTTACGGGAAATTTTATAAGGGCTGTTCTGTTAATCCTGTTTCGTTTGATTTTTTTAGCCTGTTTAGGAACTTTAGCTTCGACTTTCGTGTCTTTTCCTGTGGCTATATTACTTTGTTTGGTGCTTTTCTTTACTGCCACTATTAGTGGTTTTGTTATTGAGTCTTTTGACTCTCTTAGCGCAAACATGAGTACGGTCTATTCTTATACTATTAAGTGGATGATTCGGCTTCTGCCGCAATTTGATAAATTTAATCCAACAAAGTTTCTGGTTCCTGCGCGATTATTGAGCTGGTCTATTTTGGCCCAATGTGCAGTTTTTATGGTGTTTATTAAATCTTTTATACTTCTGCTTTTTGCTTTCTTCATTTTTAGTTATCGAGAAATTGCAAAAATTATAGTTTAGACTGTCGGCGACCAACAGCCGGTTGTATAACTCCTAACTTCTTTATGCGTTTACGAGATACGATAATTTTGTTTGTTTGTATTGTTATTACCGTTGGTTTTCTTATTACGGCCGGTATGCAGCTTGATTCTATAAATCGTCAGCGTCAGGATATGAACCTTATAATCGACAAGCCTGAAAACATGCCCCCTTCGCTGGCTTTTGCAACCATTGCTACAGGAGCTTTTCGTGGCTTGGTTGTTGATGTTTTATGGATGCGGGCCGATAAGCTTAAAGAGGAGAAGCAATTCTATGATGCCAGGCAGCTTGCAGAATGGATCACTATTTTACAGCCTCGTTTTGCCTCAGTTTGGGAATTTCACGCCTGGAATATGGCTTATAATATTTCTGTAACTATTCCTGAAACTCAGCCTGACCAGCGTTGGCGATGGGTAAAGAATGGCTACGAACTGCTTCGCGACCAGGCCATTGACAAATATAAACTCAAAAACATTACCCTTTATCGCGAACTTGGTAGAATCTTCCAGCACAAGATTGGCGGTGTATCGGATGATGCAAATAAATATTACAAACTGCAGCTTGCATTAGCGATGGATCCTTTGCTTGGGCCGGCGGATAACCAATATTTCGATGCACTTGCTAAAGTGCCAAAAACATGGCAGGAAATTACCAGCGACCCGAATGTGGCTGGTCTAATCGAGGCTTTGAAATCAGCCGACAAAGCATTTTCCGATGAAGATGAGTTTGTAAACAATTATTTGTCGTTGAGGCAAGACTCCAGCAGGTTTGGTCCTTCTGCCGGCAGAGCAATAGACGATTTCAGAGGTACCAAGGCCCTCGAAAAGTTTGATATTTTTGCCAAAGCCTACCACTTACATAGAATCTGGAAGCTCGATCCTGTTTTAATGCGCGAGTTAAACAAAACTTATGGTCCTATCGACTGGAATGATCCAAATAAACATTTACCTTTGGATTGGCGTCACCCTGACACCCACGCAATTTATTGGGCTGTCAGAGGTTTGCAGGTAAATGCCCGGGAGCAATCCCAGGAAATCCAGATGGACGAAACCAATACAGACCGTATTGTAGCCCACAGTCTGCAAAATCTTTTCCGCTACGGCAAATTGTTTATTAATGACTATGCTTTTCGGGTAAATTCGGATGATCCTTTACAAGAACCCCAAACACGGATATATAAGGAGGTATTTTTAAGTCCTGATATAAGAATATTCGAGTCGTATAACGCCTCTAAACTGGCGATTCTTGAAAAATATAATACCGAAGAAGGGCGAAGCACTTATAGCTCCCTTCAGAACGGTCACCGCAATATGCTGATAAATGCTGTTTTTTCCTTCTATCAGGCAGGGCACCATCGCCAGGCGCAAAAGATTTATGACCAATTAGGGAAATTATATCCACGCGACGACTTCAAAGTTCCCCTTGTAGTGTTTGCAAGAAAGCGTCTGCTTGAAGAACTCGACGGCCTTGGCATATATAATGCAACAGAACAGATAATGGCAATCCTGAATCAAGGTTACTATTTTTATGCAATACGCGATGATGATGCGGCATTTGACAGAGAAAAAATGGCAACAGAACTTTATAACTACTATCAAGCAGGACATGATGAATTCAGGATTGACCTGCCCGAGCTTAAGGTGTTAAAATATCGAGCGCTGGTGAACTTCATTAATGACCAGTTGTATCCTTCTTATTTTAGACAGGCTTTACTTAATCGTATAAATATCGAGAGGCCCGAGCTTTGGAAGCAATTAATGGCCGAAGATGAGAGACAAAGAAAACAGTCAGCACAATCAAAATGACCCGGCACCTATTTAGTATAATCTACGCCCGACCGGTGCGGGGCGGTCGGTATATTTTATGGACGACACCCTGCGACAACTAACAACTTCTCAAAAAAAAGCTGTCTATCATAAAGAAGGACCGCTGCTTGTTATTGCCGGGCCCGGTAGTGGTAAAACCCGTGTCATCACCTATCGAATTGCAGCACTTATAGACTCAGGTGTCCGACCATATAATATTTGTGCAATAACTTTCACAAACAAAGCCTCTGAGGAGATGCGCCAGAGAGCCTTTACACTCGGTGCTTCCGCAGGAGCTCATATCAGCACTTTTCACTCTTTATGTGTTAGAATCCTTCGCCAATATGCAAATAAGGCCGGTATTAGCCCTAATTTCAGTGTCTATGATGAATCCGACCAAGCCAGATGTATTAAACAGGCAGTTAAAGATTGCCGGTTTGATGCAACTAATTTTTCCCCTGCTCGAATGCTTTATGCGATTTCCACTCTGAAGAATAAATTGATAGACGCTGAATCTTTCCAGAACGAAGCTGATGATTTCTTCTCCGGCAAATTGGCCGAGATATATCTGGCCTATCAGAATATCCTGAGCGGGCAAAACGGCCTGGATTTTGACGACTTGCTCATGAAGACGGCCTTTTTACTCCGGGACTGCCCGGATGTTTCTGCTGAGCTTGGAGAACGTTTTAAATTCCTGCTGATTGACGAATATCAGGACACTAATCATGCTCAGTACAGAATTGCCAAGTCCCTTGTTTCGCAGCATAATAATATTTGTGCTACCGGTGACCCTGACCAGTCTATCTATCGCTGGCGCGGAGCCGACATCCGGAATATATTAGCCTTCGAACAAGATTGGCCCGATGCTACTATCGTAAAACTTGAGGAAAATTTTCGCAGCGCTGCGAATATACTCACAGTAGCTGATGCTTTAATAACATATAACCGCAATCGAAAGGAAAAAAAACTTGTCTCCACCAAGCCTAATTCCAAGGATGTTGGTATAGCAGCCTACGAGGATGAAGCAGAAGAGGCTCAGGTTGTTGCCCGGCAGATAAAAGAGCTGACCAAGCAAGGTGCCTCTCTCAGAGATATTGCCGTATTCTATCGTGTTAATGCAATGAGCCGTTTGCTCGAAGAGGCTTTTATCAATAATAAGATACCTTATCAGATTGTCCGGGGCGTGGAATTCTACCGGAGAAAAGAAATCCGTGATCTGCTTGCTTATTTGAAGGTACTTGTCAACCCGGACGATGAAATTGCCCTTTTACGTATTATCAATACACCTGCCCGTGGTATCGGGAAGGTAACAATAGGTAAAGTAAAAAACTATGCCGCTCATCATAAAATCAGTTTTTTCGAGGCACTGAAGAAATCAAAACAGAATGAGGCTCTTTCTAAAGCAACAAAAGCAAAGCTCGTTGTCTTTGTTAATATGCTCGAGCAATTTAAAAAAGATATTTCAGGTCCGATCGCACCACTTGCCGAACGTGTTGTTAACGAATCTGGATTGGCCCAGTCACTTCGTGCCGCCGGTCCCGAGGGCCAAAACGATCTGGAGAATATAAACGAACTGATTAACGCTGCCGCACAATATGACCAGAAGGCTGAAGAACCGTCACTGCTCGATTATCTGCAGCAGATATCACTTTTCAGTGACACTGATGCATATGAAACCTCCAGCGATTGTGTTGCATTGATGACACTTCATGCTGCAAAAGGCCTGGAGTTTGAAAACGTCTTTATCGTGGGTGTCGAAGAAGGCCTATTGCCGCACGAAAGGACTGATACAACCGAAGATGAAGAAGAGATGGAAGAGGAGCGCAGACTCCTTTTCGTTGGTATAACCCGTGCTAAAACAGGTTTGCATATAAGTTATGCTCGATACAGAACAGTACGAGGACAAATGCTCAGAACAATAGCTTCGCGATTTCTTTTTGAACTCGGCCGGGACATTATCGAACGAATCGATGAAAATAGTTATTGCGATGATGATAACTGTAATTTCAGTGAATACACGCCTGATTTTAAGCCGGGTCAGTTAGTGCGGCATAAAACATTCGGGCTTGGTAGAATCAAAGATTTTATTGATATGGGCGAAAACAGTGTGGTCGTTGTGAAATTTAACGCTGGGCAGACAAAATCGCTGATGGTAAAATACGCCAATCTTTCGAAGATCGAAAAATAACAGGGAGCATTATTTGGTAGATTTTTTTATATAAATCAAAGGGATTTTGATGTGAGTCAGTCAGAGATTAAATACTATTATAAGAATGTAACCGCTAATGTTATTGGTGATAAACACGGTATTACTCCTGAGCAGTTCGAGAGCCTTGCTGATAGGACTTCGCCGTTGATTGTTAAGCTAAACGAGGAGCGAAAAAACGGCAAAACTCCCTATAGAGACCTTCCCTTTGATACAAGAGTATCTCAGCAAGTTAAAAAATTAGTTGCACGACTCCGCGACCAATATGAAAACCTTGTTGTATTTGGAATTGGCGGCTCTGCCCTTGGCAATATCGCATTGCAGACCGCACTTAATCCATATATGTATAATATTGATGAAAGGCAAAGGAACGGCCCGCGTCTGTTTGTCTTCGATAATGTTGATCCTCCACAATTCGTGTCATTTCTGGACTGGCTCGGTAACGGACTTGAAAAGACCATTTTCAATGTTATCAGTAAGTCCGGCCAAACTTCTGAGACCGCAGCTCAATTTATGATTATTTGCCAACTTTTGTTGGACAAACTTGGGCCCGAAAGCCTTCGAGAGCATGTAGTAGCGACTACCGATGCAAACCAAGGGACACTTCGCAAGATTGCGGAAGATTCGGATTTGCGATGTCTTGAAGTGCCCGATGGTGTCGGTGGTAGGTTTAGCGTTTTGAGTGCAGTTGGTCTGTTTAGTGCCGCCATATGCGGTATAAATATAGATGCGCTTCTGGCCGGTGCTCGCGATATGGATAAGCGGGTAAGCAGTGAAGATTTCTACAAAAATCCTGCCGCAATTAATGCGGCAATTAATTATCACTATTACAATCATGGCAAAAAGATGTCCGTTTTCATGCCATATAGCTATGCTCTTAAAGACCTGGCTGATTGGTATAGACAACTTTGGGCTGAAAGTCTCGGAAAAGCAGAAGATCTGGAAGGTAATAGAGTCAATGTGGGCCCGACACCTGTCAAAGCTTTAGGTGCTACGGATCAGCATAGCCAGATACAATTATACCGCGAAGGACCCAACGACAAATTATTCACTTTCCTGCAAGTCAAAAATTTCGATAAGGGCCTAAGAATAGGTCCGGCACCGGTTTGTGCCCCTGAGCTTGACTTCCTTGCCGGCAAAGATTTGAGTACATTGCTCAACAGCGAAAAGATGGCCACTGAATATGCCCTTTTAGAGGGCAAGCGTCCCTGTCTAACAGTTCTTTTTGAGAAAATCGACGCTTATAGTATTGGCCAGTTTATTTATTTATTTGAGGTGACGACTTCTTTTGCCGGTGCTTTGTTCAATATCGATACTTACAACCAGCCTGCAGTTGAGTTGGGCAAAGAAGCCACATTTGCTCTGATGGGTAAACCTGGTTACTGTAAACTTGTTGAAAAGCCGTATGAACAATTTGCACAGGAGATTAAAGCTAAAACCAAAGTTCAAGAGAGCTTTTTGGTTTGATGCACTTTTAATATTACATTAGGCAATAAGAGATACGAAAATGGACTACGCAGTAATAATGGCAGGGGGGACGGGCAAAAGGTTATGGCCGTTGAGCCGGGAAAAACGCCCCAAACAGGTATTGAAACTGCTGGATGGTGAAACCCTTCTTTGCCGGTGTTTCGAGCGTTTAAGGCCTATTTTCGATGCGAGGAACATAATTGTTCTCACAAATGCCGGCTATGTAGATGTAGTTCGTGAAAATCTTACAGAATTGCCCAATGACAATGTAATCGCTGAGCCGGCAGTACGTGATACAGCCGGCGCCATCGGTCTGGTCTCAACGATTCTTGCCAAATATGATCCCGATGCTACGATGGCAGTAGTCACCGCTGACCAGATAATAAAACCAGCTGAAGTGCTTCAACAAGCCATTAAAGATGCCTTTGTTTTTATCAATAGTAATCCGGACAGTATGATTACTTTTGGAATCCAGCCGACTTTTGGCAGCACTTTGCTTGGTTATATCAAATGCGTTCAAGCTCAGGAATATCCAAACTGTAGAAATCAGATTTATTCTGTTGAGGCGTTTAAGGAAAAGCCGGACGAACAAAAGGCACAAGAGTACCTTGATACAGGCCAATATTTCTGGAACTCCGGGATGTTTGTCTGGAGATCCAAAACAATCTTAGCCAATTTAGCTCGGTTTCTACCCGAATCAACCGAACCCCTTGCAAAAATCCAGGCCGCTTGGGATAGTCCTAACCAACAGCAGGTGCTTAATGAGTGGTTTGTAAAATTGCCCAAAATCAGTATTGACTACGCCGTTATGGAAAAGGCTAAACAAGTTTATTCCATAAAGCTGGATTGCCGATGGCTTGATATGGGCTCTTTTGCCGCTCTTGTTGATGTTATCAGTTCCGACAAAGACTATAATATTGTTGTTGCCGGCACCAGTGAGTTGCTTGACTGCAGAAACAGTATCATAGTTACCGAAGATGAAGACCATTTAATCGCCGCGATTGGGCTGGAGAACATGGTCGTAGCCCACAGCCCTGATGCCACACTTGTATGTCCTGTTAATCAGGCTCATAGACTTAAGGAGTTGCTCGGATTGATAAAACAGAATACCAGCGAAAGATTTCTTTAGTCTGGTTGTAAATACAACATTATAAAATAAGAAATGAGATATCTGGCAATAGACTATGGTGAGAAACGCACGGGATTAGCTATATGTGATCCTACTGAGACCATTATCTCACCGCTGGCTGTGGTCCAATCGACAAAAGGGCTCCTGAAAAAGCTCTCAGAGGTGATCAAAGCCGAGAATATTGGAGCGATTGTTCTTGGTTTGCCTTTGAATATGGACGATTCGCAGGGTCCTCAAGCCAAATTAGTGTTGAAATTCGCCAAACAGTTGAAAAACAGTCTGCATATCCCTGTTCACCTTCAGGATGAGCGTCTTAGCAGCTTCGCGGCAGAAGAAAAGCTTTCTTCTGCCCATTTAACAAGACCCAAATTGGCCGAACGTCTTGATGCTGTTTCTGCTGCGGAAATCCTGGAGGCCTTTCTTGAACAAAATAAATCCGAAAAGTCCATATAAAAATAAAATCTCTGTTTTTAATCCTTTCACAGAAAAGGCTTGCAAATACAAAAACAGCAAATTAGAATACCCGTTTTGTATTTAATAATATTTTAGATAATTATTTGGAATGCATATTTGAAAGGAATTGTACGAAAGATGCTGACGAAGCAGGAAAAAGAGAAAATTGTCAGTGATTTTGAGACACATGAGGGAGATACAGGTTCACCGGAGGTACAGATCGCATTATTAACAAAAAGAATCAACGATCTTACTGAACATCTCAAAATCCATCGCAAAGACCACGCATCCAGACGGGGTTTGTTGAAAATGGTCGGGAACAGGTCGGCGCTGTTGAAGTATGTAAGCAAGAAAGACGTCAAACGTTATAAAGGTATAATAACCCGGCTTGGCTTACGAAAATGAAAGATAACAGAGTACAAATATCCCATATGTGCGTTTTTTGCGTTTATGGCAGAGTTGTACTTGCCAGTGAGGTAAGATATGTTTGAAGTTTCCAGGGTAGAAAGACAAATTGGGGGAAGAACCTTATCCATCGAAACCGGTAAAATCGCCAAGCAAGCAGATGGAGCAGTCGTAGTTCAATATGGTGATACTGTTGTTCTTGTCGCTGCGGTTACTGCGCCGCCTCGATTTGAAGATATGGATTTTTTTCCATTGAGTGTTGATTATCGCGAGAAACAAAGTGCGGCGGGTAAATTTCCGGGTGGCTTTATTAAACGCGAGGGAAGACCAAGTACAAAGGAAATCCTCACGGCAAGGCAAATCGACAGGCCTATTCGCCCATTGTTTCCTAAGGGTTATTTCCAGGAAGTGCAGATTATGGCGAATGTTTTAAGTGCTGACCGTGAAAATGATCCTGATATTCTGGCAATGATAGGTGCCAGTGCCGCGCTTACGATAAGTAAAATTCCGTTCTTAGGGCCCATTGGAGCCTGCCGATTGGGAAGAGTAAACGGAGAATTTGTAATCAATCCTACACATAAGCAGATAGCAGAAGGCGACCTGAGTCTGCTTCTTGGTGGTCGGAAAGAAGCGATGAATATGATTGAGGTCGGAGCTAAAGAAGTATCGGAGCAGGTTATCGCTGATGCTATTGCAACGGCACAAAAAGCAGTTGTTCAGGTTTGTGAAATGATTGAAGAACTCCGCGAAAGAGTCGGACTCGAGGAAGAAATACCTCTCGTGGAAACTGATGAGCAATTATATTCACAAATTCATTCGCAGATAGCAAATCGGTTGTACGAACTCAAGCAAATACCGAACAAGCAGGAGCGAAATACGGCTGTGCAACAACTCTTTGAGCAGATCAACGAAGAATATTGTTCTGATGGGGATAGCCTGCAGCCGCAGGACAATGCTGCTGGCAAATACAGCAAAGCGATGGTCAAGCGGATCCTCGAAGATATAGAGGGCCTGGTTGTTAAGAAATTGCTCTTGGACGGTAAAAGATCCGATGGCAGAGGATATAAAGATGTGCGTCCCATTTCTTGTGAGGTGGGTATTTTGCCCAGGACTCACGGCTCATCCTTATTCACACGCGGAGAAACTCAGGCACTGATGAGTGTCACTCTTGGTACCATCAGGGATGCACAGATTATAGACGGCTTATTGGATGAGTACGCTCAAAGTTTTACGCTACATTACAATTTTCCCCCGTTTTCCGTTGGCGAGGTACGACCGATTCGTGGGCCCGGGCGAAGAGAAATCGGCCATGGGTCACTTGCTGAAAAGGCTTTGGAGGCGGCAAGGCCGCCGGATGATGAATTTGCTTACACTATCAGAATTGTCTCGGATATTACTGAGTCGAATGGTTCCAGTTCAATGGCTTCGGTTTGTGGCGGATCGTTGGCTCTTATGGATGCGGGTGTTCCAATCACCAGGGCTGTTGCCGGTATATCAATCGGTATGGTTAGTGATGAAAACGGCAAACACGAGTTGCTGACAGATATACTTGGTGAGGAAGACCACTTCGGCCAGATGGATTTCAAAGTTGCAGGTACTTCTGAGGGTATTACGGCGATCCAGCTCGATATAAAGGCCGAGGGATTAGCACATAACATCATGGTCGAGGCTCTTGAGCGGGCAAAAGCGGCCCGTCTTGAAATTCTAAAAACTATGAACGAAGTCATTAGCAAGCCACGACCGGAATTGAGTGTGTATGCACCTAAGTTGGTAAGCATTGAAATTGATCCTGAATTTATCGGTAAGGTAATCGGGCCGGGCGGCAAAATGATCAAGAGCATTCAAGAGCAAACTGACACAACTATCGAAGTCGAAGAAGATGGGACCATTTATATCAGTTGTCTCGGTGGCGAAGGTCACCTTAAGGCTAGAGATATTATCGAAACTATCACGCAGCCGCCCAAAGTAGGGTGGATATACCACGATTCAAAAATAGTCTCTTTGAAAGATTTTGGTGTATTTGTTGAAATTATACCGGGTGTTGAAGGCCTGTGCCATATTAGCGAACTGAGCGATAGTTACGTCAAGAACGTCGAGGATGTTTGTAAAGTGGGTGACTTGATACCGGTCAAACTATTATCTATTGATGACCAGGGTAGATTTAAGCTTTCCCGCAAAGCTGCTCTTGCCGAGATAAGAAAAAAAGAAAAGGCAGAGGAAAAATAAGTGCTGCATTTCGTAGCTGGTTTTGTTGTTGCATTACTGGCCATCGTGCCGCTTATCGTGTTATTGTTGCTTAAAAGCTCTCGCTTTTCAAACCAAAGCCGGCGTAGTGAGGTCAAGATGCCGGATAAGATTCAGGAAAGTAAAAACGAGCATCTTGAACAACTTGAAGCATTGAGTAAGCTGACCGGCCAGCTTGCTCATGAGATCAAAAATCCCCTCTCTACTATTAAGATTAATTTGAAACTCGTCAGCGAAGATCTGAATGATTTCATTTCTGCTGAACTTGGCTCAAACCAAACAGATAAAGTTAATCGAAAGTTTACAAGGGCACTTAGAAAAATAGCCGTTATTCAAAAAGAAACAGATAGACTGGAACACATACTCGACGGTTTTCTGCGATACTTCGACAGGGCCGAGTTGCAAGTGGCAAGTGTTGATGTTAATGAGCTTATCAGTGACATGATCGACTTCTATACGCCGCAAGCCTATAGCCACTCGATAACTATTCGCCAGGGCTTGTACAATAAACCGCTTATTTGCAGACTTGACGCAGATATGTTAAAACAGGTAATATTAAACCTGTTTATTAATGCCCAGCAGGCTATGGATGAAGGCGGGGAACTGATGATAAGAACAGACCGGCAGGAAGAAGAGGCGGTTATTCAAATTAGTGATACCGGCAGTGGTATTATGCCGGAAAAATTGCCGCATATTTTCGATGCTTATTATTCGTCTCGGCCTCAGGGAAGTGGTTTGGGTTTGCCAACAGCTAAAAAGATTGTTGAGTTACATGGCGGCGTGATAAGAGTTGATAGCGAGTCGGGAAAAGGAACGTCCTTTACTATCAGATTGCCAATTCAGGATTAGTGAGGTGCAAGTTTGAGCCAGAAGATAGGTGTAGTCCTGGTTGTTGATGATGAACGTGACCATGCTGACGGAATTGCCGAATCGCTTGAAAAATTATCCACAAAGGCGATTGCTGTTTACAGTGGCAAAGATGCCCTTGAAATAATCCATAGCAAGGATGTTGATGTTATTGTGACTGATTTGAAATTGGGCGGTGAAATTGATGGGTTGGCGATTCTCGAAGAGACCAAAAAGCATAATGACAAAGCTGAAGTTATTTTGATCACTGCTTATGCAACCATCGACACCTGTAAAGAAGCCATAAAGCTGGGTGCATATGATTATCTTGTCAAACCAATTGATATCGCCCAGCTTCGCGCGCTCGTGACCCAGGCTGGCCAAAAGGCTTCAGCCGCTCGGGCCGGCCGAGTACAAAAACAAAAAACCGGCAAAGACGAGTTCGATTTTGATGGTATGCGGGGCAGTAATCCAGCTATGGAGGGCATATTCGAAGTTCTTCGGCGTGTCGCGCCGACCAATATATCCGTACTTATTGAAGGCGAATCCGGGACGGGCAAAGAACTGCTTGCAAGAGCGATTCATAAAAATTCACAGCGATGGGACAAGCCGTTCAGACCTGTAAATTGTGCCGGTCTTACGGAGACTTTATTGGAGAGTGAATTATTCGGCCACGCAAAAGGTGCCTTTACCGGAGCTGCTAATGACAGAAAGGGTTTGTTCGAGGTGGCGGATAAAGGGACATTGTTTTTGGATGAAATCGGTGATATGGCACCAAATTCACAGGCAAAGCTACTGCGGGTTATAGAGGATGGCATTGTTATACCGGTAGGCTCAAACAAGCCAACCGTTGTGGACGTCCGAATCATTAGCGCAACCAACCAGAATCTTCCAAAGCTCATAGAAGAGAGAAAATTCAGACAGGATTTATATTTTAGAATAAAAGGCGTAAACATTTCTCTGTTGGCCCTGCGAGACAGAGCGGAGGACATACCGGCATTGGCTGATTACTTTCTCAAGGAAGCTGCTTCTGAAGTTGGCTCCAAAGTTATAGGTATTACTGATGCCGCGCTGGCGGTATTGTCAAAGTATGATTGGCCAGGTAATATTCGACAACTTCGAAATTGTATTAGAACGATGGTTGTAATGTGTGACCGGGACATGTTAGATGTTGTTGACATTCCGCCTGATATAGTGCAGAGACCGCAGTTGGTTGCTGGCAGCAGCATAACAACCGGGCTGGCAGGTGTGTCGCTGGATGAGCTGGAAAAACAAGCTATCGCAGATACACTGGTTAAAACCAAGGGTAACCGAGAGAATGCTGCAAAAATCCTTGGCATCGGTGAAAGAACACTCTACAGAAAAATCAAGGAATACAACTTATAGTGAATCATTGTGCTAATGGGGTTTTTGATTGCATATTCCTGACCTTTTTATATCATCGTGAGCAAGACGTATCGCGTTTTTAAGTTTGAAATGGATTTTCCGTTTATTAAAGTCTCTCTTATAGTTTCACACTCCGGTTCAACAAAATTGTCGGGTAATAAAAACATACAGATTTTCGATGATACGAACTCAGGCTAAGAAATAGCCTAAGGCCAAAAGGGCATCGGTTCCTATAACTGTTATGACATTCGCTTTCAAGGCGGGGATTAATGCTTGAAGATTATCGTAATGTTTAAATGTAATACCAATTGCTTTGAACGCAAAGGGTATTGTCACAAGAGCAATCAGGCTTACAGGCGGCATTAGTTTCGTGACGACACCTCCAATAATGAAGAAATAGGTCATTATTATCAAGCCGGCATATAATCGACTTGCTTTTTTTCTGCCAAGGGCAATCACTAAGTGATACCGCCCTCCTTTTTTATCTGCTTCAACATCAGGAAATTCGTTTAGAAGAAGCAGATTTGCAGTCAGGAGTCCCGGTGCAAGAGAAGCGACAACCGCTTCGATGCTGTAGTTACCGGTTTGAATAAAATAGGTTCCCAGAACCGGTAAACTCCCCAGTCCGAGACCGGCAAAGAACTCTCCGATCAGCCACTTTGTCAAATGTGAAGTGTACAAGTAAATAATCCCTCCACCGAGAAAAACCAAGGTTAGGAGCTGCCAGCCGGAAACGTAAGCCAGATAAATGCCGATTAAAAAGGCCAATGCCAGAGAAGTTATGCCAAATATGTAAACGCTTTTCGGATTAAGAAGAGCTTGAGTGAGAATTCCGCTTCCTCCCGAAAAAGGAGTTGGTGTGGTTTCGAAATCTATGCCGCTTTTATAGTCAAAGTAATCATTGAGGACATTAACGCTGGCGTGAGCTAAAAGCAGACCGAGGACTGTTAGAAGGAATTTAAACCACTCGAAAAAACCTTCACTCCATGAGATTGCCGTACCTAAAAGAACCAGAACCACCGAGAGCAAAAGAAACTCAGGCCGAATTTCCAAGAACCAAATTCTGAGTTTCATTAATATTTCTCCTTCAAAATACTGATCTTGTAGAATTATCCAGGTTTTTGATGTCTCGTCACTTCTTTTTATGCTTATTTAGTCCGAAAACTACGGGACTTAGCGAAAACCTGATTTTTTGAAAAAAATGCTCTCACAACAAAGAGACCTACTGTTAAACGTGTGGTTGATCTGCTGTTGTTTTTTAGTTCTGTGTTTAAAAGAGTATTCTTATTATGTTACCCATATTTTTTCAGCTAAAGTGCACAATTTTATGTTTGTTTCTCGGGATCATAATACAATCTTTTCTAAGTTACAAGCCATAGAGGTTATCTTTAATCTATAAGGATAATTTCCTTGTGTACTGCTTATACTCTTAGGAGAGTTATTTTTCCTAACCCTTCTATTATAACATGCCGATAGTGTTTTCAAACAGTTGTATTGAAATGACCATGTTATCGGAAGCGAACTTATATGAGTCTGGTAATTGGAAGTAGTACTGGCAGTCAAGTTCCTTTGTAAGTATGTGGTTTGTTCAATTGATGCTGGGAAACGTATAGTGCTTATGGGTTATCGGACAGGTAAACGCCATGTAGTTTTATTGTGGACGATGAAGAGTATATATAATAAGCAAAGACTGTAAAGACCCAGTTGATGTTTGGATTTTGGTAATAAATCTCTATAGACTAGTTAAAATGGGGTATAAGTTTTATATTTTGTTATTTTTGTCTATATCTTTTCAAGCAATGCCGGTTAGAGCACAGGGCGGGAGTGATTCTGAGCTGAGCCGTGAGTATAAAATCAAGGCTGCGTTTTTATATAACTTTATTAAATTCGTGGATTGGCCGGAAGAAAAAGATGTGGACCCTAATGAGCCAATAGTTATAGGCATTATTGGTAAAGACCCGTTTGGAGATGCCTTTAAGCCGATTACTAAAAGACAGATTAAGGGAAGGAAAGGTCTTATAAGTCGGTTTGAAGGTATAGAAAAACTGAAAGAATCAAATGAAGCAGACAAGCCTGAAATTGAATCTCTAAGAAAATGTCACCTGCTATTCATCTGCTCTTCGGAAAAAGAAAACCTGACTGAAATCATAAATCTCGTTGATAAACATAGTGTTTTAACAGTGGGTGAGACGACTAATATGCTCAAAGCCGGAGGAATGATTAATTTCATGGTGGAGGAAAACAAGGTTCATTTTGAGGTTAATCTTACTGCCGCCAAGCAAGGCAACCTTAAGATCAGATCGCAACTGTTACGACTGGCAAAAAAAGTGATTGAAGAGCAAAAGTCATAAGAGCAAAGAGCTAATGATGGCAATTATGCGTAATTTGACAATAAAGCATAAGCTGATAGCAATTACAATGTTGACATGTTTTGCATCGCTGCTATTGGCGGGTATGGGGTATATTTTATGGGAATGTACAAACCTCCGCCGCATCATGGCACGAAATCTGTCAACGCAAGCTGAGATGATAGCAGACAATTGTAAGGCCGCTTTAGCTTTCGAAGATCCTCAGGATGCGAAGGAGATACTTAAGGCCCTTCATGTTGAACATTCTATTGTTTTTGGTTGTGTTTATAACAGTAAAGGTGAGGTTTTTGCAAGTTATTATAATAATGAAGCTGGACAAGGTATTAATCCTCCTGTGTTTATAGAAGACGGTTATCAGTTTACTCATGATTATTTAACGGTATTTAAAAGTATTGTTCTCGAAGGTGAAATAATCGGAATAGTATGTCTGCGATCAGACTTGCAGCTTATGTATACCATGCTCAGACGAAGTACAATTATCATTATCAGCGTCCTGTTACTTGCATTTTTAGCAGCTTATATAGTCTCGTCACGCCTTCAGAGAATTATTTCCAAGCCGATTCTGGATATTGCAGATGTTGCAAAGGTTGTCTCAGAACAAAAAGACTATTCCGCTCGCGCCGTTAGCCACACCAATGATGAAGTTGGTATCCTTATAAATACTTTCAATGAAATGCTGGAGCAGATCCAGCAGCGTGATTCGGCTCTTGTCAAAGCCAAAGATGATTTGGAAGTAAGAGTCAAACTGCGTACTGCCGATCTTACTGCTGCCAATGAACAATTAATCAGGGAAATAGAAGAGCGTGAAAAGTCGGAAGCAAAGCAGGCTCGACTGCTCAAAACATTAGCAAAAGCCAATGAGGAGTTAAAGGATTTTGCATACATTATTTCACATGATTTGAAAGCACCACTGAGAGGGATCAGCACGCTGACGGATTGGATAAAAAGTGATTATGGAGATAAGTTTGATGAGGCTGGTCGAGAGCAGATGGATTTGCTCCAAGCCCGCGTAGGACGAATGCATTCCTTAATTGAAGGAGTACTTCAGTATTCGAGGGTCGGACGTGTTGATGAAGAAAAGGATCGAATCGACCTTAATAAACTTGTACCTGAAGTTATTGATATGGTTTCTCCTCCGGTAAACATCAAAATCTCAATTGAAAATGAATTGCCTGTTATTATCTGTGAGCAAACTCGTATTATGCAGGTGTTCCAGAATCTGCTGAGCAACGCCATAAAGTATATGGATAAACCGGAGGGTTTGATTAAAATCAAGTGTGTTAAAGAAGATGACCGCTGGATATTCAGTGTTTCTGATAATGGCCCTGGTATCGAAGAAAAATACTTTGAGAAAATCTTCCAGATTTTCCAGACTTTATCACCGCGAGATGAGTTTGAAAGTACTGGTGTTGGCCTTACGGTGGCCAAGAAAATTGTAGAATTATATAGAGGAAGGATTTGGGTAGAATCAAATCCTGGGCAGGGAAGCACATTCTTTTTCTCATTACCCAAACAAGAAAGTGAGGTATACGATGCGGAGTATGAAACCAATTATGTTAGTTGAGGATGATCACGTAGATGCAATGACACTAAAACGTGCTCTCAAAGACCTGAAAGTTGCTAATCAACTGGTACACAGAATTAACGGTGAAGAAGCCCTGGAGCACTTAAGGGATGAATCAAATCCGAGGCCCTGTGTTATTTTCCTGGATTTGAATATGCCGAAAATGAACGGCATTGAATTCCTGCAAATTGCAAAAGCCGACAACGACTTCAGAAGAATTCCGATTGTAGTATTCACTACATCTAAAAATGAATGGGACAGATTTGAAACCTTCAATCTCAGTGCCGCCGGTTATATTGTCAAGCCTGCTGATTATAAAAGCTTTGTGGAGGCAATTAGAACAGTTGAGCTTTACTGGACTTTAAGCGAATTCCCAGATGAAGCTCCCGAATACGCAAGAGAAAAGGTAGAAAGTCATGCTGAATGAAGACTATAGGCTCAAGCAAATGTTTTTGATGTGATTTGGCTTTTTTCTGTCTGTTGTTAATGGGAATATTCCGCACCTCTTTGCCTCATTAGACATTGGCGTATGTAGCCAATTAGCTATTATGCCGGTATGCTCGAATAAAAAGGTGTCTCGGTCATTATTACATTAGTTTTGTGCTTATTGGACTAACGAGGTTCTAACATCTAATCTTTGCCTTATCTGTAGGCTTTATCGAGCAAATGTCAACTACAACACTCCCAATATAAGTTGTCATTATATGATCATAGCTCGGAGGTCCTTCAAGGGAATTAAATATTAACTTTTTATTTTTGTTTAGCACCACCTCATTTACCAGATATTATTAGCCTTCTAAATATCCTCCTTTTTGTAAATAGTTTTGAACATAGTCTTTTATTGCATCTTCGAGTGAAGTTGTTTTATTATTATAGCCGGTTTTCCGAAGTTTGGCTGTTTCGGCGCATGTATAGTATTGATACTGATTGTGGATAGAATCGGGCATTTCAATATATTCGATGTTTGGTCTTCTTCCCATCCCGACAAAAACTGCTATAACCAAATCGTTCCAAGTGCGGGGCTCACTGGTTCCAATATTAAAAAGTCCGTTTAGTTGTGAATTGTCCAGAAAGAACAAGGTCATATTCACTGCATCTTTGACGTAAATAAAATCCCGCACTTGCTCACCGTCTTTGAATTCGGGTTTATAAGATTTGAACAGACAGACTTTCCCGGTGGTGTTTATTTGCTCAAAGGCCTTTAAACAAAAGCTTCTCATGTCGGCTTTGTGATACTCATTCGGCCCAAACACGTTAAAGTACTTCAAACCAACGATTTTTTTTAACAATCCTGCCCTGCGCGCCCACAGGTCAAACAGATGTTTGGAATAGCCGTACATGTTCAGAGGCCTGAGGATTTCGATTCCATTTTCATCGTCACTGAATCCGGCCGAGCCGTTACCATAAGTGGCTGCACTCGAAGCGTAAATGAAACGAATATTGGCGTCGGTTGTCCATTGGGCTAACAATTTGGTGTACTCATAATTGTTTTTTAAAAGATATGAGGCATTTGTTTCTGTAGTATCAGAGCATGCACCGAGATGGAAAACAGCCTCAATGGAGCTATCGAGCTTGTCTTCGATAACCATTTCCAGGAAATCATCCTTTTCAACGTAATCGGTAAAAGACAGATTCCGAAGATTTTTCCACCTCTGGTCGCATCCCAACTGGTCTACAACAAGGATGTCGGTAATTTGTCTTTTGTTTAGTGCAGCAATTATTGCTGAGCCGATAAAACCGGCCCCACCGGTAACTATTATCATTTTGCAGTACTCCTATGGATCTTTAAAGTTGTCATAAATTAGTGTGCTATTGCCCGTGTGTCAAATATTTACGATCTCTAAGCGCATAAAAAAAGCTGCCCGAGATCGAGCAGCGGGGGAAGAAATCAAGATTTTATCCTTTTAACAAAGAGCGATATAGCTTGCAATAGCCAGAATTAGGATTCGCCTTTTATTTGATGTAAATGGAAGCCAGATTTCATAGTAAAAATTCTTCATTATGTTCCTCGGAAAGCAGTAATAACAAATCTTTATGTTTTTATTATGCAATTATCATAACCTAAATAGGCATAAAAAGCAAGCAGAATCACTTTTACACAAGCGCAAGTATTTGTTTATGATATACTTAGGGTATGTAGTTGGAGTATTTTTTTACTCCGTTAAAGAAGTGATTCCTGACAAATGACATCATACTTATGTTGAATTGACAAATCTCAATATCGTTGTTTTTTAAGGCAGCAGAAGCTTGATAAAAAATTGGAATTTGGCGGGAATGCTTAAGATGTCTATCTTGATAGGAAGCTTAATCTGTAACATAAGTCCAGCCAAATCAATTTGCTTGACCTTAAACTTCTGCTTGATATAATTTTATGTGATGTATGTATTATTTAACGCTGTTCCCGTATGAGAAGCTGCAAACAGAAGATGTGCAGGAAATGGATTGCCATTGGACTTGACGGGGTAATGCGTTTCGCGTTATAATAACGCGATATAAAGTAAGGAGATTTGAATGACTGAATATGCACAATACTCGTTAGCTTGGGGATTAAGTCATTGGGAAGTACTTGTTGTTCTTATCGTTGCACTGCTGATATTCGGCAGAAGGCTACCCGAAATCGCACGCAGTATAGGTAGAAGTCTAACAGAGTTCAAAAAAGGCATTCATGAAGCTGAAGAAACCAAAGACGAATTTGTCAATGATGTCAAGAAAATCGGTGATGAAGTAGCGAAAGAGACTAAAAATGCTGCCGGTTTGGAAGATTCTAAGAATGCGATGCAATAACTCTCCTTAGTCCGGCACCATCGCGGATTCGCCTTGTCTGTAAAATGGGCAAAATCAAAAAGAAAAAAAGGCCGGATGACCCTGTTGACACCACTATGACCCTGGGTGACCACCTCGAAGAATTACGCGCCCGTTTGATTCTCGCTATACTTGGCCTACTGGCTGGATCCATAGTTTGCCTATTTTTTGGCGGGCAAATAATCCGATTCATTGAAGGACCTTATAACAAAGCGATTCGTGAGCATGCTGCCAAGTCAAAAGAAAAGAGCACTAAAACTGATTCAACTGATTTTGTGGGTACCGTATTAGCCAATATACGCCAAGCACTAGACTCTGATCCCAATGCACCCGCCATTGACCCGAACGTCATAAGCTTCGTAAATAAGGTCTATGCCCAAACTCTTAAGGAGTGGACCTCCGACACAAACTCCAAAGCACTCGGAGTTGATGATACTTCCTCCACACAACGTCTCATCGTGCTGGCCCCCGCTGATCCGTTCGTAGGATTCATGAAGATATCACTGATCTCGGGCTTGATCATCTCCTCGCCCTGGGTCTTCTACCAACTGTGGATGTTTGTTGCAGCGGGTTTGTATGAGCACGAGAGAAGATACGTCCGGATTGCCGTGCCGTTCTCCGCATCGCTTTTTGTGATCGGTGCGCTGTTCTTTCTGTTCTTGATCGCGCCGATTTCTCTGAAGTTCTTTCTCCTCTTCGGTGACTTGATAGGCGTCTCTTCCAACTGGACCTTTCAGAAATACATCTCATTTGTCACGATGCTTATGCTTGTCTTTGGGCTTGGTTTTCAGACACCAATAGCCATTTTTGTCTTGAACAGGACAGGGTTGGTTTCGATCATGGCTCTGAAAGCAACGAGGAAATACGCATTTATAGGTGTTTTTGCTATAGCTGCGATAGCTACACCTCCAGATGTAATATCCCAGATAACCCTTGCAATACCGCTCTATGCTTTATTTGAGTTGGGGATACTACTGAGCTGGTTTGCGGAGCGAAGGAGAAAATTACAAAAAGCGGCCAAATAATTCAGGATTACCTGTACACAAGTCCAGTGCAGACATTGATATTGCAGGATTTAATAATATCGAATGTGATTGTATATTAATAAAAGCAAGGGCCTATACCGAATCAATCGACATAGGCCCGAAATGTTGCAATACTGTTTTATCAACACAACTAATATCTGCTTAGCAGTTTTATTGTACGGGTGGCCGATACAACCGGATATCATCAATGTGCAGGTCACCTGAACCATTAGGCTGCGTACTGCCCCTCTCACCTACACCAATACTGATAGAATCGACATTAGTAAGGTTCACGCCCTGATCTACAAATTTCTGCAGGGGGATATTCCATTCCGTCCACACTTTTATCAATGATGCATTCGGATCATCATGAACGACTATGGCGTCTTCATTGATAGCCACATAAATAGGTTGAGGATCGTTGCTGCTTATTCCGACATCCTGGGCCATCCATGGCTGATCACTGCCAGTACCAGTAATGGTAACATTGGAGAGCATGGCTTCACAGACTGCTTCAGCGTCATGGCTGGTCACTGCCAAACCTACATATATCGGGGTAGACATTGAGATCTGTTGTAAGGTGAAATTCTCCCATGTGGAACCGTCCTCTGAATATTTCGCCCTGATAAGTCCGCCCCGATTGCGCTCCACTCTTACCCATTTAGGCGCCCAATTAGGATCGTTAGGATCATTTATGAATTGAGTTGTTTCGTAGATCTCGTCTGTGGCATTACGATATTGGAATCGGGTCCCCTGTTCGGGGGTGACAAATACAGCGGCGTTCCTGGCACCCGGATCCAGCGTATTACGAATCATCACACCGGCTTTGGCGAATGGATCTGTGTTATCCAGACTCTCAACCTTGGCAATAATCGTGCAGGAACCGTCACCGGTGATCTCCTTGTAGGCGAAGTGGAATTCGTCGGCGGTACCCCAAATATCTGCACCCGAGGCGGCAATCGTGTAAGTTCCTGCCGGCTCCTCTACAAAGCTGCTGACTTGAGCCGCATTGCCTCTGAACCACACTGTTAAGGATTCTACGGCATCTCGAGTCCAGTCCTTTCCGGAGGTCAACCGGTATTCGGTTTCTGCATAGAATAATGTCCCTGTCTTCTCAAGAGCAGTGCCATCGTTAACGATACCGTCAAGGTCGTAACGTAAGGGCATAGACTGTGCTCCATTGTTGATAATAGTTTGCTCTACATAAGGAGGATCAAAGTATCCAACGGTCATGCCCGTATTATTCACAAAGTAATCATCCCACGCTTCATATATTATATTATTGGCGTCGTAGGCTTCAAAATCGTCCACAACAATAAAGTTGACTACCGTAAAGCTCCAAATGTTACCTTTATTTATTGTCGTACCATCTGCCTCAACCTCGTCTACCCGCCAATAATAAGTTTGGGCATAATCAAGAAGGTCGGGCCCGAGGGGATCAAAACTGAGTTCATCCTGGTTTTCGCTGACAAGTACGTCCCTTGGATCGGTCAAGGTAGCTTCGTTGACATCGTCGAAATTTGTCCCTAAGTATACATTATGTTTGGCAGCGGTATCTCCCTCAGTCCAGCTTAGGACAGCATCCCGAGGTGTATCCGGGGCATTATTGGCTGGTAACGGTAGAGAGGCCGGTAGTGTCAGGGCGGCCCCGGCAGCCATAACATCCTGAATCTCTTCTACCGTTAAAGCACGGCCATAGATTTGTACATCGTCGAGTAAGCCTTGGTAAGTACGTCTACCACTAGCCATTCGAGCCAGATACATATTGGATAAAGGATAACTTCTGGTGCCTTGTGCCATTTGATGCAATAATCTGCCATTATGGAATAGTTTTGCATTGCCGTCAACATTGCCCCATGTACATGTAATGTGATGCCATCGATTATCATCCACTAAAATTGGATTGTTAGGTTCATTTCCTGCAGTATCACCCTTGTTAGGATCGGAGTGACAGTGGTAATTGTTCGGATCGCTCTGACCTGCGAAACAAATCTCGCCGCCTATCCAGACATTGGCCCCGGGAATTTCGATATGGATGTGCATTTCGTTTTCCGGACCAAAACCGTGACCGGTGGTATCGCCGCCCCACCATATTGTATTGAGATCAACTGTTACCTCCGCCATTTTCATCCAGAATGCTACTGTACCTGAGTCAGAGCGCAATCCCATGTTCTCTGATGGCAGGTTAACATCCATGTTCCCATCGAATCCGAGGCATCCGTCTATCCCATCGGCTATCCAGTTTGGGTCGCCCCCCTCTGCATCTTCATCGATTTTTTCGATTATGCCATCGTTGCCTTTGATACTTGAATCGACAGCGATGTTACCGGATGTCTCATCAAACTTATAATGAGCCAGGAGTTGAGCTGAGGCAGTACTTACCATGCTCAGCGCTAAAACAAGACATGACCAAAAAACCAATCTTCTAAACATAATACACCTCCTTCAAAAAAGTGTCGGAATGAAAAAGACTTATAAAGATTCTTACCTTCCTAATATCGTATATATCTATTCAGGATAATGTTGTATAAACTAACACCTCCTTTCTTCAATGACTAACGATCGATTGAATTGAAAGGTAAAAAATAACAACTTCTAATAAGAAGATTCAGACTGTCTGACTTTACCCTGTCATCCAGTCTTTTTCGGAATACTTCCATGAATAAACCGAAGTCTTACCTGCTTGAAGTCGAAAATTCAGTGATTTCACCCTATAAATACATAAATTCTCTCTATAATATATTCATACCAAATAATACACCTTCTCGTCAAGGGAAAAATCCTGATTACAATTGATAAAGCCCCTTTTTGCTGTCATGAACAGACTTTGTCGAGGATTTCCAAAGGTAACTATACGAAGTGCTAATCGAGGATAGCTTCCTCCTTATACGCCGGAACTACAACGGACCAGCCGGCTTTCTGTGTTATGTATTCAGCAAACTGATGCGCATTTTCAGCCTCACCGTGTACCACAAACAGTTTTTTCGGCGGTTTTTTCAATCTGCTCAACCATTGGAGAAGCTCTTCCTTATCTGCATGGGCTGAAAAACCGTTTATCCGGACTACTTTGGCTTTTACCGGATACTGTTGTCCGAGTATTCGGACTTCCTTTTCGCCGTCAAGAATTCGTCTGCCAAGAGTGCCGACTGCTTGGTAGCCTACAAACATTATCGTACTTTCCGGTCTGGTGATGTTATTAACCAGGTGGTGTTTTATTCTTCCGCCGGTACACATCCCGGAACCCGCGATGACCATAATTGTCCCTTTGATATGGTTGATGGCTTTTGATTCCTGGGTTGTTCCGACAATTTTAAGTCCTGGAAAATTGAAGGGTGATTCATTTTGCTCAACTAATTCGACCATCTCCTCGTCATATAATTCGCGGTGTCGTTGAAAAACTTTCGTGATCCCCGCTGCCATCGGACTGTCTAAAAAGACCATTATGTGGGGGATCAGATCGTCAAGCAGCAATTCGTTTATGTAGTATAGAACTTCCTGAGAGCGTTCCAGGGCGAAGCTTGGGACAATAATGTTGCCGCCGGCTTTTTTCGTCGAATTGATGACTTCAGCAATCATTTTCTTTGTGTCCTCGGGATCTTGATGTATATGGTCTCCATAGGTGGACTCAATAAGGATGTAATCTGCCTCTTTGACTAAAGCAGGATCTCGCAGTATGGGTCTGTTTGGTCTGCCGACATCCCCTGAGAACAAGATAGATCTCTGTTGCCCGTTTTGGCTGATTTTAACTTTGATGACCGAAGAGCCGAGGACATGACCCGCATCACAGAAAATCGCTTCAACACCGGAGCCAATCTCGACAGGCTGTTTATATCTAACAAGGTTAAACAGTGGAAAACAAGCCTCGGCGTCGGCCGTAGTATAGAGCGGGACTTCCGGATAGGGACCTTTTCGGCCTTCACGTTCGTGCCTTTTGCGTTTGAACTCAGCATCTTCCTGTTGCAACTTGGCCGAATCTAATAATATGATTCTTGCGATCTCGGCAGTGGCAGCAGTGCAGTATATCTTGCCCTTGAATCCTTCTTTGACCAATCGGGGTAAAAGGCCGCAATGATCAAGATGTGCATGTGTTAAAAGAACTGCGTCTATACTCGCAGGTGGTACAGAAAACGGTTCCCAGTTCCTTTCCTTGAATTGCCTTTCCTGATAAAGGCCACAATCAACTAAAATTCTTGTTCCATTGACTTCTAAGAGGTGCCGGGAACCCGTAACGTTCTGGGCCGCACCGAGAAACTGTAATTTTATCGACATTTCTTACCTCAATATGTGCAGCATCAGTTTTCCAAAACCTTATTCTACAAGAATTTGACCTCAGTGTCAAATATATCACCTTTGTTCGGCGAGACATTGTCCCGAACGTAGTTGGAGGTTTGAATGGCCACTCCAGTTCTCATAGT
>CAZFOQ010000003.1:0-55858 GCA_964520535.1 uncultured Pirellulales bacterium | reverse complement strand
TTAATGAGCAGCCTAAAGAATATTGGATTCATAAATTTCAAGCTCATGGATTTGTGTACAATAAGGAACTTTCTGCAAAATGGAGCACGAATTGGAAAACAGGTAATGTTCTACCATGGTATGTCGAAAACATAATGGTATTTTGCAAATCAGATTCTACCAGCTCATAGATCAGCGGGACCATATAGCAAATCTCACGCGAGTTCAGTTAACATAAAACGAGGACAAATCTGGTATTCTTATATACAGAATGATGAAATGTCACCAAGCTGAATGAAATTTCATTCAGCCATACTTCAAAAAACTTGCTAATGTTTATTTTTTTCTGCCTTAAGCCACCAATTTGTGCCAATCCTCTTTTTGCATATACATTAACAACTTATATCAAATTAAATAATTCAGCAGCTAATTACATCTGATTTCTTTCAAAACAATTCGATGTAATGCCATCAATGCTTCTTGTTTGGTGACTTCTGTGTGTTACTGATTTTGAGAATTAAGCGTACCCAATTTGGAACCTCCTGTTCTAGCTCTTTATTGGTTTCCTTCATAACTTCACCTTACTTAACAACCTTAACCAACCTGACCTTACCCCTTACTCTTGCCCTTTCCAGCTGAGCGAGTCCTGCCCTTTTTAAGTCATTGATGTAATCAGAGAATGTTCTTTCAGCGATGGGTCTACGTCTGGCCCTGGAGCACTCCAACAGATAAAGATGCCGCAGGTCGCTGGAGAGGATCTCTCCCTGATACTTTACAATATCATATAGCATCCGATGGTCTTTTGTGAGTTTGCCAAGCTGATACTGTCTTTTTAGCTCCCTGGTGGAACTCCAGGCCTTGCGGACATGGGAATCTGCTATTTTTCGAACACCGCCGCTCTCTGTCAGCCAGGCAGCTTTTTTCAAGGTCTGCAGGGCCATTCGGGCGTCACCACAGGCAAGCTCGGCTATCTGAGATAGGTTCTCAGCATCAAAACTGCCCTCTCTGAGAGCTTCTTCGGCCCGCTCAGTGAGAATAGCGGTTAGCTCTTCACAGCTGTAATTCTTGAACACGACAAGTACAGGATTCAGCCTTGATCTTACCCTGGCATCCAGCTCAAACAGTGGATCACAGGAATTGGAAATGTTAATCAGCCCCACCTTAGGAAGGCAGCAGAAAGTATAGACAATGGAGGACCTCTCTTGTGGAGGTGGCTTGTCCATTTCATCAAGAATCAAGATAAATGGATCTTCTTTGATGTACTGCTGAAACTTTTCAAGCTTTCGCGCCGTCCTCTGCTCCTCAGCCCTTAGAATTCTCAGCTCAGCTGTCAGGTAATCAAGAATCGAATAAAGGGAATCGTGCTGCCAGCAATTGACATAAATCCCCTTAATGCCTGATTCCTGTTGTAGCTTCTGGAGAACATATCTTGCCGTGCCGGTCTTGCCTGTACCAGGATCTCCGTAGAGCCACAGATGCAGGGGCCTTTGTCTTCTCAGGATCGGTGAGAGGTAATCTTTAATCTCTGCTATTCTGTCCTGGCTATGCAGTATGCGATCCGGCAGGTAATCATCTTCCAATACCTCTGGATGGATAATAATACGCCTACTCTCAGAATTGACTGCCATATAAATATTGTCATCCAGTAGGTAGTTATAAGCAGCCCCTTCACAGCTTGCCGTTTATGCCGTTAATCCTTTTATGTAGGTGACATTGAGCGCTTCCTTCAGGTTTGCGACGGAAACACATTCTCTCCGAGCCAGGGAGATTTCATTTACCTGATCCAATGTCTTTTTCTTCAGGCCTTCATTGAGGCAAACTAACAGAATGTGATCGTATCCGGCCACCAAATCCTTCCTGATATTACTGATCGCATCAGATTTACCTGTTTCAACCTCGATAGCAATTTTTCTACCATCTCTGCGAGCTTCCAGGTCCACGGATTTGCCCTTGCCCAGGGCCTTTTCTACCTGTACGGCAAAGCCCTGTTCTCTCAGAAAGCGTGCCATCTTTTGGACCCAGTATCCGTGCTCCAAACCTCCCTTCCTCCATGTCCTTTGAACCTTCAATCCCTGCCTTTCCGCCTCGTCCATTCCTTTATCCGTTAGCTCGAATACCCTGACCATTCCATCCGGCCTCTTGATTGTCCTGACCTGGATCCATCCTTCCCTGACCATCCCATCCCTGATCCTGTTGCCCCTGTAAAAGCTCCATCCAAGCCTGTGATACCTTTCCTGTGTATGGCTATAAGGGAACCTGACTATATCCTCCAGCAGGGCTTCTCGGGCGGCCTCTTCCTTATCCTTTTCCTCTTTTTCTGTGGTCCGAGAAGGCCTAGAACCCTTTGAACTGATGTCACCGGGGTCAATTAAGCCTTCTGGGGACTTAAAACCTGTTAAATCAACTCTCTTAGCTTCTAATGAGCAAGGAACAATCTCCTTTAAGCTTCCAGAGGCTTCTTTAACCTTTACAGCAGAAAATACGTCTAATGCCTTTTGAGAGTCCGAATGGAAAAGTTGTTCCATTTTTTTGGTTAATTCATCGTCTGTTATGCTGCCCTTTGAAATATGAACCATAGGGAACTTTACCAGGAACGGTCTGAACCACCGTCCCTGAAGCTTCACGATACCGGAGCCTACCTCGAGCTCGCCGAGATATTCGTGCTCTCCCCTGCCAAGAAGCATGGCATTCGAAGCGGCCCGCACGTCGTCCCTGTGCTTGAGGTTCATTGCTATCGTCGTATAGGTATTGCCGAGCGCCGGTTTTGAAATTAGACTCGGATGCTGGTCTATGAGGATAACGGATTCGCCAAGTTCCCGGATCTCCCTTAGAATAATATCCGTGATTGTTTCCTCACCCATAGCCTCCTGTTTGCTTTTTAACAGGACGTGATGAGCTTCTTCGAGAATAATGGCATGCTTGAAATCCTCCCGTTTTCCATCGCCTAAGCGGTAATGGTGCAGCCATAAAAGCAGCGATTCAATTAAAAAGGTCTTGTCTGAATTCGTGAGGGCATCGAGTTCCAGAATCACGTTCCTCTTTAACAGTTCCTGCATCGGAAAGGGTTTTCGCACGTTAAGAATCTTCCCAAACTCACCAAAGCAGAGCACGCTGATCGCCCGCAGGGTAGAGCTCATCCACTCTGCCTGCCGTCCTTTGGTTTTGAGGTTCTCCAGCCAGATAAGAACGTCTGCCATAGTAGGATAAACATCCGTTTTTCCATCATAAAGGCCAAACTCTTTGTACGCTCTGTCCAGGGCCTGCTGGAGCAGATACTTTACCCCTTCGCCAAGAAAGTAGGTATGTGCGATAATCTCAATGAGCTTCTTTAGCCATACGCTGGGGGATGTGCCCTCAGGAGGTATCAAGGGATTGAAATAGAAGGGGCAGATGTCCCTTCCTGCTGTAAAGACGAGGATATCAGAGCAACGGGTAAGAAGATCACGATAATTTCGTTTCCAGTCGAAAATAAGGAAAGGTTTTTGCTTCCCCATTAAGGCAAGAACTATCAAAAAGCCGAGGTTGGTCTTGCCGGAACCGCTTCTGCCGAATATGCCAACGTGCTGTATCCACTCCCTCTCCAGGAGGCCGAAAGGCAGTACCGTATTTTCGCCGTAGCAGATCCGTCCCAGCTCATAGTCACAGGAGCACATCTTCTTCGGTGGTGGAGGCAGCAGAAGCTTCTTTTCCCCATAGGTCTGATTAAGGTGATGCTCCATGAGCTTAAGAAGGGTCACATGAATCCACTTTCGGCCATCTGGCTTCTCGGCCTGATAGAGCGACCATAGCCTATCGATTTGGTCACCCAATACAGGTTTGAGCTTTCTGCAGATATCGTCTACTTCAATAACAATCACCCAGTTTCTATAAACCTTCAGCAGAGAGGATAAGGTGATACTCTTCAAGGGCTTCCCGAAGTTCCTTCTTTAGCATTACCAGGTCTCTCCAGCAACGCAGCCTTTCGTCCCATCCGGCTTTTTTCAGGGCGAGGATTTCTCTTTCCAGGTTTGTGCGCCTCATATCGACCGAAGGGTAATTACCTAAACTCCAGGTTCTGACCTGGCCCAGTAGGAATTCCAGACCTGCACCCTCTACATCCGCCTTTTCCAGCATTTCTCCCTCAAGCTTTTCTCTTTTGTGAATATCTGCGATCAACTCCTCGATGCGTTCTTTCAACAGTTTCTTCCGCTGTGAAAGAGTGGCACCCAGTACCGGAGAGGGGCTCGGGTGTTCGCTACCACTACTGTCCCGCTCAGGGAATGGCCTAAATCCGGAAGTTGGAAAATGGCGGCCCGGTTCAGCTTCCTCGAAAGTGAGGTCGAGACCTCTAAATTCATCCTCCTCGCCTTCTGTATCCACCGGAGTCGAACTTTTGTGTGAATCAAGCTCGTTCTCATAATCCCGCAGGAAATCAGAAAGCCCGGCTGGTTCCAGATCGTAAGGAGCGTCAAAGCTATATAAATCGTAGATTCGCTTCCGAGGATTGAAACGCACAGACATAGGTGACACCCCAGGCTCAAGACTTAAGCTCTTTAGTTGGCGAAGAGAATAAAAAGAGCTGCGTCTTCAGATTGCTCATAAACACGCGAGTAGGAATTGCCACTCTCATCGCCTTAATACGAAACGACCATCGGCAGGCCACCAAGTGGATTTGGTATGATAGAAGGTGCGATATCAGTCCACCCGCACCGAAAGACTTAAAGTCGTTACATTTTTCCCAATGAATATCAGGAAGGGACACATCTTTCTTATCTAAGTTCCTATATGGGACGATCGTTCTCGAGTCGTTGTGCTCAGGTATTTTGCTTATCAGCGAATCACCTCTTATGGTCAAACAGATGAGATGGGTATTCTTACTGGTAGAGCTTGGATTGTTTGTGGTGTAGTGTGCTTTCGCTTATCTTATACCGATAAGTCAATCCCATTTGAGTGTTAATGTATTGTCTTGGTTCATTTCTACTTGTGTTCTAAACTTCTTGCCTTCTCGATTTAGGACATCTCTTAACCAAATTGCATCCTTTATTGATGCCTTATTCGCTTGAAAGTGCTTAATCTGTATCGGTGTCATATACAGACGAATGAGCTTTCCAGCCAATGGATCCACGCTTACAAAATACATCAAGGCCAAATCACTCCTGAATTCTTTATAGCCACTGATTCCTTCATAGTCATTGATGAAGTCTCCAGAGCCGTAAATAATTAGCCGTTCTTTATAAACCTCTATCCCTCTTACATGGTGAGATGAATGGCCATGAATGACATCCACATAGGCATCATCAATAAGTTTATGAGCAAATTCTCTTTGTTCACGGTGAATATCATAGCCCCAATTGCCTCCCCAGTGGATAGATACCACAACAATATCCCTTTGTTGTTTTATTACCTCGACCTGTTCTTTGATGCGTCGGATGATTGGTTTGGACAGGCGTTTCAAAAGATTTACGCCAGGCCTGTCTTCTAAGGCGGCCCAACTGAGAGGTATACCGCTTGATCGCAGGCCATATGAGAACACGAGCACTCTACCTTTTCCTTCAACTTCCATTATAGATGGCATTTCTGCTTCCTGAAGATTTTGACCTGCTCCTGCACCGTTGATATTAACATTCTTCAGTGTCTCTAATGTCTCTGTGAAACCGCTATATCCCCAATCAAGAACATGGTTGTTAGCGAGAGAGCAATAGTCTATTTTAGCTGCTGTCAGACAGGAAATATTCTTCGGATGCATTCTGTAATGTATCCCCTTACTGCGCCAAAAGTCGTTACTCTTTGTAATGCTTGTCTCCAGATTAATCATTCTCAAATCCGGATTCACTCGTTCCAGTTCCTTCAAAGCGTCTCCCCACGGGTAAGAAAAGCTAACAGGCTTTGGAATCGGGCCATTGACTCTCTCAGCGAGTTCTACGTATTGCTTTGCGTTTGTTACGTATGACTCATGGATAAGAGGATTACTAGGATGGGGTAATATCTGATCAATACCTCGGCCTATCATCACATCGCCACACATGAACATGGTGATGAGATTCGACGTTTTTGATAGTTGAACCTGTTGTTGTATGTCAAAATCTGAATCTTGCTCTCCTTTGGTTTTCTTTTCGCCACACACCAGACCGACTAATAAGGTGAAAAAGACAAATATAGGAAGAATGTAAAAAACCAACTTGCCTTTCATGGCGGTACCCCTTTTTGGGTTATACTAATATATGGGCTGTTTAGCCATATTGTAATCCTGCTATATAACATCCGGCAATTTATTTAAGTAGAGTTCCGATCATCAGCCATGCCTATTAATGAATATCCTGAGGGGGCTGGGTATTCGATATTTTTCTGGGAAAGGCAAGGAAAGGAGCGAATGTTATAAGGGCAATGTGAATGAACATGCCAGGGCATAAAAAAGGAGACATAGGCGATTCACCATCAGCTTTTCTTCACCTCGTCTCCATATTGTATAGTGCCCTTACATGCATTAGCTTTGATAATGCGTTACAGCGAAAGCCGCTTTACTTGCACTCACAACAGAATTAAGTATACAAAATACTCACCGTCATGTCAAACCAATAATGCTCATCTTCACAATCCCTGTATGGAACGTCCATTGTCAAGTCATGGTGCGGTTTTTTTGCATGGCTCCGAGATACAAAGATGTGAACTCATTTGTGACTGTGTATTGACTAATGGCTGGTTCGGCGTCTTCTATTGAGGATTTTTCACCCACTTCTACTTTTCATGCGAGCCCGGAAGCCGCTTTTCCGAAACCTCTTGATCTTGCTCTTACGATGATTCTCCATAGGATTTTGCTCATTATCAAAGACGACAGATGCTTGTTGCTTCTCGTTTTAACTTCACCAACTAGCATTTTATTGATTCTTATTCTACTCCCGAAGGCGAATAAAAGCAAGATACGTTCTATCAATAGCTTGATACAGATCAGCCATTGACAGGTCACGGGGCTAGGGTGTGTGGAAATTTTCTGGATAATGTAAGCGGAGGAAGTTTGATGTTATTTTCTTCAAATTGGGTAATATCTTTAGTGTCCTATACTGAAGCGTTTCTACAGTCCGAACAAAACTATCAAATTGAGATTTTTGAACCAGATTCTTACGGGGAAGACAAAAACCGAGAATCTGTTCGGGATTTTGAAAGGACTTGAACGATTGAGAAGAGTCAGGAAGAAATAGGATCCGACCTGAGTTATATCTCAGCATCTCAAAACTCAATTAGGCCGAATTTTTTCATTCATTGACGATGGGGAGGTTGTTGTGATAGATTGATTTTGGTTGTTAAGTATGTATTGTGGTTGCATCAACATGGCAGATAGGGTAAACAAATCTCTTAAGGGCTACCCGCGATACTTGGAACCTGGGTTTAAACCTTTCGATCCACTTGAGTTGGCAAAGCAGACTGAAAAGATTGTCTGTGACGGGGATCGCTGCAAGTATACAAAGATCTCTTGCCCAAGGATGTATGGTGGTATCGCGACAGGATATGCTTGTGGATGTTGTTTGCGTTGTATCTTCTGCTGGGTTCATCGGAGCCGAGATTTCCCTGAGAAGTATGGGAGCTTTAAGTCCCCGGATGAGGTATTCGATGAACTCAGTCAGATGGCGCGCAGGAAGAAGGTAGACCAGCTTCGTATCTCAGGAGCAGAGCCCACGCTGGGCAAGTTGCATCTTCTCGGTTTGCTGGAGCATGTGGAAAGGTCACCGTTCCGCCTGTTTATTCTTGAAACTAACGGCGTTCTGATTGGTGCTGACTCAGAATATGCCCGAGAGATTGCTCGTTTCAAAAAAGTTCACACTCGTGTGGCTCTGAAAGCCGGGACGCCCGAGGCCTTTACAAAGAAGACTGGAGCTAAGCAGGAGTTTTTCGAATTGCCTTTTCAAGCGATTGAGAACCTCCTGAGAGCAGAAGCAAGCTTTCACGTTGCGGCTATGAGTGCGGATTCACGGTTTGTGACAGAAGAGGAGAGGAAGGCTTTATTTGAGCGGCTTATGGCGATACATCCTGATTTGATGAGGAATCTGGAAGAGGAGATCGTCACTCCGTATCCGGCTGCACGTGAAAGATTACGGCATGCAGGCTTTAAGGTGGATTAGGATTAATAAGAATGAGTATAGATAATGTAGGCACTATGAGACCTGAGAAGTTATCCTGGCAAGGAAAAGTGACCTCCGTACAGCCACGGATTCGGTTGCTTCGGTCATTTGACCAAAGAAGCCATAGCTACCTTGGCTATGTACTGCGAGTTAGTGGTATCATTGGTAGTGAGGAGCGAGAGTTTTCAGTTGGCATTGGCAAAGGGGCACAAGAAAAGCATATGTTCCGCATTGGGGATGTTGTCTCTGGACAGTGTGAGCCGGTCCAAGACAGGCGTATAGAAGTCGTAGAATTTTACAAGGCCAGTAAATTAAAGTTTGTCAAACGCGTAGAAGAAAGTGGGTATATATCCCCACCATGGCTTGGTGTTCCACCAGACCTCGGAACATACAGAGCAAGGGGCCATCGCAGGCTTGATCCACGTACTTATGAGGCAAATTGCACGAGCTGTATATGGGGATGTGAGATGCCGGTCGAGATGATTGTCGATCAGTGGAATCCCAGCAAGAAAAGGTACCGGCAAGAAACCTTCTGTTATGGCCCAAAGTCCTGCCCATTGTATAAAGCCGGGCCAACACGAAAAGTGCCGGGCCGAAAAGGCATGGTATGGGAAGAAGAGGATTGGGTAGATGAGGATGCTGTATCTCACCGGTCTATGGATGAATGAGTTAGTGCTTGTTCTTAGCTTTATGCCGTAATTAGTCATTCCATTAGAATCTCGGTGATTTAGTTTTGAGCGGTGAAGTTAAGTGGAATCCGGAGTATACATTGCAGTATTTTATATGCCAAAGGGCCGGATAATTAGAGTAGGCCGACTCGGAAGGTTTCGTTTCCGCCAGGGAATTTATTTATATGTTGGAAGTGCTCAACGGAATCTATCGGCCAGGTTGGAACGTCACGGCATAAAGGGGAAGCCTTTGCACTGGCATATTGATTATCTCTCGGTCAAAGCAGAGATGCTCGGCGTAATCACCATTGCCGGAGCACGCGAGCTCGAATGTCAATTAGCAAAGAAATTGGGCAGGATGTTTGAACTGGTTGTGCCTGGTTTTGGCGCCTCTGATTGCCATTGTGGTGGACATCTGTTTTATGCACCAGAACTTCCATGAATAGTAACGCTGGTTTTAGGCGTGCCGATAAGGACGGAAAACGTGCTTGATTAGGCAAAGTGTAAGTCGCCCAAACTTTGACCTCCTCTGTCGTAACCAAGCAGGTAAACTTTCCCAGAACCCCAGGAGGGGAAACCAGAGGCTCTACCTGACCATTAGAATGGCAGAGAAATAAATGGCTGTTTCTACTCCCTTCTCCTCACTCATTTCCCCTTTTCATTTCCTCTAATTTCTGTATGGTATGCGCCCTGATGGCAGGGCCATTCAAACCACTTTCTTGACTATAGTCAGGTATTCCGTAATGATAAACATGAACAGTTCTGCTTTCTCTATTGCTATCCCTTATATCCTGCCTCATCTGGGCCATATCATTTTTCCAATCATCCCAGAATTCCTTATCTTCCAGGTCAGTACAGCCAAATGTAAGTGGCAATAATAGACTAACGGCTATCTCAGTCTTGTATTTCTTTATTTTCCTTCCAATTTTACCGATGTATTCCCACATTTTCTCACCATTTACCTGTTCATTTCTGTTCATAATTGTCTCCATTCTGCCACATTGCTTGTGCGGCATTTTTGTCTTCACGCAGATACTCTTCACAGACCCAAGAGATAACTAATTAAAGAGATAGGCCTTCCAAGTTACTGATTCATGCCGTGGCGTGCCCTGTCTATAATGGCCGCCAGATCCCTTGCTACATCCGGTTCCGATTTGCCTTTCCTGTAAGTTATGGTTGCGTTCATAATCACATAGCCATCCTCACAAGTTGTTGTACGTAGGCTCGCCGTGTCAACAACTGATTTTATATGCGATTTGGCCCGGCCAAGGAAAAGGCCCATCTTCATGTCATGGTCCATAGCATATTTGTCATCGCTGCCTTAAAAGCTTCGCGATCGTCCCGGTTGTGTTGCGTATAATCTCTGCAAGGCCCGCTGCATGTCAGGCTCAACTACATCTGCATAAACCTGGGTTGTTGCTATTTGAGAGTGTCCAAGCTGCTTTTGAACGAGTCTCAGGTTGTAACCGCTAGCTCTGTAAAGCTCGCAGGCATAAGTATGTCTGAGACAGTGAATCGAATAACGAGAAGGCAGGCCTGCTCTGGCTGCCGTCCTTTTGAAAGCCTTCTCTATGGCCCGCGTGGTCATGTGGCCGCTGGTATTGCTGGATAGAAGCAGCGGATCACCCAGACCGGTAGGCTCGCCGACGGTCTGTTTCCAGGCGATGTATTGTTCATAATGGTGTTTGAAAGATCCGTTGAACCGCACAAGCCTTTTCCTGCCGCCCTTACCATTTCTGACCAAAAGTGCACAGTAACGTTCTCGGAGGAAGATGTCCTTGCACTTCAAGTTGACAATCTCCGCTACACGCAGCCCTGTAGATAGAGCCAGGTCTACAATGAAGTAGTCCCTGACAGCTATTTTGTTGCCCCGGGCAAGGGCTGCTTCTGCCCTTTTTCTCGCTGTCTCCAGCAGCCTGTTCACTTCTTCCCGGGAGAGGAACTTCCCGGGATCCAAAATCCAGTTGGATTTGATCATATTTTTTTAGACATTTTTTCTCCTTTCGAAAACGTTCCTTTTGGGTGCGTCAAGCGAACCTTTGAAATGAAGGGAAATGAACGCAAGTGCTTTACATTGAAACGGTTAAGCTCTGTGGCTAAGTATTGGGCAGTAATATTTATAAAGCTTGCTGTGTGGGCGGGAAGGCAAGAAAAAAGAGCAACAATGAAATTGCAACAGGAGTGATAGAAGCTGGTTATGGAAATTTATTTTGGGAAAAGATATAGTGGCGGGAAAGTAAAAGGTTCAGTTCTCGCACCAATTCTGAACCTTTCAAGCGTGCTGTTTAGTATACTATGTTTTCTGTCAGAGTCAACTCAAAAAAGCGACTGATTATGGTACTTAGACACTAACTTGGGTTTTACGGCTAATTTGCATCACTGAATTTGAATTGCTTTTTGATAGAATCTGCCTCTTTGCAGCCTGACTTCTCTATTCGGCGTACGCCGTTTCGCCATAGCTTGCGTGAAGATGGGCATGGACAAAGAGAATCGATGAATCCTTCGGCGTCATCTCCAGCACCGCACGCCAGTAGTCCTTGTTTTGATACGTCAATTTTGCAATATCAACCTTCGACTTTTTATCTATCGCTTTGAGTGCTTCTGCGAACTTGACAATGCCTTCAAACTTTGGATCCTCGGCAGCCAGCCGCTGAGCATATTCAGCCACGGCTTCTTGACTCGATTCTTTAAGGACTCCCAGCTCTTTATACTCAGCCTGGGAAATAGAACAAAACAAGCATACAAATACAATCAACAAATATGTCTTCAATGTTCTACCTCTATTTGCTGTAACCTATACCCTAAACGCTACACCCTATACGCTAAACGCTAACCTTTGTCATTTCCATCTGAGAGCATGTAGTTCGTCTTTTGTGCGGATTCATCCCGTGAGATGATGCAAGCTATCTCACGGGATAAATTTTACTTAGCCGCCCCCGCTGTCCCTTAGCAGGATTTCGCATGAAGCTGTTTTTATGCGACCTTTCTAAGGAATAATCTTGCATGATAAATTATAATTTTAGCAGTAACCCATCGGCGAACACGCGTTAATCTTCGAACCCATGCTGGAAGAGGTGCCAGCCCACCGCCAAAGCTGGTCAATGCCCCGAAAATTCGTTCAACTTCGTCACGTGCTTTCATCGTTTGCTCGCATAACTCGGCATAATCCTGCCAGAGAATTATTGCTGCACGGCGGGCGGGACATACTTGTTTCAACTGCGTTTCGGACCGCTTGGTTGATCGAAGTCTCGTCAATAACATACTCTTACGGTCGGCAATCGCTTGGTATAACGGGCCGCTGTCGTAGTTTCCATCTGCTAAGATCAGTGTTCCGGGAGTTACCGCATCCAGCAAGGAACGGGCAGTATTCGGCTCTCCCACATTCAGCGAATGGGTTTGGAATCCTGCAATCCATCCGTTTTGGCTTACAAACCCATGCAACTTATAGCCGCGACGCATTCGTCCATCGGCATATCCAATCTTTGCATCAGGGTCTTTAGAATACTCACTCACCACCAATGGCTTACCATCGAAAAAGGCCACTCCGGCAGCCACCTGGCAACGAATAAAGTAACTATTGACAGCTTCGAGCATCTGCTGGATCCGTGGCATCTTGACTCTTCGGCAAAGCTGAGATATGCTTGGCAATTGTTTTGGTCGATACATGGTGTTGTAATGGCTTCGTTCGCAGGCCCAACACAAAGGTCGATCATGTGCGACCGACCAAAGATACATCTTGACGATCTGCTGATCTGTGTATTTGGGCCTTCGTCCAACACGAGATATGCTGCGGTCTGCTGAACGAATTGCTCGACAAATTAACTTCCAGATTTTTGTGTCCATACTTAGCTCCTTTCAAAAAGTTATAGTTTAATGCTAAGTATGGACTATTTATTGAGTTGGCGCAATAGTGTACTACGCTTGCGCTATTTCCTGCTTAGGGACAAAGCGACGGGGACAAGCCTTTGGGATCGTGGTTGTCGAGGGTAAATAAATCAGTCATCTTTTTATTCCATTATTACTCCTGACAAAGAATCTGGGTATCTGAGCGAATAGTCTATTAAAGAAGATTTTGACAACGGGCTTTCTGCATCTATACTTCGATATGTAGATGCGACCAACCGCCTTGACATATACCATCGACCTTTGATTTGTGTGAATGGTTTACGAGTATTGAGAAACACATCATCAACCTCGTTTGGATTCCTACCATCGAGAGAGTAAAGCACGCCTGGTTATCTGGGCAAAATGTAGTTTCTTTTTGTAATGAACGCAACATATGAGCCATCCTTCATGGCAAGCAGACAACCAACTCGTCCCAATTCACTCGAGATCTTACTTAACTCATCTTCGATAGTTGATAAGGAATCTAATTGTTCTGTATCTACCTTGAGAGAACCTGACATAGTTAAGTGGGCAAGTTTAATTTCGGGGTGGCGTTGTATGATATGAACAAACTGTGTGTAAACTGCAACTTTGTTTTGATCGAGTGCAGAGGGAGTATAAATACGTTCGAAAATGCCCCTTACTATATCATGCCCAAATGCATGAAAGAAAAAGCAAAATATTATTAGTAAAATAAATACAGCAATTATGTCTGATTTACGTAGCTTCATTTTTCACTCCTTATTTTCTCCTGACAAAGAATCCGGGTATCTAAGCGAATGGTCTATAAGAGAAGAATTTGGCAATGGTCTCTTAGGAAACCTTAAATAAGCATTTGCATCGAGACGTCGAGACATATACCAGCTGCCATTGATCAATTTGAAAGGTTTCTTATCTTTGAGGAACTCATTAAAGACATTATTTGGATTACTACCATCAAGTGAATATAACACACCAGGACGCCGTGGCCAAATGTTGGTAGCTGGATAGGGTATGAAAACCACGTAGGAGCCACTCCTTAAGGCAAGAACACAGCTGATTTTTCGCATACTGTTAGAAATCTCGTGTATTTCATGTGCCGTATTGCTTGAGAGAGATTCCCGTTCTGTTGCAGATTCATTCTTCTTAATGATTATGTCACCATGGTAGGTCAGGCGGACTTTCCTATGATTCGGGTGACTTTTGACAAAATTAACGAATCTTTTATATACGGGTATATTCTTTATTGTCAGAGCTGGTGGTGTATAAATACGTTCTAAAAGAAACCTGACTTTGTATTTGCCCCCTAGACAGAAGAACACAAAGGCAAAAAGCACCGTAGAGATAGCAATCACCAAAAATCGGCGTTTGTTTAAACTAAAAAGCTTTCTCTCTTTTTTTGTTATTTCTCTACACATAATATCTCACAATCACGCATCCCATCCTTCATCACTAGTACCTATAATTGTAAAATCGCTAACTCTAAACGGAAGCCAACTTTCTGGAATTTGTACCTCAGGAAAATACGTGTGTTTGCGTATCATAGCATCATATATACCTTTATTTATATCTCTATTACTTTCCCAATCATCAAACCATGTTCCAGTCGGTGGTGTGTACCAATCATAAAACCCTTCAACCCAGCTACCCCAGGCTAAATCCATGTTTTCTTCGAGTGCGTAGAAATCTCCAGCAAGGTGAGTCCCCAAAATACCAAAATCTCCAAAATGATAATACCCACCATAACCAGCACAGTAATTACCAAACTCAGCTCCAATGAGTACAGTACCATCTGGTAATATATAGATTCCTTCTCCATCTTCTATAAACCTGAAATCAAATTCTCCTAAATCCATGACTCCATTAATATAACGCGATTTACTTTCTTCGACATTTCTTAATATTACATCTGTTCTAATTTTATAATAATCATTAATCTCAGAAAATCCAATGTCTAAAGCACAAGCTATATCGAGCATTATTTCATATTCTGGCACTTCTTCATTGAATTTCCAATCATTATCAGAACTTGAGTATTTTTCCATAGAACTTAATAAGCCTGAATAAAGAGAATCTAAAAATTCATTCCAATCATGATAGCAGTTTGATCTTAAGAACTCTCCATTATCTGAAAACCAATCAACCTGTAAAGGGGATTTCTGATCTTCATGCCACCAGAATCTCACCTTATAGTTACCAGACGGATCCACATAGTTCATCGGATTATTTGCGCAGTAACCGTAGCCGTAGCCAATTGGGTCGGTCTGTAGGAAGCGGCCGATATAGGGATTATAGTATCGGGCGCGGTAGTAGTAGAGTCCTGTTTCGAGGTCGAATCTTCGGCCGGTGAACATATACGGATTGCCGAGCAATTCGGGCTGCTGGTCCTGCTCGTCCGGCGTATAATTGGCATAAATCGAATATATGTAATTATTGGTCGTACTCGAACCGAACTCAGAGGGCATACCATCGGCCCAGGTTTGTCCGGAATCAGCCCGGCCGGGTATACCCCATTTGTATCGAATACCTGGATTACTCTCAAAAACCCATGCCAGCCAGATAGAATCACCTTCGTTGACATCAACGGGAGTTATCAGCTTGACTGTCTGCCAGCCTTGATAAGAGTGGATGGGTGTTTCTTCGGTTAATCCAAGACGGTTTCCGGGCTTGCCGCTGCTGTTGTCATAGACAGCAAGGAGCATATCGCCGGAACCGCCTTCATGATAGATAGATATACTCTGGATGACGCCATCTTCGGGCATTGTATATGGCATTGCCATACGGTTTGCCCATGTTGTTGTGGACGCAAAGACTTCCGTATCGCCGACTGTGCAAGTTCCGGCCTGGATAGCCGGCTGGCCGAAGGCATCATAGGCATACTGCTCGACTATCACGCCGTTGGCATCGGTTAAGGCCATGACCGAGCCCAGGCCGTCGAAGTGATAGTAGTAGGGCTCGTTACTATCGATGACATCTATCATGCAAACCGGCTGATCTACCCCGGGCCCATAAACGAATTTGCGCAGGAGGTTGTGATTGCCGTCATATTCGGCGATAACATGACCACCGTCATATAAATATCTTGTGGCGTAGCCATTGACCTTCTTCTTTATGCGCCTACCGGATGGGTCATATTCATACTCGGCCGTTTCCCATTGGTCCGGATCGGGCCCCTGGCTCAGACCCGTCCACCGGACGTAGTCTACCCAGCCACAATCGTTACCATCGGAGACGCTGCTGTTCTTGATGTATTGCCATTTGAGGGTATGCGTGCCGGAACCAGTCACAGCGAATGACTTCAACTGCCAGTCCACTTCTCCGCTAATCTTGTTTCCGCCTTCTGATGGATCGTTGCCATCAATATAGAATTCCAGATAATCGTTCTGTTCCGACGAGACTTTCCAGTAGAACTTGATCGTCCCCGCACCTTCCACTGTGGTTTCCAATATAGCAACCTCATCGTCGTCCAGATCGGCACTATTCCGGGCCGAGTCGCCTTCATAATAGAATTCGCTGGAGGAGCCGGTATCGCGGTACCAGTTCTCATCTCCGCTTGTGGTGAAAATCAGGTCGGAATCTACCGCTTCCGACAGTTCTCCCGGTGTCGAATTCGGATCAGAAGGAGGAGAGCCGGGCAACTGCAGATAGTCCACCCATCCGCAATCATCATTCACATCAGTGGAACTGTCCTTGGCATACTCCCAGAGCAGTGAGTGCGTACCGGTGTCGCTGAGGCTGTAAGATTTCAACTCCCAGTCCACTTCACCGCTGATTTTGTCTTGTTCCTCACCGTCGATATAGAACTTAAGATAGTCGTAGTCCTCTTCCGATGAGACCTTCCAGTAGAACGAGATATTTCCCTCGCCTTCGGTCAGGACCTCCAACTGAGAGACTTCATCGTGATCAATATCTCCGCTTTCAACACAATCATTATCATAGTAACCCCAATTCCGTTTAAACCAGCTTGCATCCCCGCCGGTGTATGCATCCCAATCGGTATCCAGCCCGTCCGATAGAGTTGATGAAGGCGTGCCGGTGCTGTTCCATTCAACCTGATCGACCCATGCGTTTCCCGCTCCGTAGTATTTCCACTCTAAGGTGTGCTTACCGAGATCCGTATCATATTGAATCTGATATGTCCAGCCGCTGGTTATTGTCTGCTTGAGCTGGCCGTCGATCTTGAAGGCGAGTGATCCGCCCGAGACCTTTGCGTAAAATTTGACGGTCCCTTTACCGTAAACGGTTGCCTTGAGCCAGTTGTTTGCGTCCGCAGGGAGTTCTGTGCTATGCGCTGAATCTCCATCGTTGGCATCGTAGTATTCGGCAGTGGTATAGACCCAGTTCGCATCACCGCCGGTAGTGAATACGATATCGGTGTTGTCCAATGCTATATTGAGCGGGCCGCCGTTATAGTCGGAGGCGTTCAAGGCCTCGGTCAGACGGTTCTCTGTGTCATAGCTGTAATAGCCGATACCATCAAAGGTCAGATTGCCGTTTTGGTCGTAGTCGAACGAAATGCTCCCAACGGAAGTATACTGATTGAGCTTATTGACGGCATAATTCGTAGTCCCATCATCGATGACAGAGGTTCGACTGCCGACATCATCATAATTGAACGTGGTATCGTAGGCCAGAGACTCATAACCATCGGGATAGTTGACATCGGTGACCTGGTAGATATCGTCGTAGGTGTATTTATGCTCATCGATATCGTTGACCAGCATGGTCAGGCGGTTGCCCACCTTGTCATATGTGTATTCATATTTGTTCTGACCGGAATCGGTCAGGTTGTTAATGCTCAGCAGGCGGCTTGCTACATCATAAGCGTATTCGATGCCGGTTCCATTGGCATAGGTGAGCTCCTCCCGCCGTGAGCGTTCGTCATAGCTATATTCGGATAAGACGGTATTGGCATCATTTCGGATCTTGGTCAGTCGATTCAAATTATCGTACTCGTAGGTGATGTAATCATTGTCCGGGTAGGTCAGCTTTGTACGATTGCCGGCTAAATCATATTCATAGGCAACGGACCTGCCGCCCGGATAATCTATCTGGATCAGCCGGCCCACATCATCGTACGTATTCGAGATTGTTTCTTTATCAGATGTCGATAGCCATACCTCTGAGGTCTCGACCAGGCGGCTGGTAATGTCATAGACGTACTCTATCGTCTGGTCCGGCGTGGTCTTTTTATCGACACGATTGAGCACATCGTATTCGACGCTGATCGTATCACCTGCTCGAGTCTTCCTCTGGATTAATCGCCCGTAAATATCATAAGTAACCTCTTCGGAAGTTCCATCGGCATAAATGGTCTTCTTTGGTCTCATGAAGTAATCGTACTCATACTCAGTGGCATTGTCATTGGCATCTTCGACCTTCAGGAGACTGCCGTTGTTGGGATCGTAGGTGTAGGTGACGTTATTATGGTCTTCGGCATCAATAACCCTCCAGACCTTTCCATCGGGGTAGTAGCGTGTTTCGGTAATATTATCCTCGGCATCCTTGACCTTCCAGAGCCGGCCCAGACCATCGTAATAAAACGTTGTCAGATTTATGTTGGGATCGCTTCCGGAATTGTAGGGCCCTTTGACCGTCTCTTTCTGTCTTCTATCATTGTATGTTATAGACTGCAGATAAACCAATCCCTCGTCGGTAGTCTGCTGCTTGACGTGCATGAGCCTGCCATCTTCGTAATACTCGTAGGTGATCTCGTTACTATCGGCTGCCGGAGTGATGGTCTTTTTCAGCAGGCCGGAGTCGTAGTACTCGCTCTGGCCAATATTTCCAAGCGGGTCTTTAGCAGATATCACTCTGCCCACACTGTCATAGGTTAGCTCAGTTGTGATATTGAGTGGGCTGGTCCCATTACAATCCACAATCGTTTTCTTCAGACCTGCACCTGCGGCAGGGAGATAATATTCATATTCTGTTTCCATCCCGTTCGGGTCCGTTTTTCTGATAAGCTGGCCGTAGCTGTTGTATTTAAATTTAACGATCGGCGTTTCCGTCCCGTTCGGGGTATTGACATCCGGATAGGTGATTTTCATCAGGTTGCCGACCTCAGTACCATAGGTCCCGACATCGTTATAGTCATATTGGTAATAGGTGATATTGCCAGAGGCGCCGGTAGTCTGCTTTGTGTGAATGAACCAGCGATCATTTGGATCCTTGGGGTCCCCATGTTCCTCATAATCACTACTCGTGACGATATTGGGATCCGATGAGCCCGGGCCGGGAATAACGGTTCGCTGGGTCATCTTGCTGTTCTTGTCATATTCGAATTCCGCCGAAGTATCCGAGGGAGTGAATATTTTATCTATTCTTAGCTGCCCATCAAAGTAGCTCGTTGTCTGGCGACCCAACCGGTCTGTGGTTGTGATCGTTCGATTATCCGGATTGGCCCAGCGAACGACGGAGAAGCGTTTCGTATTGTTATTGGGATCGACCTGGTTCGGCTCCAGGGTCTCGGTACGGTAATAAGCATAGTAGAAGTCCCAGGTTTTATCATTGGCATCGATACGCTGTATGAGATGGCCTAAACAATCGTAAACATTTGTTACATATGGATTGCTATGATCCGTCGGCAGATAGACCTTGGTCAACTGGCCGTCGTTGGCATCATCATATTCATATTTATAATCATACCCATCCAGATTGGTGTATTCTATGAGATTATCATTACTGTCATAAGTGTAGGAGATACTTCTGCCTGCGGAATCGTTGACATCGGTTATATGATCATTGGCATCGTATGTAAACGATATCCACCTTGCTTCCGTACCGCCGATCTTCCTGGCTACTTTCGTAAGTTTTCCGCCGGTGTAGGTGTACTCGACTGTATTTCCGTGGGCATCGCTCATTTCCGACATACGGCCGTCGCTGTCGTAATCATAGAAAATGCCCTTACTGTTCTTGAGCCTGAAGTTGCCGTTGCCCTGCGTAACCAGCCTCATGGACCCTGCGTTGTAAGTGCCATTCGGATCCTTCACAATCCTCATTTTCCCGCCGCCCTGGTCGATTGTTACGATATTGTCCTGCATCTGGTCCATCAGCCAGCTCTGGCATAACGAGGAGATCATATTATAGCGAAGCGAGTCATTGTCGTTTTCCAATACATCATAGGTAACGTAGAGACTGACGATATGGGCCGCCGCATCGACAGGGGAACTACCGAGGATCTGGAAACTGTCGCTTTGGACCTTGGCTGTTATATCGAAGTTATGCGTCCATCCCAGGCCCAGGGGTCCATCTTCCAGACGCCGGGCAGAGCTGTACTGACGGCTAAACGATAAGCTTCCGATGCTCAAATCCGTCGGACTGCATGTGTATGCAGCACCGCTATCGAGACCAACGACATCGCTGTTATCAAGAATCTGCGATGGGCTGAGAAGATCATTTGGCTCGGAACATCCGCCACTGTAACCGCCGGAGATAATATAACTTGCCGTTATGGAATTCGAGGTCGATAATATGGCCTGAAATCCCGTGCCCGACCATTCCTCATTGCCAAAACTGCCGTACTGGGGCATGTGTAAGTCAAAACCGGCTTTCACATAGTCATACGCCAGATCGTTGGCATCCTGGCTGTAACTGTTCAACTGCGACTGGACGCTGCTCCAATTATTTTCGTCTGCGGCGTAGATTTTGTCGTAAGTTGACCTGTCGTTTGCCATCTCCAGCAGATTGACGGTTGAGACTGCATTGCAATCATGAAGCTGTCGGATAATCTGGTGTTCGTAAGCGCTGGCATGGCCGGTGACTGCAAGAAACACGGCATTTGCATCATCATAATTATACACACCGAGATGACCTAACGGGATATCGATGTAAGGGCTGTCATACTCACCTGTGATTCCAAGCATATGATGATTGACTATCTTGGAGCTATTACATAACTTGCTGGCTGCCATCGAACGCATACGGCTTGTCTGGGCCAGCCAGGTCAGTCCTACAATGGCATAGGATTCACCTAAAACTGTTTCCGAGTCATTCGCATCTCCATCATATATATATTGCTGCAATTCGCCGCGATGTTTCTGAATGATTTTAGTACCCGTATTGCCCCAGCCGTTAACGATCTGATAAAAACCACCGGCTACAACTTTAATAGTCGTGGTCGCATCAAAATCATCAACGTAATAAGGATGATCCACCGACAGAGTGAGGTCGTATAGATTGCCCAGAGTAGTTGCATTACCCGTATCTTTAACAATCCCATCAAGAATAATCTGTGGCTGGTTCGAGCCATTATATTTAAGTGTCAATCGACGACCATAGATATCAGAAGAGAAGAAGGTCTTGTCAATGCCGGAATGCTGAATCTGCAGTGTCGTGCGATATCTCTGAGGCATATTGTCAATGGAGGACTCGTCATCACGCGATATGACAGTATAGGGCAGTGAGTCAGGAGGCATTGCATTAGCATCTGCTGGATCAATCCTCAGACCGCCGATGATATCCTCCAAATCAGAACCATGATAATTGCTCTTTAGCTCTTCAATAAGATTTGTCGTATAGGTGGTCAGGTCTTCTGTAATATTGGCTTTATTGATGTCCTTATCCCAATCACTCCCTGATGAACTGCCTTCATTAGCATCCGCCAAGAAGTTTATTTTCTCCTGAACATCGTAGCCCATGGCATTCTCTAATTGTGTTGGGGACAAACCGTTCGTTTTTGTGTAGCTCTTGAAGCTGGGATCGAACTCATATTCGTTACCGTCAATAGTAACAGTCACCCAGACATGGATCATGTTAAGGGAAGAAAGAACACCTCCTGTTTCCGAGACAGAGCCATAGAGCCCGCCTCTGGCTAATACCTGTTTGGCTATATTGGGATCATCCCCTCCGAGATCCAGCCAGTTCATAGCCTGATCGTCTGTGAGTTGTATTTCACCAACGACATAATTCGGGTCCTCGATATTAGGATCATTGTCTGCGGCTTCTTCGAGCAATGCGATCATCAAAGATGCCTGGTCGAATCCATTGCCGCTGCGGTCCATCCAGGTCATATAGGGACCCTTGAGCTCACCCCATGTCGGTTCGAACTTGATATGGTCGTGTACAAACTTGTACATCAGGCCGGGATCGTATTTCAGCCCTCGAGCCAGCGACTTGATCTCCGGATCACTTGTGCTTGGCCCGGAGCTGCTTGAACCTCCAACGTTGTTAAAATCTTCAGGGGAAGTCGGCTCAGTCAGTAACGGTGCCCGAAAACCGGGTAGCTGAAACTCTTTACCCTGCATAACAGCCTGAATCTCGGTTTCCGACAACGCACGATCGTAGATGCGGACATCATCGATAATGCCATTGAAACTTCTATCCCCAGCCTGTCTGTTCCCTATATAAAGATTCGTTGTTCCTGCAACAGGAGTCCCGGAGGCTTGATTAGGTGTGCCGCTAATTGTACCATTTATGTAAACATTCGCTACTCCGGAAGAGTCCCTTACGGCACAAACATGATGCCATGTATCTATGGTTAGAGAATTAGTAGGTGTAAGGTAAGCATTATTTGCATTACTGGAAAATTGAAGGCGGTGATAGTCCCCATTTATAAGAAAAAGGCATTTCCCATTTTCAAGAATTCTACCATAATACAATCCAGCCAGGCTTTCCGGGTATATCCAGGCACAAATGGTTTTTGCTCCAGTTCCAATTGTTTCTCCATTTGTAATATTAACGTAATCCCCACTTCCATCAAAATCCAAACCATCTTCATACTTGCCGGTCGTCCAAGTCGCTCCGGTAATCGTCCCGTTATTACTACCCGCTGAATCGTAAGCTGTACTGCCGGAGCCTTCGTCGAATCTCCACCAACTGACAAGATCAGGATCGGCAGCACTGGCCACGCCTACCAGGAACAGGCACATCACCAAAGCAAGAATAGATACTCCTTTTACGAAATCTGTAGTTAGTTTATTATTTGCTGTCCCCCATTTTGTAGATTCGAGAAGTGTTCTTTGTTTTTTCATGATGGACTCCCTTCCATTTTTCATTTTTGGCTCACACTTTCCCTATGTGGCCCAATTTAAGTTTGTTAATTTGATTACGATATAATGATTCTCCTTAGCAAAACCTTCGGCTAAACATAGTCATCAAGCTTTTAACTTTCATATAATTGGAGCGTCTCTGGATTGGAAAATAATGATAGACTTTTTTAAAAAGATATGACTTCGTTTCAAACTTTCAAGGCACTCATTCATAGTAAATCATTTGCCCCTCTTTTCTACTAAATAGACTGTGATGTTTACTTTGTCTATTGTGGTAACTACGTATTTTGAAATAGATAATATAGGAAAATTAGTGAAGAATTGTTTCTGCCATCCTTTCATCACACTTTCTTTTTCTTGGTTTGATGATGGTCTCCGGGATACATGTACCTTGGAAATACTATGCCATTTTTATCATAGAAGGACGTACTTCTTCAGCGCTACGCTCACTTTAATCTCGGAAAACTGGTAATACTTAAGCGTTGGCCTTGACACAAGAAAAGCACTGAATGGGCGTGAAAAAGAGGCAAGTAGAAAATTTTTTGAACAGACAAATTCTTTTCTGGCAGGCCAGTAAGGATTCTGCCTGGAGTGAAGAACCGGTCCCTAGCTGGATAGTAGGTTGGAAATAACGATTTACGGTATAAGTATTTACCCGTGAGATTTTTGTCAGTGTTCAGTATTAAATATGGAAAACAATTGTATGGGATTTTCATAGGATTAATTTTTTTGTCATTTTTTTTATTGACAAAATACTGAAGGATGCGCAATTCTACTTGTTGTGTTCGTTGTCTGAGGAGAAAGTACAAGGATGGCCGACTCAGTTCTAATAATTCGACCAAATGTAGTTCGGAGGAATGGAGACCGCCGTATCGTATGGTCAGAATATTACATACTTTCAGTGTATTAGCGCTAATTTCTACATTAGCTCTGTTTGTATTCTGCGGATTCAAATGGCTGGATTATGAGCCTCAGTTCGAGATCAGATCGGGACTCTCCATTATAGAGAAGTTCGAACAGGACAGCAATCACAGCCAAAAGAGTAATGAACCGACTCTTTCTCCGCTGATCAAGCAGGCACAAACTTTTGCCCTGTATCTCAATCCCCCCAAACCACCAAAGCCAAAAGAAGCTCCGGCCCCCAAACCTGAATCGGAGCCAATAGTAACAGCTGTGAAACTCCCGAAAATCGAACCAAAGTTCAGCCTCTTATCGACAAGCTACTATCGTTCTAGTCCGGAGAAATCCTTGGCCCTGGTCTCAGAGCCCGGCAAGGGTACTCACTGGGTCAGGGCCGGCGAGAATCTGGGACATTTTATAGTAGAGGAAGTCAGGAAAGGAGTGATCCTCTACCGGCAGGGCGACCAGTTACATCAGATGGCCATAAATACAAAGACCTCTATTATCCAGACAACAGATACTTCCAAGACCGAACTGGCCTCAAATAAAAATGACAAAACAACACCAATGAGAACAACTCCCCATAAACCGAGTACGAAAACGCCCAAGCCTTTATACAAGCTTGGTCCCCGGCGGTCGGAAGTCAAGACCGTGGCACTCGATCATGAAAAAATAGGTAGTGGTTAATGCCAGGCTGAGATCGGCATAGCATGTTGCTTTGAGAGATGTGATGAGTATGAGTAACGTAAACGTAGAGAACAAGCTTGTCAGGATTCAGCAATCCACTTACGTTCTTTTTCTATGTATGCTCGCCATTTTAATACTTGCCGGATGCAAGACAATTCCACCCGAAATCGGCCCTCAGAGCCAAATACAAGAACAGCGAAATTTTGAACTTGAACATATCAGTTATGAGCAGGGCATCGCCTTACTAACCCAACTCGGTCTTAATGAAGTGGAATACGTACCTGATGCAAACGTGGTATTAGTAACCGGCTCACCTGATGAACTTCAAATAGCAGAACTCGTTCTTGAATTGATTGATACAACAGAAGACTATTGTATTGAGAATCTCGGACCGGCTTCTATCGTCAGGACCCTGCCATCCAACGCCCGGATTGCAACAGCCCTGGGCAATATCCAAATCGGGACTTTTACCGATCCACCACATAAAGATGATAAAGTTCAAGCAATTATCGACATTCACGGAGGTTCTGTCCTGGCAATCCTCCCAACGGGCTATCGTCAGCAGCTCCGGGACCTGTTGAAACGGAACGCCGATGGAAAGGAATTAGTCTCTTCTGCTCCGAATCCAGTTAAAGATGAGGAACCACTGATTGTGGATCATACACTTCAGACCGGCACTGAGAGTCAATCTCCTCAGTTGAAAAGCAGCATTAAGGAAGTTATTCCATCCGATGGTCATGATTCAGAAATGCACGGTGAAAATCACACGGATAACAGACTCAGTCGGCAAACAATCGATTCGGCAAAATCAAAAGCAGTTCTTGCTCTTAGTGAGATGGGATCTTCAGATGATTCCGAAGCTCAGGAAAGAATTCCTGCGGTACCAACACCATCTGTAAATCAAGAGAGTATTGATGAACCAAAGACACTGAGAATCACTATTAAATCTGCTGAAGAGACCAACAACAGACCAGAAACAGCTGTCATGTCCGAAGCAGTCAGGCTTCAAAACGGAGATGATATCCTTGATATGGCCCTGCCGGAAACGATGACATTAATGCAGCTGCTGGATCTTGCAGGAGAACACCTGGGTCTCAACTACGTCTATGCTCCGGGCACTATCGGTAAGCAAGCTGTCGCCATGAAACTGCACGGCAGTCTCCAGGGGGAGATGAAAATCAGGGATCTCTACACCATTTTGGAAACGGTCCTGAAGTTCAACGGCCTTGCCATGATCCGACGGGAAGATAAACTGGTAACAATTGTGCCCATAAATCAGGCCCTGGATTCCGATCCTCAGTTTGTTGACCTCTCAAACAAAGCTATTCAGGCAGGAGATACAGTAGTCACGCGAGTTTATGAGCTTCGGTATGTGGATGTTACCAGTGTGACAAATCTGCTGCAGACGATGAAACTGGGAGTGGCCGTCTCTCCTCTGGAAGAGGCTAACCTGCTGTTTATTACGTGCTATGCACATCGTATGAGCCGGATCGAACAGCTTGTGAGCATGCTCGACCGGCCTGGAAAGCCCAGAGAATGCCGGTTCCGAAAACTCCGGTTTGTTACTGCACCACCTCTTGCAGCTCAAGTTCGGACTCTTGCCCAGGAACTGCGAGGCATTCCGGTCACAGTTGCCTCGGCAGGTAGGTCAACATCTCAGCAGGCAAGAATATCAAGTGGCTCCAAAGGAGCTGGATCACCGGTCTACCTGGATACTGATGAAAGAACAAATCGTCTCCTGATGATCGGCCATGAAGAACAACTTACACTCATAGAGGAGCTGATCGATGTCCTGGATGTTGCTGAAGAAGATCTGCGTATCCCAAAGACCTACAATATCAAACACATGACGGCCCAGGAGGCTCTGAAAAAGTTAAATCAGATGGAGGTCCTCGGCGGTGCTTCTGCTGGCACTTCCTCCGCCAGTGGTGTCTTGAGCGAAGAGCCCATCATAATTGTCATGGATTCTATGAATCAACTGCTGATCAAAGCTACACGAGAACAGCATGCTCGAATACAGGAGTCTCTCGGTTATATTGACATTTCACCCGAAGACCTTAGGATACTTCGTGTTTATGAAATCCAGCATGTCGATGCCGAATTGGTCAAAAGAAAACTCGAAGAGCTTAATTTGATCGGACTTGGCCCAACAACCCCTCTGAAAATTACTCCCGCCGAATCTTCAGGGCCTAAAGCTACAGAGGCATCAAGCAGGAGCACGGCAGAGGTCTTGATGCAAAGCCCACAAGTGGTTGTGAACGAGTCAACTAACGCGCTCTTTATTCATGCCACAGCCGAGCAGCACGATCAGATAGCGATGATTATCGAATATGTAGACAGTAAGGTGCCTGAAGAAGAACTATCTTACGAAATCTATCCACTCGAAAATTCATCACCGGAGCATGTGGCCGGTCTTCTGGAACGACTCGTTCAGGAAACTGTAAATAAAGAAGGAAAAACTGAGAATCCCATAAAGAACCGGGAACAGATCACCATTGTTCCCGATCCTAACACTTTTTCGTTGATTGTTCATGCCAGCAGGAAAGATCAAGAATGGATAGGAGATTTAACAAAATCTCTGGACAAAAGAAGACCACAGGTTCTTATCGATGTGACACTCGTTGAAATTACAAGGACAGATACTTTTGAATACGATCTTAACCTCGTTGCCAATGCCAAAGACTCCGTTATCGGCAATATCGGCATCGATCCACTCCATACCATCGACAGTAAGGCCCGGCTTGAAGCAGGCTTCAATATATTGGATCAGGATGGAAATCCAACAGGGCATACAAAAGCCTTTTATAGTGATGAAAAAGTCCAGGCTCTTTTGACCGCGATTCAACGTAAAAATTATGGCCGAGTTCTGGCCAAACCGAAGATATTAGTCGACGATGGCCAGGAAGGACAGATATCAACAATCGATGAGACCACATATGTCAAAGAATCGATTCAGATTCCGGAAGAGGGAACTCCGATTACAACACGCGACTTTGTATCTATCCAGGCAAGCATACAGCTTCAAATCACTCCGCATATCAGCGAGGGTGACCTTTTGCGACTGGATGTTCATCTGTCTCGTGATGATTTTGGAACGCGACCCTCGGAAGGTGCACCACCCGATAAAGCCACAAGTAAAGTTGAAACAACTGTATTTGTGCCGGATAATCATACAGTAATACTCGGTGGTTTGGTCAAACTCAATCAAAGCAAGGGAGGTTCGAAAATCCCAATTCTTGGAGATATACCATTAGTAGGTGGATTATTCAGAAGTGTTGATAACAGCGATGTTGAAAAAAAGCTGTATGTATTCCTCAAGGCCAATATTGTCAGACCCTCAGAAGAAGCGGGATTAGTGGATTTACAGAGTATATCAGACGAGCATCAAGAGGCTTTCGAAAAATCAGAGTCTGATTTCCAGAAACATGAGGACATCCCAGGGATTACACCAGAACCAATGAAGCCTGAGAGTGTGTTAGAAGGTTATAAGTGAGCTGTTAGGCAAATTATTAACTGCTGCACCTTACAGTGTCAAACATCCGAAAAGTTCACAAATCTTACGAAGAACTAAACCGCTTCGCGGTGGTATAGGCACTCAGCTTTGTAACTTCATTTCTCATATCTATTAGCAATTCTATGATACCGACATTTTTAGATTATCCGTTAAGATTTCTCTGACAGGACACTCACCGGGAGTGTCCCATGTTTATGGTGTCAAAAATGAAAGGACTCACTATGTCAGAGTTACGAAAACGAATGATCAGAGATATGCAGTTGCGGAATCTTTCAGCCGGTACACAACGAGGATATCTCAGGGCAGTAGCTGACTTGGCCGAGTACTACCACCGATCGCCAGATAGAATCGGCACAGAGGAAATCCAGGATTACATTGTGCACTTGTTGAGCGAACGTAAGCTCGCGGTGGGTAGTTGCCACGCCATAATCACAGCACTTCGTTTCTTCTACACGGTGACGCTCAAGCAGGATGGAGCAAGTGTTTCCATCCCACAAATAAAAAGAGTAACTCGCCTTCCGGAGATCCTCGGCCCTGATCAGCTGGAGAGGCTATTTGCTGCTCCACGGAATCCAAAACATCGGGTCCTGTTGATGACCGCCTACAGTGGAGGCCTTCGGGTCAGTGAATTGGTGAACCTGAAGGTCACAGATATCCATAGCGACCGCATGATGATCCGGGTGGATCAGGGCAAGGGAAAGAAAGACCGCTATACACTTCTATCGAAACGCTTGCTTGGTGAACTGCGCGCTTACTGGAAGATGAAGCGGCCTGCCGTGTGGTTGTTTCCAGGCATTAAACGGTACAAACCATTGTGTGCTCGCATGGCTCAAAAGGCCTATGCTAAAGCAGTTGCAAAGGCCGGTATTACCCGAAAAGGCGGGATTCATACCTTACGTCACTGTTTTGCTACCCACCTGCTGGAAGCAGGGGTTGATATCCGCACTATCCAACTGCTGATGGGCCATAGCTCCATCCTAACCACTGTGCGATATCTGCAGGTAACCAGCAAGACGCTGCAGGGAACGCAAAGCCCGCTGGATTTACTGGTGATTCCATCTGATAGATCAAACCAGTAGAGGTCCACCTATGCCGTCCATTGCTATACAGACGGCAGAGAACCTTAAATCCGCAAGACCATGCTACGAAGTTGCTGATATCTTCCGCGAATATGGTGAGCAGTACCGACGCAGGCATCCGTTGCCTCTGACTCATCTGAAAGTGATGCATGCCATCGAGGTCTGCCGCACAGCATATCTCGGCGGGCACATGGAACGATGTGACCGTTGCGGATTTGAAAGGATTGCTTATAACTCCTGCCGCAACCGCCATTGTCCGAAATGTCAAGCTCTGACCAAGGCAGAATGGCTCGAAAAACGCAAGGCAGAGCTACTGCCTGTAGAGTACTTCCATAATGTTTTCACTGTTCCGCATGAGTTAAATCAAAATGCTTTGTACAACAAAACGGTTGTTTATGACATCTTGTTTAAGTCTGTTGCTCAAACATTGCAGGAATTCGGTGCGGATCCCAGACATGGGCTGGGCGGCAAAATAGGATTTACCGCGATTCTACACACCTGGGACCAGAAACTACTCAGTCACATTCATCTACACTGCGTGATCCCGGCAGGAGTACTTTCCCTTGACGGCAAGCGCTGGATACACTCCCGGAAGAATTTCCTCTTTCCCGTGAAAGCACTGTCAAGGGTTTTTCGTGGCAAATTTATTGATTATCTTAAGAAGGCCTTTGTCAAAGATAACCTGATATTTGCCGGGCAGATGGCCTATCTTGCAACTGAAGAGAACTTTTTACAGTTAATCAACCAACTCTGGAAAAAAGACTGGATTGTCTATTCCAAAGCACCTTTCAATGGCCCTGAGAAAGTGCTCGACTATCTTGGCCGTTATACACATCGTGTTGCTATTGCCAACCATCGTATCGTGAAAGCCGAAGACGGCTTGGTTACCTTCCGCTATAGAGACTGTACCAAGGGTGATAAGTGTAAGCAAATGACTGTATGTGCCCAAGAGTTTATCCGCAGGTTCCTGCTCCACGTACTTCCCGATTCATACGTGCGAATCCGCCATTATGGCTTTCTGGCCAACCGTTGCAAAAGGGAGGATATGGCAAAATGCCGTGAACTGCTCGGTTTATCCGCTGATTTACCACCCGTTCCTGAAGAAACAGCACAAGAGAAAATGCTGCGATTGACCGGTGTAGATGTGACAGAATGTCCCCGATGTAAGCAAGGTCGTATGAGGCGGGTTATTGAGCTGCCGATACTTTTGGCATGTGTTTCAAGGAGCCCACCCATTATGCCGGAGGTTTTGGACACCTCATGAGTACAACCAAATTCAATATACATCTGTTTTTTATGCCAACGCCCTTCAGGAGGGCAACAGTTCCGGTCTATATCTGTTGCCCAACATGCTATAAAGAAAGTTACACTGAACGGCTTTTTGGCATACAGCTAAATGATAACAACAGCATGTTACGTCTGCTTATGCTCAAAGTGATTACACAGACCATACGAAGGTCTATCACGATAATGGTGGGCCCTTATTACAATCCCCATAGAAAAGCAGGGTTGATTTTACTTCGACGCCCCGCAGCACCGCGAAGCGGTTTCGTTCATCGAGTTTAATCCGAAATGCTTTCTCGCTATAAGCATCGGGGAGAATTTTGAAAATCAAAGTTATTTTTAAAGGGGGAAAGGCTTTCTTTTGAACCGCATCACGGATTAAACACTATACGAAATATGAATCTTTCCTCTTGTTTAGACTATCAATGACTTGGCATCTATGACCAATGCCCCATCAAACACAGTAGTCTTCGACAACTAGCATATCAATATGTTTATTGAACCCATGAAACTATACACTATTTCAGTATGACAAAAACTACATTAGAACCAGTTTACTGCCACACTTAGGACATGTCCGATTGGGTGGCGGATGAGGTCCAGGTTCATCTGTCCAGTCGTCTACATAATAATCTAAACAACGATTAGGGCATTTATACACTCTCATGTCTCCACCACACTTGTTCACAAAGTCTTTCATGGAGCGCATGCCCTTGTCTGCTTCGTTTTCACTGATCTTCTTTTTATGTCTGCCAAACAATCCCATATAATTTCCTTATAAACTGAATCTGTATCTCAAAATGAATACTGTTATAATAAGCCTTCTTGAATCCCAAGTTCTTTTGATATTTTATCTGCATTAAGAGCTACCCAAGACCACGGTTCGCAGAATTCCATAGCATGATGGTATGAGTCAATCGCTGAACTTTTTCCTTCTGGACCAATAGCATAATATGCTTGACACAATGCTATCCATGCAGATGCTGATTTAGGCCATGCTCGAATTGCCTTCTGGGCTGCCATAAGAGAATTTTTAGTCTCTCCTTGTAGTCCGAGAAAGACAGATTTGCTTACAAGGAGGTCATGATCCCATGGCGCAACTCCAAGCCCTTCTTCAATTGTGCCCACTGCTTCCTGCAGATGTCCGAGGTATGCTGCCATATTGGCAATATTTATTCGAGATCTTGCCTCATATGGATAAATTTGAATGGACTGTCTCATCAGATCAATACCTTCCTGATATTTACCCAAGCGTTCCATTTGGTTGGCTTCTAATGATAGGCGAATCGCCTCTTCAGGCATCCCTTCGGTCCAGATCGGTTTGCTTTTAATTAAACTTCCGTATGTGAGTGCATATGACAGTTCCTCTTTGCTTGGAAAATGGTCTCCAAGATGCATTCCGAAAGTTCCACGAAGAGATTCCAGTGTTTGTCTTGCATTTTGGTGATCAGGTTTCAATTTTAGAACTTGTTTTAAGCAAATTGCAGCACGGTATGGATCTAAATCATCATTAGCCTCAAATTGGAAGTCTTTTGCGAACTTGAATAGTGTAACTCCATTGTATTCGTATTCCTTTTTACATTTGGCTTTCACAAATCCCATGTTGACAGAAGCTAGGTTATACCAAGGAACATGGTTGGTTGGGTCTAGAGTAATTCCTTTTACGAACAGGTAACGAGCAGCATCAGAATTGCCAAGTTCGGACATGACTAATCCAAAATCGGTGAAGTATCCCGAAAAGTTTGGCTTAAGATATAATCCCAATGAAAAATATCGGCGAGCAATAGGAAATCGCTCCATTTGGTAGTAAAGCAGACCGAGATAATGATATACATGGTATATCCATGGGTACCTTAACAGACATTCCAATAACAATGCTTCAGCATCCTGAAATGATTCTTGTCTTCGCAGATGTTCAGCAGTGCTAATGAGTAGAACAATATCTGCTGGAGTACCGCATGTCGTTTGATAATGATCGTAATCTTTATAATTGGTGATGATATCATATGTAACTTGTATACTGTACTTTTCATCAGGCATATTAGGGCAGAGTCTTGATACAGCTTCTTTAATATCAACTCGCTTTGGATAAGGGAGATCTGTGGCAATCTCCCCACTGGCAACTACATGTGGCCCTTTATAACCAACCTTTCTTAGTGCTTCTTGTAGAATATCATCCCTGTTATTGCTTAAACGTTTGGCAATCGAGACAAGAACTGAAATAGCTTCTGGATTTTCCGTGCGTCCCAATGCGTCCACTATCAACGTATCGTTTACTGGTATCGTGTCAGCTTTAGCTTTGAGACTGTCTATTACGCGTCTTGTGCCAACATTACCCAATACTTCAGCGCTATCCTCACGTGCAAAAACATCCTGCCCAACATCAGTGATATAATCAACCATTTCTGTGATAACAAAGGAGCCGAGTGCCGTAAGAGCTTTAGTAGCATTTTCAGGAAACCATTGCTCTGTATCAAATTCAGTGATTAGCAAATTCACAAGTCTATCTATAAGTGTTTTCGACACTCGTGATGCTGCTCCTGCAAGCTGTGCTGCGAGGTAGTATTGTTCAGGCCATGGACAACGATGCAATAGTTGATAGAATGGCACATCCGTGGATATAAGCATTTCAGCTATGATATGCGTTGCACTGGGGATGAGACCAACATACATCATTAGTGTTGATATCGGAATAGTGCCATTTTTCATTGCTATTACTACTTGCTCAATAGACCGAGTTTCGGTTAACGACATTGCCTCCAAAAGGGGAATTAGGATATTTGAACAAAAGCCTTTCGTTGTGTTGCCTGACAACAATAATCCTAATTCTTGAAGATCATTCTGTGTTCGTTGTGAAATATTGTATTCGCGACTTCTATTTTCAATGTATCCACCCGAGAGGAAATCTACATATCGAAGAGCCGTTTCACCAAGGTTCGCCGGTAATTCGAAATGTTCTTCAAACCTAGATAAGAGATAATCAAGAGAGCCTTCTGTAAGACAGTATGGTGCTAATTCAGGTTGACGGGAAAGGAGAGCTTTGAATTCGTTTGGGACTTGCGTGTTTAAACGTTTTTGTATGAATTTTGTGGCAGCAGATGAGTCTAAGGATGTGGCATACGGTTTATCGCATAAAACATGCGTTTGACCTTGACTTGACTTCAGAGCAGCTAGACTATCATCAATCTCGACGAAGAAGCTATCGCCGTCATCAATTTCACAAATTGCAGCTCTGTCATTACCAAGCCGTTCAAGAAGATCGAAAACTTGAGAATTCAGTGAGTAACCTTTTAGTTTTAACCAAAAAACAGTCTGCTCTTTGGGATTTATGTCATTAATAGCGGATTCCAACGCTTGCCTTACCGACGCATCACTACCACTGTAACCAGCAACCAGAAGAGGGCCGGCACTTATAGCGTGAGTAAGTTTTCTTGACATGCTAATTTGTGCTAGCGATAGCTCTTGATCGAGATTTCTTATGTCTCCATAAAGATAGTCACCATGAAGCTTAAAAATCTTTGCTCTCCAAGAGCTTATGGATTGGTCAGAGGGAGAGTCCTTGCTCATAATTACAATTGGAAAATGTTTACATCGTTGGAGTATTGAATATTCCATCAAATGGTCAAAATTTGTTGTGGTTATGATATCTGCATATCCTTTGGCAATGATATTAGCTATCCTCAAATGTGCTTGAGTCGGTTTGACACCGATCATAAGTTCTTCAAAATACTCCACACGGTCATTCTCTGAAGCGAAGGATGCGTTTAAAACAGAGCTATAAGGACGAGTCGAATCATAGAATTTCTGTTTAGAGAGCCAAGACATCAGAGCGGACGAATCTAATGCACATGGTCCGTGAATTTCTTCATACATACGCTGTGCACAATCAACAATAATTCCCTTCGCACTAGGTATACCAGCTGATACTGAAAGACCAGCGCCAATGAGAAATGAGCATTGCCAGCAAAATCGAATTGACTCTATGATATCGTAGGGCGATCTCAAAATCATTTTGCCAAATCTCCTCTATGTAACAACTGAATATTCTTATGAAGACAAAAGGAGCCCTCCTTCAGGCAACTAAGACACGCCTACTTTAATTCTTTAGCCCTCTTGAAAGCTTGCATGGCCTCTTGCTTTTTCCCAATAGTTATGAAAATATTACCTTGTAATAGCCATTTATCTGAGTCACTCGGATCAATTTCTAGGGCGTGCCTATTGGCTTCAAGGGCTTCATGATAACGCCCCAAAGCTCCTAGTGCAAGGCACTTATCTGTCCAAGGTATAGCACGTTGCGGTTCCATTGTTGTCAGTTTTTCAGCTATTTCGAGAGCCTTGATAGCTGCAGAGCGGTCAATCGTTTCATTACGAAGGGCTTTCATGTACTTGCCGTAAAAGTATATGCAGAATTCGCCATGAAGCTGGTCAAACTTCTGTCGGTCTTTTATCGGAGGCCTTTCTTTTTGGATAACGCTGTCGAACTTCCGTTTGAACCCAGTATAATCACATAACATATCGGATTCATTTTGAACTTTACTTATGGATCTTCTTCTAAATATTTTTGATAAAAATGACATATTATGCCTCCTAAGTTCTGTGAAGGTATGTCAAACATATTTGATTCTGTTGTCTATCCTAGTTCTTCAAATAAAACCTCCTTTATATTTTATATGATAATTAGACAGTTTTAAGACGTCTCTACTTCTCGATTTCTTCCAGCAAGTCTTTTGCTCTCGCCTCTATTGTTGACCACCGTGTAGCAAACTTTATGGCTTCCTTGCAAGCATCAATGGCTTCATCGTTCTTGTCGTTAGCCCGTAATGTTATGGCAAGTTGATACCAGGAGGCTGCATTTTGCGGCTCTACGCTTACAGCTTTTTCTGCAATGATCAAGGCATCCTTTTGCCGCCCTAATTTTGTCAGATAACAAGAGTAGTTGAGCAACAAATGGTAGTCCGAAGGCCATTTTCCAAGAGCGATTTCGAAGCACTGAGTAGCCCTGTCTGTCTGGCCAGCGGTTGAATAGAGGATACTCAGATTATGGTAAACATTTAGAGAATCAGGGTAGATCGGAAGCACTGCCTCCATGGATGACAGAGCACCCGTCAAATCCCCTTGATACAGTAGATCTGCTGAGTGTTTCCAGGCCTTACGTGCTTCCTCTGGGAGATCATCGATATAAACAGAATTAGGAATGATTATTTCGCCCATATGAAGAACCTGAATAAGTTCATTTGGGGCTGGTTCTCGGTCATCTGCTTTGCCTGTCAGTAATTTGAGATTTTCCAAATCCAGCTTGGCAGTAGGATGAGAAGGATTTAACTTCAGAACCTTTCGCAAACAGATATGAGCATCTCTCAGCTTGCCGGAATTAATCACAGCACCAAAATTTATTTCAGAAGACGGACTATAGGTATAAAGACCTGGATGAGAAGGATTTCCGTCGGGAACCAGACTCATATTGGGAGATTTAAGTATTTTGCTTTCGTATATATTCACTGAAGCCAAATTTAGCCATGGTCTATAGTTATTGAAGTCGATTGTCAGTGCATGAACAAGTAAATGACGTGCTGCTGTTAGGTTATTAAGCTTTTGCATTGTAACCGCGAAATCATTATAGTAATCGCCGTAATCAGGATTCAATGAAAGTCCTTGTGCATAATACCTTCTTGCAGCAAGTGGACGCCCTTGGCGTGAATAAGCCAGCGCAAGGTTATGGTAATTACAGTCTATCATTGGATACCGTTCAAGGCATTCAACAAAAAGTACTTCTGCTTCCCAAGGCTTGTTCTGGGCCAAAAGGCTTGCCCCAACAATGGAGAGTTTTTTCTCATCTGGCGGACATATATTTTTGTTCACAGCTTTCAGACAGGCATTGGGATTCTCAATAAACATCTTCTGACAAATTGATGAAACTGAACGGTCTTCAAGATTGGGAATATATTTTGCCAAAGTTGCTTTTGGATTTAATTCTGGACGAGGATCTGGTTCTTCATGATCTGCCTTAGCCTCAATATCATTGCCCTCGTAGCCAAGACTATCGAGTGCCCGTTGAAGTACCTCATTGGATATAGTTGCAATGTTCGATGCTATGTCGCGTAGTACTGGGACGGCTCTTAGATTGCCTGTTAGACCAAGAGCATAAACCACCATTTTCGTGTCTCTTGCCATCAAACCTTTTGTGGCTTTGGCTAGGCGGTCGACAACTTTGCGTGTTCCTATCTGACCCAATGCTAAGGCGGCATCCTCTCGCGAGAATGTGTCTTGAAGGGAATCAAGCATGTATTGAATGAGATAATCAATTATACCGTCGCCCATATTAGCCAGTGCTGAAATGGCTTCTCTTGGCCACCAACGCTCGGTGTCAAATTCAAGCAGTAGCATATCAGCAATTCGTTCGATAGTACCCTTATCGACCAAAGAAGCGAATCCTATCAACATTGCGGCCTTGTAAAAAGACTTCGGCCATGGACTTATTCGTCCATAAAGGATTATTGAATCAACAGATTGGTGGATAGCGCCATTTATTATATGTGTAGCATCTTCAATAAGACCAACATAGAAAGACAACGCTCCATATGCGCTGTCATCCAGCAACATCTGGCCGATTTTCTTGTGATCCAATCCGGTTTCAATCAATTGTAAAGCCCCGATATAGTTGCGCATCCACGTTTTCTTGATATCGGTTTCTTGTTGTTCGGCGTTGAATAAACCGAGTTGTGAAATATCTTTCATTCTTCTTTTAGTTTTTGAACTGTATTCAGCCTTATTGTGAACTCCGTCTGGCTTCGTCACACAACTGCCAATAAGAAGATCAATGTAACGGTCGACCAGTTCCCCTATGTTTCTTGGAATATCTCCATTCTCTTCGAATCTTGATAGGAGATAATCTAACGCAGCTTCCGAGCTGGCAAAATCGCTTACGTGAGGAGTTCTTCGCAGAAATTCCAGAAACTCTCGTGCGGAAAGCTCGTCCGTTCGGTTACGAATGAAGCTTTCTCTGTCGTTGTTCCTAATTAGTATTAGGTGGGCATTGTGTTCCAATTGCGGGACATCTGGTTTAGGTAACGCCCCCAAGTATTCGACAAGCTCCATGAAAAACCTGTCACTATCATTAATCTCAATGATACCTGAGCCTCTGTCTGAAACAGATGTGATAAATCTTAAAACTCGATCACTGGCAGCGTGACCCCGCAATGTAAGCCAATACACGCCGTCTGGAAAAGCATCTTTTTGGGTTGCCAGTTCCTCGAAAACTTCCATTACTGAGTTGTCGCCTCCGCTGTAACCTGCCACGATAAGGACACCTTGTTTTGCGGCCAGTTCAATCTTTTTTGACATACTTTCCTTAACAAGGTACAGCTCATACCCAAGATTTCGAATATTTCCGAACAGATAGTCCCCATGAAGTTTCAGAACTTTAGGGCGATTCGATTTGATATCCAGATAGTTAGGAATCTCATCGAATAGAAGAACACATGGCATCTGCCGGCATATACGTATGATGGCATATTCCATCAAACGATCAAAATTTGTCGTTAGAACATTTGGCACAATGCCACAACTCATCAGTTCTGCAATTGCAAAATGTGCCTTCGTTGGTTGTTTCCCATTTATTAGGGTTTCAAAATAATTTTTGCGTTCAATTCTATTGGGGAAAGAGGTATCCAGAACTGAAGCATAAGGATTGCTTTCATCGTAAAAAGGTTGTTTTTCAAGCCATTTGTAAACGTCTTGATTGTTTTCCAGTCCAGTTGTATTTTTGCTTTTGAGCTCGTTACCCAATTCAGCAATGATCTCCGAAGCTAATGGAATGTCGGCAGATCTCGAAATCCCGGCGCCCAAAAAAACCGTCAACCTCCTTGACAAACGAATGGCACTTGCTACATCATCCAGCGTTCGGAAAATCGCAAAGTCTAAAGTCATAATTGAAACTCAGCTACTTTCGCAGGTATTGTGTCTATCTATCTTTTTGATTTAGATTCTATCCCTTTAGTCCCGTGAGGAAGCCAACTTACGATACAACTTTTGTCAATTTGGAATCGAGAATCAAAGTGTGCCCGCGTATCAGTACTATATTTAAGTAATGAGAAGGAATTTTTTCAAGAAAAATACCAAAGTGGTTGGAATATTTTGGTTAACTATACAGAATTTTTTTTGATAAAAAGCTATTTCACTTATAATGTTGTCTTTTAAAGGTTCATGGTTGATGCGAGTTCTGAATCTTTTGTATACCTACAGGTTATCTCTTTTTATTTTTTTGCTAGAGCAAACATTTCAACGTCTGAGTATGCATAAGCCATCAATATTAACATTTCCATATTCTATGCAAAATGTGTATGGACTCTGCCTGATCCACCCACTTCATGTTAATGGGTGTTATTGTAACTCAATATTATCGTCGCTTTGCTATTTCAGAAGAACAATTATCTACAGCGTTTTTACCTGTATAACCTTCTCAATGCGTCTTGCATATCAGGCTCCATCACATCTGCATATACCTCTGTCGTGTGAATGCTGGAGTGGCCCAGTTGTTTCTGCACTAGCCTTAAGTTGTAACTGCTGGCCTTGTAGAGTTGGCATGCATATGTATGCCTAAGACAATGAATGGAGTAGTGAGCAGACAAGCCTGCTCTTTCAGCGGTGCGCTTGAATGCTTTTTGTATCGTTCGCGTAGTCAAGTGACAGCCAGTATTGCTGGACAAGAACAGCGGATCGTTTGGGCCCGTAGGCTCACCGACATTTTGTTTCCAAAGTATGTATTCGTTGAGGTGGTCTTTCAGTGACTCGCCAAATCTCACCAACCTTCTTTTGCCACACTTGCCGTTTCTGACCAGAAGCGAAGAAATTCCATCTCGGATAAAGACATCACTACAATCCAGATGTGCAATTTCCATAACCCGCAGCCCTGTTGAAAGTGCCAAGTCTACGATCAAGTAATCCCTGACAGGTATTTTTCGCTTTTTTGTAAACACAACTTCTGCCCTATCTCGTGCCGTTTCTAAAAGTTTTTTTGCCTCCTCTTTTGAAAGGAATTTACTTGGTTCCAAAACCCAATTGAATTTAGTTGCTCTCTTAATCATACACGCTCCTCCCGAAAAGATTTCTATACCATCGGAGGTATGAACTCTTGGAGAGCGGTGAAACAACTATAAAGTACTATAACTCAGACAGCTACGCCTGCTAGGATGGTCTTTGATGGAAGGCTTATCAAAGCCTATTTGTGGGGACTAAGCGAGAAATATGCGCCAAACTCACGAATTATGGAGGTCAAGGATCAAGGTGTGCTATTATGTAGCAAATAATTGCAGATGTGCCCGGGCATTTCACAAAACGCATCAAAAGTGAATCTTTCGAAAACATCAAATTCAGCATATCAACATAGTTTTTCTTGTGTTAAGAGAATTTTTGCCCTGCAATGCCAAGTTTTGGAGTTTTTTCTCTTTTTTTCTGTAAACCTCAAGAAAAACAATCAGCATTTTGCAGTTCAGAAACGCCATACTTAATAAACAGTAAGATATATTTTTGCCTGACAATAGTATTTGATTTAGCAATATAAATCGACTTTTATTGCGAAAAAAGGGTCTTTCTGAGCTAATTTTATACGTTTCGTAACTATAAAGTGTGCAGGCTGGGAAAAAAAGTATCAACATTTTGGTCTCCAGATACGCTGTATATTGTGAAAGGCTAATTAATCGATGTAGAGGCTAAAAATATGTAGTCAACACAGTTACAAATGCGACAATCTCAATGTATTAACTGTAGTGGATGTTACTTAATCTGACAAAAAGGCTCCTTGTCGTGTTTGACCAAAAGGGTATGATTAGAAACCAGCAACTAAGACGGCGAGTTAATTGAGTATTGTTTACACATTGCGATGGCAAGATAAAGCAAGGTCAGAGCGAATATGTTTAAAATGTATAGGGGGCTCTGATGGCAAAGAAAAAGAAAAGTCGACACCTTACAATATTACTGATCAAAAAAAAATATAAGGATTACAAAGAAACCTTAAAAGAACCGGACGAGCTAGAAGAATATGAGTTTAATACTTCCGTTGCTTTTGAAGGTGCTTTGCTTGTGCAACCAACGCGAGAAAACCCCCCAACTTGGCTGGAATTTGTGCAGAGCGGCATTGCGGTAAATATAGAATTTTCAAATAACGCTAGTAATTCAGCTGTTCTTTTCATCAAATCCTCATCACGCATTTTCGCATTAACCTTTGGACATGGCCGTCACCTATTAAAGCAAGAAAGTTTCGAGCGGAATTTCGGTCTTAAAGTCGCGCTGAACACAGTCAATCCACAGAAATTACGCAGCATTGATCTTCGCACATTTGAAGAACTACCTCTCTATACACGACAGCAAGCCAGCGCAGCTTCATCAATGAGCGCCTTTGACATTGACATTGATAGCGACTTACTAAGTGCGATGACTGGCCAACCAATACAAAATGATTTTGGCTTAAGGATTACAGGCGCAGATTCCCTTGCGCTAAACAGCCGCATTGACTTTGAAGATATCGGTAAGAAATGCGAGCAGATTTTATCTGCATACAAAAGTAATAAATATAAGAAGAATTTCTCGTGGGTGGACCACCTGCAGTCTGTACGCGATCCGCTACTCAAAGAGAAACTAGATGGATATCTCTTGGCCGCAATAAATAAAGGTGATAAAGAGGATATCTATCTATGCCCACCAGAACCTTTAGATTGGCTAACGGTTGAAGGCTTTCAATATAGCCCGGAGCGCAGAAGTAATGAATGGCGAGCAGATTTGAACCTGAGTGATTACCTAGATTTACTCGCTGATGAAGAGTCCGTTAGTGCAGAGTTTTTAAGAAATCATAGAGTTAATGTGAAGTTTGTCGAGGCTGATGAGCCTGCTGCAAAATGGACTATATACGAATGCCTCGTTTCACAGGTTAAGCTCGAAAAATATTTATATGTACTTACAGGCGGACAATGGTTTCAAATAGAGAAAAAATACGCGGATAGAGTCCTCACTGACTTGAAAAAAATACCTAACGAAGACAGTTTCCTGCTTGATGCAGAAGTAGGAGAAAAGGAAGGGGATTACAATGAGCGAATCGCCAGCAATATGCCTGGTCTCGTGTTAATGGACAAGAAGACAATCCGTAGTGAAGGAGCAACAACTCCGATTGAGTTCTGCGATTTGTTCTCGAAAGACAAACAGATCATACATGTGAAAAGAAAAACCCAATCTGCGATGTTAAGCCATCTGTTCGGCCAAGGCACTGTCTCAGCCGAATTGTTTTTGAGAGATGATACATTCCGTGATTCAGTAAGGAAAGTCCTAAAGAATCAGAAACCTAACCTAAGCAATCTTTGCCCTAAGAACAGGCCAACCACTAGCGATTATCAGGTAGTATATGCAATTATCACGGATGGTCAGCGAAAGTGGCCAGACAGCCTTCCATTCTTTAGCCAAATATATATCAGACAAAATGCGCAGCGTCTTAGAAACTTCGGGTACAAAGTGCTGTTATCAAGAATAAGGCTTAAAGAAGCATAATAAGTTAGGAGATTAACCGCCCTTTAGTAACAGCCATTGCGAAAGATGTTGAAGGATTATGACAACACCGAAACAACAATTACTAGTAATTATTTGAGGGAAAATCAATTGCAAAGAACAACGACAATTTTATAATAGTTCATCTTTCTGATTTACATTTAACTGCTTCCGACAAAGCTGCTCGCAGCGAAGTACGACTTTTCGGCGCACTCAGGGGCATGAATGTAGCCTTTCGCAAGATTGTTCAAAGTGAACCTGTTCAGAAAGCAAACCTGATTTTAGTTACCGGAGATGTCACGGATCGCGGAGACAAAAAAAGTTGGCAAGTATTTTGGAATGCTATCAGAGCGGCTAAGCTTGCGACAAAAGTCTTAGTTATCCCCGGCAATCATGATATGTGCTGCCTTGGAATGCGATTACCGGTTCTGAGTAAAACTGGTTACCGAAAGGCCGATTTAGAAAAGGCTGTCACTGGTCTGAAAATGGGAAAACAACCGGTGAAATTACCTTGGGCAAAAATTCCCGACCCAAGAGTGGCTATATTTGGCTTGAACTCAAATAATCTGGGCAATTTTTCTGCTATCGATAACGCGGTAGGAAAGATTGGACACTACCAACTCGTGAGTTTTGCGAGTAAGTTGCACAAGCATCGAAGCGTTCCAATCAAGATTGTGATGCTACACCATAGTCCCAATATTCCTATGCCCGAAACTATGAAGAAAAGATATGGTCGTGATCCCCATATGTTGAATCGCCTTTTCCTCTTTATCCCGAAAGACCAAAGGAGAACCCTGCGACTGCTGTGCCTTTCGCATCGTATTCGTTTGATTGCCCATGGCCACCTTCATCTGGACGAAGACCGTCGTGTCAACGGTATTCGCATCATTGGGGCCCCAGCCACGACCGAACCTGCAAAGATACATGGCAAGAAAGCTGGATATCAGTTCTATCAGTATACCATTAAGGGGAAGAAGCCAAAACTTTATCCCAAACTGATTACCATTAGAGTTTGAGTAAAATGACCACCGAACCAACCCAACTCTGGCGAGATACTTCAATTCTTTGGCTGTTATTTTTTAGCCATGATTATGGTAGAATTGAATATCCTACACTTTTTAAAATACACTTTTACGATTATATTTTCTGGCATTTGACGGATTCTATTGTGTTCAGAATTTTCCGTAGTTGTCTATAGGGCATTGATAAACACAATAAGCTTCCCGAAGACAGCAGACGGTCTGTGCAGGAGATCTATGATTTTGATAGAGTGAAAGCTTCATTTTTCACACCTAATCTGAACCTATCTGGTATGTGTCTGTGGTACGTATGAAGCGACCAAACCTCATAAGTCTCACATAATTAAGTGTTTAAGATCAATGTACGCTCCCGGGAGGACTGTAGAAGTCTACTACAAACCAACAAATCCGGCGCAAGCCGTTCTAAGCCCACCTCCACAATGGCTCTGGTACGTTCTTTATTGTATCCTGGGAATGTTAATTCTTTGAACCATTTACAACTCTCTGGCATTGATCCGGGTTCGCGGATAGCTTTTGTTTTTACTGCTTATACCTATTTTAGAAGAAAACAATTTAGAAGAAATTGATCTATCATTTCAAGCATTATAAAGGGAGCAGATTTATTGTTCAATACTGATGTCAAGATACCTATATTATTTTCCACAACAGGAATTAGTGAATCCAGCGCTGGCCATTTAAGTAGAGAACATCGGCACTGCTGTTCTTGAACGTCTGAAGTGCATTTTCAGGGGTATCCACAATCGGCTGTCCTCTGAGGTTAAAGGAACTGTTCATCAGAATCGGGGGACGGCCTTTCGCTTTCAATTCTTGACACACCATACCCAGGATACTATTGGACTTTTCTGATACAGTCTGAACTCGACAGGTGTTATCCCGGTGAACGATAGCCGGTGCTTGTTCTCTGGCAAGATCTTTCACAACTGGAGCAAAGGTCATAAATTCCGAACGACCAGCAAAATCAAGATACTTGCCAACATCAGTCTCAAGAACCATCGGCGCTACCGGGCGATAAGGTTCCCGGCCTTTAACCCCTTCGCTTAGCTTTACTCGCATTGCTTCGGAATCCGGCAATCCCAGAAAACTTCTGTGCCCAAGTGCTCTGGGGCCAATCTCAGATCGCCCCTCATACCAGCCAACTATCCGGTGTTGAAGCAAATCCTCGACGAGCCGGTCCGGTACTTCCCGGCACTCGCCGAATCCTCTTCCAAGAAAGGGATAATCGGTTCTCAGATCTGGAAAGAAGTGCAAAAGAGCACCCAAAGACTGACAGCAGTCACTCGCTACCGGAGGAATATAGACTTTCTCAAAAAGTCCTGAATTATTAATACGCGTGTTCAAGAGCACATTCAGCGCACAACCTCCCACCAGACAGATATTACGACTTCGTTGAGCATGCTCCTTAATGGCCTTCATAAACTCATCTTCCCAAAACCTCTGTGCCGTAGCAGCCAGATCCCGGCGATTCTTGTCTAGCCACGGCTGATTATAGTCAGCCGATATGCCAAACAGCTCCCGCAAATGAGCTACTGACTCAAAGTGCAGCTGGTTAAGCTCCTGGCGATTCTCATCCAGAAGCTTATAAAGCTGATCAGAAATCTCACCCCATCCTGCCAAGCCCATTGTTTTTCCTGGATACTGCACGTGCGCATTCATGATATCGGGATCAATGATCAACTGAGTGATTGTTCCGTAAAATTTACCGGTAAAAACTTGATCAGCATAATTAGCCAGGTCCTCGATATTCTCACCGACCTGATGATAAAACCTGGTACTGCCCTCTCGCGAGCCGGCATCGGCACAAATGATCAAGGCGTCGCTAAAGCCTGCCGGACGGCAAGCGGCGATATGACATAAGTGATGACTGGCAAACAACGGCTTAAAGATACGGCCAAGAATATTCGCTTCGCTTTTCTGCGGACCTTGTAAGAACGCATCAAGCTTCCCCGTCCGGCGATCATCACTGGTCATAACCACTTCCAAGACATCGTTGATAGTGAGTTTAAGATACTCAAGACCTGCCCCTATTAAATGTCGCATCTGATCCGGAGTACAGCGAATATGTTTTTTTCTAAAAAACCTCTCGGCTTCAAAATGCAGCAGAACCTCGTCGCCCGAGCTGATGCTCAGGCACGAATCATGTACACCGATGTAGATAGATAATATATGAGTGCCTTTCTTCACCTGTAGCTCACAGTAAAGCAAACCAATTTGTCAGTCGCACTATACGAATCCTGGTTATAGGTTCAACTCTCACTTAACACTTTATAGACCCTTGAACATAGCGCGGCCTTTGACATAATTCAGCAGTTTACTTTTTAACCAGCCTGTAGACCGCGGTAGCCTAGAAAGTTAACCGAAGTGGATACAACTTTCCGTAGTTCCAAGATGTCACATCGGCATCTCCGGTTTTTCCGGCTACCTGTAACACAAACTGGATACCATCAAAAACTACTGTTTCGAAATCCAGCTTGATTTGATCCACCAGCTTCTGTCTGACTTCCAAAGAAATTTCCCGATAGATCAAGCTGATGTGCGGCTGCAGTTCGAAATCCAGCGGCGTATCCGGAAGAGCAGCCAACTTCCTGAAGCAGAGTGCCAGTTCCGGATTACTCTCCAAAGCAAGATAGACGCACTTATAGTAAAACGATGAATGCTCAATCCCTTTAACTGGCAAGGTTAACGGCGAGATGCTGTCACAGGCCTCTTCAGCAATTTTTCCCAGCTGCTCAGGCCTCGCCAGGGATCCGCAGCCAATCGTCAGATGCGGTTGGAAACAAGGTGAACCATACTGCGTGGAGAGGTCTGAAATTATTTCAAACAACGCATCACGCTGATAAGCTGTCGGTATAAGCCACGCTGAAAAGGGGCGAGAACTTCGAGGTGGTGGCGTAATCCCATTCGGTGCCCATTGTCTGTCATTTGGCCGCAAATGCAAGTCATCCGCAAACATCTTCTTTACTCCTCTTGATGTTCTGGATCAAGCAAGTTGTTTAAGGTTATAGCCGTTGCGAAAGTCTCACGGGGGATCAGAACAAAGACCGAATTCCATCCATCCATGCCCCCATTCCACAGGCCCGGCAGTTCCCGGTAAACCACCTCACGCCCCTGATAGGGACGGCGCACCAAAATCCGCCGCTGCTCGTTAATGTACGGCAGTAAATCAATCGGCCGTCCCTGATAGTCGGCAGGATCAAGTACCAGTTGAATAGGATTAAAGTAGCGGCAATCCTGCCAAATGCGATCCTGCACCGGCAGCAACTCATCTCGCTCGACCAACGAGACAATCTCACAGCCCTGGTGTCGTATGATTAGCGGTTTTCCGCCGGCTACGTCAGTATGCTCGATTACTCCCACAATTCGCAAAGGCCGCATCAGCTCCCGGCTTAGCAGCGCCTGCTTTTTAGTATTACTACCGGCACGGAATTGTTCATAATTCAGCTGCGGCCGCAAACCCAGAAGCTGCAAACGATCGAGGACGTTATTCAATGCCGAAGCGGACAGCATTTCATTCTCAGCAGCTTCAAAAAAGCTCTTGATCTCGCGCTTGATATCAGCTGTCAGCACGGTAAATACTCTAGTCCAGTCTACTATCTGTTTTCGTGCCGCCAGACTCTTCGGGGCGTTCTTGGCACTGCGTAAAATTACCGGACGGCTGAGCCCGTTCAGCCGATGAATCATCACTCCGTGACCGGGCACAAACCGCACCGGCTCTCCCTGATCATCCAGGATTAAGTCGCCGGTTGCTGCATCATGGCCCAACTGGTGCAGTTGTTTGTCACTGAGCCTCCATTCAATCCTTTGATTTTGCAGCTCAGCTCGCTGCTTCTCAATGCGCCGCAGTGCACTTTTAAAAAGCTCCGTCTCTTCCGGCTCGGTTTGTATAATTATCTGGTCAACCCCACAGGTTGCAGCATCCAACAATTGCTCTTCGAAAGGGCAGCTAATATGTCCATTATATTCATGAAAAGGTATCAAAGGCTTAGGAATGGCACGAAGACCCAACCCCTTTTGACTAAGTATCGTCTCTACAATTATTCGATATTGGCGACTTTCTATTAATCGATCCAGTTCCAGATCCTGCCTAGCCAAAGCTTCGGCCAGACGGGCCCGAAAAGCAAATTCTGGCCCCTCGCTTTCGCTGCGCAGCCCGCCAATGAAACGATCCAGTTCGGACAGATCCTCACTACTGTGGTTCCCTCGCAAATACCTTTCCAGAAAAGCAATCATGCGTGAGCCGCGCCCTTCAGCCGGAATAAATGCATCGGGACGAAGCTTAAGGTCATCATAACGACTCAGCAGCTCGACCAGCCGATCGGCAAGTGATATAATTCCGTCACCCAGCTCTGCTGGGCGCAGCACTTCAACTTCGGAGCTGTGGTTCAAATCCCGCCGTTCCGAATTCCGACGGTCCCCTTTGCTCGGCGACTCTGCTGGTTGAATTCCAGACATAATTTACAACAGAAATTTCGAAGGATTTACTACACATTGCATTATAGGGGAATTTGCTGAGTTTATAAAGCAAAATTCTCTACGGGTTTAAGAAAAGTTAGACTATTAGCTGAAAAAACGCTAAAATGGCGGCGCCTATGTTTGATGTAACTACCCAGATAAGTCCGGAACCGGGAAAAAAGACGCTTGAATCAGTTGTTTCTCGTGAGTTGGATCGACACGCACTCCTTTTACAGGTCGGAGATACTTTCGCTGTTAAGGAGGAAGCTGAGGTTCTGGGAGCTTCCTTATATGAAGGCTGCAGCGCCTTTCTTTTTCGAGAATATTCTTTGCTCGGTCTAGCGCTGCAGAAGATTGCGGTACTGGAAAACAGGATCTGTCATGCTATTCCAGTGATAATTGCTATAGATACCCCTGAGGTTGCCAAACGGATTACAGCTCATCTCAGAAACAATCATTTCTTCAATAAGGAGCCCTCTTCTCTAGAAATAATAAGCAGTCCGGCTGCTCTTCGAGAGGAAATGGCTAAACGGGAGATCAAGACATACAGCTCCACGGCGGAGCCCAGTCCGGAGCTGAAGGCTGACTTGCTGCCACAGGCAGTTTATTCAAATACCCCCTTGGAGCTTGCTGATGATTGGCGCATAGAAATCGGAAACATCTTTGTTGCCCAAGCGCAAAAGGAGTATTTGGAAGGTAATCCTATTTACTTCGAGCGCATCCGCCAAGGATTAAAACTGTTTTATCCTCATCTGCAGCCGGAGCAGCCAGCGGCGACTTCACCCCAGATAATCGCTGCAGCAATTGCCGAGGAAGCCGCCCGGCAGCAAGCTCAGCTTATTGTTCTCGAAGGTGAACGCGGAGTCGGCAAGAGCACGACAGCATATTGGCTGGCTCGTGCCAACCAGAGTACTGCCAAACCAGCAGAAATAATTCACACCGATGAATTCTTGTTGGCGGATCAAACCGACATGCTCAAGCAAGCCTATTATAATTCAACCCAGACACATTATCCTCCGAAGATCGAGCTGTTAGCTGACCTAACCTGTTTTCAAATGGCTCTGGCGCGGGCTCTCCAGCACCGCCCGGTGATTGTGGAAGGAGTATTTTCATCAGAACTGGTACTGCCTTGCCAGGACTTCCAGTCAATTCGAAAGCTGGAAGTGTTATTTGAGCTGCCCTACGCCGACCACATCTTTCGAGCAGTAGCCCGGGATTTTTTATGTCGTCATGTCGCGATCAACCATGCCCACGGCCTGCGAAAGTATGATTCCGTTCTAAAGAACCATTCCTATCAGCAGTGGTTGGCTGCAAAGCGGAAGGACAGTGGAGTCATTGTCAACGGCAGTCAGCTCCACTTTGCCAACCGGACCGAGCAGTTCCCCGCCTCAGCGATTAAAGAAATCGATCCGGTATTTTCCAAGATTGCACTTGCCGTAAAATGCAGAGATTCCGGGCTGGCTGTGCATCACTTGACTGAGGCGTCAGATCTGGCGCAGCAGCTGAACTACCAGCTTTTAGGCCGGCAGCTGCAGAGCCTGATCGACTTCTTTGAGACCAAGGAACGGGCTTTGGATTTGTATACCAAGGGAAAGCTGAGTTTCACCGATGAGCTGTACCACCTCTGCGAATGTCTCGGTGTCCCGGAGACAGTCGTTGAGAAGTATAAGAAGTACCTTTTTCATAATCGGGATTTTGACGGAGTTGCCGCAGAGATTGAAGATATAGTTACCGAGCATGGCATTCGCGTTGTCCTGCTTGAAGGCAAAAAGGGCGGCGGCAAAAGCACGCTTAAAACAGCTTTGATGACCCACTCCGAAAAATACGTGGAAAGCGCCTGTGATGCGTTTGTCAACGTTGAGGTTCATCACAGCCTATCCAAAACCGGCATGTATGACGCTCCGCGCGAGGCGGACGGCTACTATGTGAGAAATCTTTACAACTATCCGGCTTTAATCGAAGTCGCCAACGAAACTTTAAAAGATAAATCCGAAGCAGTGGTAATTATCGAAGGAGAGCGTGTTTTCCCCATTGCTGACCAGCTCAGCGTTCCGCCGCAGGCTGTTCTCAAGGTCTATCTGGATACCTCTTTTGAACGCAACGTCGCTCAAGTGTTGTTTCGCGATACTCTCCTGAGGTGGCCCTGTCGTTCAGCCCAGGAAACAATGGTGCGTTTAAAGAAGACCTGTGACGCCCGAACCGCAGATTTTTTTGAACATGAACGCGCCGCTGCTGATCTGGTGATAGATGAGACTCGCCTGATCGACCGTCTAACACCGAGCGAGAAACCGATTACCCTCTGCTCCGGTTATAGCGATCGCTTTTTCGACCGCTGTGCGCTTATTGGCAAAGAGCTGAAACCAGGAATCGCGGTGGATCCCTATAAAGATGTTCGGGCCGATGCTTTTGCCATGGGCTTTTTGGTGCTGCGGGAGTTTTTACTGCCGATTCAGCAAAAGTTAATAACCGCATTGAGAAAAACCGACCTGGAAGACGCGCTGCATCTCTACAACAGTCATCTTTGTCGCTGGGGTGAGAGGCAGGGTGCCGACGTGTCTGAATTACAGCTGCCTCCCACTCTTCCGGTATTAGATTTACAGGCTTTGGCTAAGCAAATCAGCCAAATGCTTCATTTCCTGCAGCGATCCAGCGAGAAACCTGTGGCTTTGTACCTCCTGGGAAATTCCGGCAGTGGAAAAACGCTGCTGCTAAACATTCTGCAGCAGAAGTACGGTCACCTGGGAATCTCTATGGAAAGACTGGCTTATCTGAAGTGGGATAAGTGGATGGAGACTATCGCCACCAAGTTTATGAGCTGCAGGGATCTGGATGAGTTCAAGCAGTACTTACCACCCTGCCTGAAAACAGACGTGGTCAACAGCGATTTGAGTTCTTTTTCCGGCCGCAGCGTTATCTTAGAAGGTCTGTTTCCGTTCGGGCCGTTTGAATTGTCACCGCAGGAACACAAGCTGATATCATTACAGATAGACTTCTCTAGCAGGTATTCTGAGAAGCTGCGCTGGTTCAGACAGATGCTCTTCCGCGCTGAGCCTTTTGAAATCCCCTACGATCAGATGGCCGCTGTTGCTCGGCTCAATGGTTTCCTTCACAAGCTGGCTCAAACCAGGGATGCTGTGATTACCGAAGACGGAAACATTACTTATCAGGGAGATCTGGCCAGCTATGAATTCCCGTCCTCCTGTCCGACCATTCCTTTTGCTTCGACTTCCTGCTATGATAGCGCAATGCAGATCGTACAAAGAGGGAAGAAACAAGAAATCGAAAAGCTTAACTCTGAGTATAACTATTTGATCCCGCTGGTGCTGCAGATTGTTCCCTGAATTTTGGTCGAATGGTTTAAGATGACGACAAAGCAGTGGCCGGCAGAAAAAAAAAGAGATTAGTGATGAAGAAAGAAACAAGAGTACTTGATTTGGAGACCGCTTCCAATTTTCGATCACGGACGCCTCTTAAAATCCTTAAGGGAGGAAGACTGCTTGATGTATCTTCATCTTTGATCAGTCGCCGCGAAGTCGGAGGAAAAGCATTCAGGTGCATTGAGCTGTCGCGCCGCGGGCTGCCGTTGCCCGAGGCGCTGGTGCTGCCGGTTGAAATCTATCAATCCCAGATCGTTGCCATTGGATTGCAGGAATTGATCAGCAAAGTTCTAACTGCCCCCGAAGCCGAGCAGACACCGAAGCTGCTTGGCCAAATCAAGCAAAGATTGCTGAACTCGCGTGTTGATTCACAGGTTTTGGAGCTAATTCAAACTTCTATTCTGCAGCGGCAAAGCAGAGTCGCTGTCAGGTCATCAGCCGTGTTTGAAGACACACGGTTGTCTTCTGCCGCCGGCCTGTTCGAAACAACACTTAACTGCCGTAACCTTACTGCCGCTGAAAAGGCCATTCTGGCCAGCTGGGCGTCACTCTGGGAGCCGGAAGCTTTCGGTTACCAGATAGCTAGATCAAAGGCCGCTGATTCCTTTCAAATGGCCGTACTGATCATGCAAATGATCGATTCGGTCGCCAGCGGTGTTTTGTTTACTTGTGATCCGGTTTATGCCGAAAAACAGACCATCATCGAAGCTGTCTGGGGCATGGGCGAAGGATTGGTATCGAAAGGATTGACTCCGGATCGAATAGAATATAACCGTGCTGCTGGTGAATATTCATTAACCATTGCCAGCAAAGCGGTTCAATACCGAGAGTCTCCAGTTACTGGCCAGACAGTCGCAGTAGAGGTTCCGAAGGATCAAATTGATACGGCTGTCCTGTCCCCGGATCAGATTACTCAATTAATCAAAGACACTGCCGATGATGATACTGCTGATGCGCAGGATTATGAGTGGACCATCGATGACCAGGGTCAGCTTTGGTATTTGCAGGCTCGCTCGGTAACCGCCAGCGGCATCAGCCTGCCGGCTTTTATCCCCCCCAATAGCGGCCGGTGGATTGTAGTTGATCACTTTTCACGTCCCAATACACGCTGCTGTTCTGAATATTACTATGAACCAATGGAGGCAGCCTGGAATAAAAGCGCTATCGAAATAGGTCTTCCTAACCGGGTTAAGATTAGGGAAATCAACCGGTTCATGTACTATCAGATGGGAATGGTTGAATCCCCTGCGGAGTTCAAGCGCATGTGCGAGATCAACCGTGATTATTGGGAAACCAAACGCTATCGGAATGCCTTAGCCAGATGGGATAACAACGTTAAGCCACAGGCGGTTGTTAAACTCAAATCTCTACAGTCCGTAGAATGCTGCAATCTGACCGATGAAGAACTGCTTGCCCATATAAGAATCTGTTTTCAAACGGCCCGCCAAATGGTCGGCGTGCATCATCACTTCACTTATACAGCCTTTATTGTCTTGGGGGATTTTATTCATCAGGTATGTGATTGGACGGGCCTGGATCCACTGGCTGTGCTTAACCTCGTGCAGTGCATGGCTCCAGTCCGCTTGGCACTGCTGGGATTAGATCAGAGTACCTGGTCAGCCACAGTGGAAGAATTTCGCAGTAATCCGATTTTGATTAACCTCCTGACCAAAGCTGTGGAAGAACCGGCTAAAGCAGACTTATTCCTCAACGAACTGTTGTCCACCCCGGGTGCCGTCCAAAAAGGGCTACGCTCATTTATCGATAGTTGCGGGCATCGTCTTGTTGACGGTTATGACATCAACAGCGAGACCTATATTGAACGTCCGGATCTCTTGTTGAAAGCCCTGCGGGCGCTGGTTAAGGCAGAAGAGAAACAAAGGGGAACCCGGTCCCCGGAGGAAGTCCGCAGTCTCGTCCCGGAAGAAAAGCGGGCTGTCTTTGATGAGCTGCTGCAGGACGTCCTCACGCTGGACAGGCTGCGGCAAGAGCGCGGCCTTTTCTCTGACCTCTGGGCAGTTGGTATTTTACGGCAGGCCTACCTGGAAGCCGGATCGCGTCTGGAAGCTACGGGGGCTATAAGCAGTGCCGGCTTAATCCTTGAAGCCTCAGTATCTGAGCTGAAGTCCTTGTTCGGTGACGATCCGCTGGTCAGCTCTGAGGAACTTGAAAGAAGGGAGGTATATCGTCAGACATTCATTGTGTCCGATGTGCCGGCTGCGCTGGGACCGCGGGAAACGATGCCCGATCTCTCAGGACTCCCGTCATATATGATTCGTTCCCTGATCGGACTCAAAACAGCCGTATCGCTGGCAGTTGATCCTCCAGAAAGTAACAGCGATGCTTCCGGGCTTACAGGAATACCAGCCTCATTAGGACATGCCGAAGGGCCCGTGCGACTGATCCACACCTGCAGCCAGCTCTCCGAAATACAACGTGGAGATATATTGGCTACCCGCCAATCCACTGCAGCCTTAAACGGAATTATGCCGCTGCTTGGCGGCATTGTAACCGAATACGGCGGCATTTTGTCACATCAAGCTATTTTAGCCCGTGAGTTTGGCATCCCCTGCGTTGTGGGCTGCTCGGGAGCAATGCAGAAGCTGCTCAATGGACAGCGCGTTCATATTGATGGCAACAATGGCACTGTGCATCCTCTGCCCACGGATAATTCTGTCCGCGGTAAACTGGAGCAGCTGAAGTGTCATTATCATGGTGCCCTCAGAGGAAGAAACCGCTCCAGAGCACTGAATCATTTGCCGGATGTGCGAGAACGTCAAGTTCTGCTGGAAGCTATAAAGAAAAACTTGAACGCGCTAAAGCTTCTGAAAGAACACTTTTTTGGTCGGATTCCTGTTGAGCAGGCAGCTTCACAGCTGCTTAAAGAACTGAGCACAGTTGATCCCCGGCTGCGAGACTTGTCGAGCAAAGAATTGCTGACCGGATTCATACGCCGTGATCTGATTGAGTTCCATGCCTCTGACGACTGCAATTTGAGGTGTCGCTCCTGCACATATTTTCAAGATGATCACGCCACCCGGCCAAACCCCGTCTCCTATCCCTATCATTCACTGGTAACCCTGATGGATCTAATCCAGCCCAAGGCAATTACCATTGTCGGAGGTGGCGAACCGACTTTATATGATTCCGAGGGCCGCTCCCTGGGAGATCTGGTATCAGCACTGGGCTCCGGACTGTTCGGTTATGCACCGGCTCTGGGAATAATCTCTAACGGAATTATTTGGCCCACCGGCAATACACACTGGCACAAGTACGTCAGCTGGTTTCGTGTGTCGCTTGATTACGGCACGGACAAATCCTATTACGAGAACAAAGGCAAGGATCTTTTTGGTACAGTAGTAGAAAATGTATTTCGCTTGCTGCGCGATACCAAAATACCGCAGGTGGGGATCGGATTCCTGTACAATCCAAACAATCTCAGCGATATTGGAGCTTTGCTTTCGCTGTTTGGAGAGAAAATGCTGGGCGAATACCGCCGGTATTTGTCGCGCTTCAACATTCAGCTGCGCCCCTGGCGTTCACCGGTGGGCAGACCGTCAATCAATGAGCATACTATTACTAACAAAGACGTAGAAGATACATTCCGTAATATCCAGGCGCGTATTGCGGCCTTCCCGGAACTGGAAGAGTTTATACGTACTCACACTAACATTGCTGTCAATCTGTTAGTGCGGGGAGCACGCGAGCAAATTGAGCCTTTTCCCGAATGCTATTTTGGCCTGGCCAAAGTTGTGGTGCGGGCGGACGGCACCTTGTATCCTTGTTTCAGGGTAGCTGCCCGCAGCGATCAGTCTTTCTGCGCCGGCAATATTATTTCGGATGCTCCGGAAAAAATTGCCCTGCGGCAGCTCTATATCCATACTGCTACGATCCCGGCGCAGTGCCTGCCAGAGCCGGAAAAATGCCTCTTTGCCGTATTTAACAACATACTGGACAGGGGCATCAGCGGTAATCTAAGAGCTGATCCTGAGGTCAGAGAGGATTATTTCTTTTAGAAGTGAGCCCAGCAATGGCCGGGAGCTGGCTTCCCGATAAATAGTGCAGGGCTGCTCCAGGCTGAACTGTGTTTATACTGCCAATCCTCCGGGTCAGGCCCGGTGAAACATACGAAAGCAAACGACCGCTGAACGTAGCCCAGCCTACTTTTTGTCGGTTGAAATCTCCCTGGCCCCCAAACATCTTCTTGAACTCAACGCCATCAAAGCGGCCTAACTTCATTTCCCCGCCGGCATGCAAATGTCCTGAAAGAGCCAGATCGAAGACATCCGGAAGACCCTGCTGCATAGTATCGGGATTATGCATAACAAGAATTGCTGTCTCTTCGGCAAGGGCTGCCCCAATCCGGGGCAAATAAACCTTACCTTCCCTGTAATCGCCAAGACCGTAGAGATTAAGTGATGCCTGGTAAAGACTGCAGCGTATATGGCGATTGGTCAGATCCTTGAATCCGATGGAAAGTAATTTCTCCTGCAATTTTGGAGCAGCCCCTTTCAGATAGTCATGATTACCGAATACAAACAGCTTCAGCGCTGCCGGAAGATCGTTCAAAATCTGCAAAGCCTCTTGATTCAGGTCTGCGTGACTTCGATTAACAAAATCGCCGGTAATAACAAGAAAATCTACCTGCTTGCTCTCTACAACCTCCGCCAGGAGCCTAAGATTTTTTAACCTCCCTGGCCGCCACAGCGACAGGTGCAGATCTGAAAAATGGAGTATGGAGGCTTCCTCCCATTGACAGGGCAGACGATCAATCGGTGCGCAATACTCGTAAAGGTAATAGCCTCTACTGATTTCGGTTGTCTTTTTACTGTCTTGTACCCGCTTTAGTCGTTCAGTCCGCTGGCTGCTCTCCTCCACTGAGCATGGTTCACGGCGAAAACCCTGATGAGGGAAATTTTTTATCCTCAGATCATCAAAATCAAACCGCTCATCTTTTGTTACTGACAGGGGCAACTGCGTCACCTCTCCGAACCTAAGATGTAAAACGAGGCGAAGTTACTTAAACTTCCTGATTTCTCCTTTGTCTGACAGAAACTATGTAACCGGAGCCTTCTAAGTTGGCTGCAATGCATGGTTGTCTTACTAAAACCACAATAACATTTATTACAGGAGACTCTTATGGACAAGTATATTGGATTTGACATAGATAGCAAGAAAACAGTAGCATGTGTAGTACAAAAAGGCGAAAGAGACAGATATTGTCTACGCCCTAAAGCAGTTTCTCTAACCACATTCATCCAGTTATATCTGGCAGATTGGTTCGTACACGGCATCGGAGGAAGCTTATATGAGCCCGTGACAGATTACGTTATTGAAAACTATTTCGGTGTAAGTGGCATGACCCCCAAAAACTGTACCATTATTAATTAGAGAGTATCCGATAAT
>CAZFOQ010000002.1:0-96989 GCA_964520535.1 uncultured Pirellulales bacterium | reverse complement strand
TGACAGGGTGAATTAAGCTCAGGATGACAGGGTGAATTAAGCTCAGGATGACAGGGTGAATTAAGCTCAGGATGACAGGAATAACTTAATCTGAGGTTTTTATTCATATCGATATAGCTCCTGGCGATGCGTGTCAGGGCTGCTGCGTTTCTTTTAGCTTTGGTAGTTTCTTTTCGAGTGCTTTGAACAAGTGACAAAGCATGCCGGATGATTTTGTGCTGCTCGTTGTTGACAAAAAACATCAGCGGAATCGCAAAGCAGTTTGCATCTATTTCCGCCGGGGCAGTGGGCAATTTCAAATTGGTCAGGCGTTCGATCTGTTTTGCGTTATGCGGCAGAAGTCTGGCCAGCTCGCGTGCCTTTGTTTGTTCGTTGAGCCGCTTGAGTAATGCCAGTTTCTTCTCAAGCACGTCCGAGCCGGCAAGCCGATTCAGCGTAGCCAGCAGAATGTCGGCCTCGTGGTCGTCCACTTCCCAGACAACAACATCGGCGGTTTTGTGTCCGAGCTGTTGGAGTGCCTTCACACGATGATGGCCGTTGATTATCTCAAATGCAAACCCTTTTGGCCTCACGACGATTGGTTCATATCGGCCGGTCCGCTCAATGTTTCGAACCAGCTTGGCGAATCTGTCTTTACTCATCCGGTTCGGATTATCGGGATGAGCGATGAGCCTGTCGATTTCAATTGTTTGTATTTGATTTGCCATTATATATCTGTACCCTATGTCCTAAATCCTATGCCCTAAATTTGGATTAAACCATATGTAATAAACGGGCCTTATCGTGAGCTTATTCAGGACGAATCTTGTCCGCTTCAGTGAGTGACGTCCGTAACGGCGATCGCCGTAGCTTTGCAGAAAGCGCCTCATTTCAAGCTCGATAAATTCAGCCTTCTCACCGGCGAGATGATCGATTTTCTGCTGCACTGTCTCAGGATCGATGAGCAGGTTGTTTTCTATCCCGACGGCACTGAGGGCCTCTGTCAGCCGGATGTTACGATCCTTTTCCGGTGCTGTGTAGGCCTTCATTCCCGCTTTTTCAAAAAATGGATTGACAACACCCATCACCGCAACTGCCTCGATGATCGGGAAATTCATCATCGGCATCGTCTCGCGGACCAGCCGGGCAGCCAGACCAAGGCGGCGGAATCGTGGCTCGATAATGACCCTGCTGATCCTGCGGATGTTCTTGTTCAGAAGTGCCAGTTGCGTGCTTTGATCGAAGCCGATGAAGAAATTCTTCGTCGCAATGTTGCGTAGCTCCAGCCCGGGATTCGGCGTCGAATAGACGATTACCCCTACGGTCTGCTGATGCCGGCCGGAATTTGGAGCTGGCCTGAGGGCATAAATCGATGTGAATTGTCCCGGGCCGTTGTCACGATAATGATATTGAGCGAGCTGTTTATAATCAGCGTAAGTGCCGGGGACAATCTGAACTTTTCTGCATAAGGTGCAGCGTTGCATCATCTTCTCCCTAAAGCCGGGTTCTCATTTTGCGAACTTGCACTGCGGGCTCTTTCCTTATAGACAACCCTTGTCGAGCCGCTTAAATCTTTGCTGACCAGGACATCCGGTGCCAGATCGAGCAGGGTATCTTCGTGACTTGAGGCCAGAATAAATGTGGTGCCTGTTTTATCGGCGAATTTGCGGAGCTGGTGCGAAACAGATGCAGCAGTAATCCGGTCCAGCTCGGAGCAGAATTCATCCGCAAAGACAAATTTTTTCTTCGCCGCCATTGCCATCGCCAGGCGGAATCGGTATTTTTCCCCTTCGCTGAGATTGCTCGGCTGATTCAGGATACAAAAACAATCATTCAGCCCGGCTGTGCTGAGAAGTCGCAGGCCGGCCAGAAGACCTGCATCGATACAATCGATGACGGTTTTGTCACTGGGAAGTTCTATATTTGTGAGGTTCACACTGTCCGCTGCCTGGACGGCTTTTTCCAGCTCGCCCATAAGCACGCTTTTGCCTGCGCCCGATGGTCCTGTGATATAAACTATATCGCCGGAGTTGATTTCCAATTGGCAGCTATGACATCGGCGTTGTTCTTTGAGTCTCGCGGCAGTGAGACCGAACATCCTGCAGACAGATGCGACTTTGTCTGTTATTGTTCCCTGCCAGGTAAAGCTTTTTGAAATGCTGTATGTCGCCATGATTTACCTTAAATCTGTTCGTTCCATTGCCCCATTAAAATGGGGGCTAAAAAAGATGTGATTATTTATTAATATTTATAATTTTTTGTATTTCTTCCAAAATATTTCGGACTCGATAATAGCTGCACCGGCGTTTCGCGGCGATTTGCCGCATCGACAGGCCCATTAGGAAGTAGTCCCGTGCAAAGTCTTTCTGCCCTTCATTAAATTTTTTCCTGTATCGCCGGTATATCTGGAAGGGCTGCCCTGTTAGATGGTTTGTTAATCTGTGAATTCTGCGACTTATTGTCGGCTGACAGACTCCGAGTAGCTTGGATATTTGTCGAAAGCTGTTGCCATTGTCTAAGTACATTGACATCAATAGCTTATCTTTTCCATCAAGCAGGCTTATCCTGCAACGTAATAAATCTATATCTTCGCGATGATGATTCTTTGATTGGAGTCTTTCTTGTGGTATATTGCTGTTTAGTCTTTTCATTATATATCAATAAGTTAATTGTGTATATACCAAACATTGACATAGTATTTGCTTTTTTGTAAACTCTGTCAAGTGTTTTTTATAATTTTTTACAAAAAATCTGTTATTTTATGTAGTTTTTGAAATAACAAAGTATCAAAAATGCAATTTTTGCCGCTATAAGGGGGCAAAATTGGCAGGCAGAGATAGAGGATATTTTTTAGTTGTAAAGATATTTTGTTTGAAAGATTTTTACTTTTGTTAGAACTTTAAGACCATATTATTCAAAAGAAATATTGAAAAAGCTGGATTAATGGCTATAATGAGCTGTTGAAAAGTATCTTTTTCCCTGAGCAAGCATTGGAAGGGGCTTTTTCTTAGAAGCTGCTGGATCGAAAAAAAAGTTAAAGGACATATAAAAAAAGGGCTGAGAATATGGTCTCGGGAAGGATTCCGAAGGTCGTTGTAATCGGCGGCACATACGTGGATATGGCGATACGTTGCAGCCAAATCCCAACACCAGGTCAGAGCGTTATCGGCAATTCTCTATCATATGCGGCTATCGGTCCCGGGCCAAATCAAGCGGTCGAAGCTGCATTATGTGGATGCGAAGTTCATTTGGTAAGCAAAATTGGCGGCGACCCATTCGGGCAAATGGCAAAGACGAGTTTGGCAGAATACAAAGTCAATACAGATAATGTTCATACGGCTGAAACTAAAAATACAGGCATGGTTGTAACGCTGGTCAATGCCGAGGGAGAAAATGCAGATTGCTATTATGCCGGAGCGAACATTGCTTTGGGAATCCGCGATATAGAATCTGCCGAACAGATTATATCCGAAGCGGATGTGTGTTTAATTCATGGCGGTCTGCCACAGGATGCAATCGTAGCTGCCGTTCGATGTGCAAAAGTACATGGAACCAAGGTTATTCTCAATCCCGCAAGGCCAATAGAACAAAAGGGTCAGGAAAGCAGCGACCTTCCTATTGAGTATTTTTCCGTTGATATTATTATTCCGAATCTTGACGAGGCTGCCGATATTACCGATCATTCTGCGGTAGGATTCCGCCAGGCAAAGCTTATCGGTTCCGACCTGGTTGCTCGCGGCGTTAAATACGCAGTAATAACGATGGGCAAACGCGGGTGTATGGTTGTTGACAGAGACGGTGCCGACCAGATTCCAGCTTTCGAAGTTGAGTTGGTCGATCAGACCGGCAGAGGGGATGCATTTACAGGAGCTTTGGCAGCATACTGTGCTGTCGAGGACGATGTTAGAGGAGCGGTCAAGTTCGCATCGGCGGCAGGAGCATTGGCGTGCACGAAGTTCGGCTCAATCGAATCGATGCCGACAAAGGCGGATATTATCCAGCTCCTTCAGAAAGAAGACATGGAATAACAGTAATTCTGTCTGAACAACTCAAAAATCTCTTTTCACTTAGGGTCTATCGAGATGATGTTGGCATAGGGATAAAACTTATCTCTATCTTTCGGTAATCTGAGCACGAGGCCGCATGTCTCAACGGATATAAGACGAGCATCGATAATCTTTTCCTTTTCGGGAGGGGCTGTTATAAAACTGACTGTTACAGGGCCATTCTCGAACTGCGTCAGCCAAGGTCTTCTGGTCGTCTGGATGCCGTAAATCGGTGCAGACAATAATCCAATAATAACCAAAGCAAAAAGTAAAAACAATCCTAAGAGAATTCTGCCTGTTCTTTTCGGTTTTTTCATATCGATCTGCTCCTTTCTAAATTCATTGTCCATGGGATACTACTCTATACAACTGGTTATATAAAAATTTCACCTTGTTTACAAACGATAAAAGGTCATCGCCGATGAAGCAATCTTATTTGCTAAAACGCTCCTCTGGTCGGAAATATTGTCTGATTTTCGCAACAAATGCGCAGATACCTACGGACAAAAATAAAAAAATTGAAATATTTTTTTATTCCTGCTCCCACAGAGAGTTAGCTCATTGGCCACTTCGAAAAAAGGCATTTTTTTCGCTACATATGCGCATATAGCTCCAATTATGGGGGCGCGCATTTGTGCCCGTTGATGTTCGACAATTGAAAAATTAAGAGCGAGAATTAAGGATGGCATTTGAAACTGACATATTCCAGGACACCGGGCTTGAGGCAGATTACATTGACTGGCTCATCGATACACGCTGGGTCGATATTCAAGCTCACTTTGAGCTGCTTTGGAATTATTATGCAAATCCAAAGATCGAAATTTCTGACAGCAGGCTGGCAGAATCATCAAAGAGATCCATACAGGCACAGGAATTTGGCCTGCCGGCAAGAATAACCGGTTACGTCCACTCCGGCCGTTCTGGTTTACCCGGTACAAGGGTATTGAGAGATATACAGAGAAAAGAAGTTGTGATCGAAAATGATATTGCATGGCGGATTAATGCCGCCGTGGATTTTTTGTTCGGCAAATCCATTAGTTTTACTTCCAAATCACCGGACGACCTGAAACGTGCAGAAATTGAGTCGATTATAAAGGCACTCTTTTCGGCTAATGGTGCTATCGGATTTCTCCAGGATATGGCAGTGCTCGGAAGTGTTTACGGTTTCGTCGATTGCTTCGTCAGGCCTGGCGATGAGATCATCGAACGAGTCACTTCCTCCTCCTTCCAAAACCACTCACAGGATTCCCGGACAACGGGATCTCTCGAAGAAGCACAACGACTGGTACAAACAATCGGACTGGAACTGATTGAAGCGCCAAGAGCACTGCCGGTTCTGGATGAAAACGATTACAAAGAGATCCGGTATTATGTGCAGCATTTCTATCAGAAGAAAAATGCCCTCGCCAGAAAAAGCTCGTTTCTTTCACGGATTTTATCCGGCGGCCGGCGCAGCGGTGACAGTCGGCAGATTGTCGCCGTAACCGAAATCACTTCGGCAAATGCCTGGCAAAGATATGAAGACAAGGAGCTTGTGGCCGAGGGCATCTTGCCATGGGAATTTCTGCCGGTCGTGCATATTCAGAACATCGCACAGCCCTATTTCTATGAGGGTCACAGTAACGTTGAGCCGTTAATCCCGTTGCAGGACGAACTCAATACACGATTAAGCGACAGGGCCAGCAGAATCACGTTCCAGTCGTTTAAAATGTATCTGGGCAAAGGAATCGAGGGCTTTGAGGACAAACCTGTTTCGCCCGGTCGAATGTGGTACACCGATAATCCGGAGGCTTCTATCGAGGAGTTCGGCGGAGACGCAGCGACTCCCAGCGAAGCTTTGCACATAGCAGAAATCAGAGAGGCGATGGACAAGGTCAGCTCGGTGACACCATTGGTGGCGGGGGTTTTGAAGAACAAGCTCGGCAATTTGACAAGTGCGGTGGCCTTGAGACTGACCTTGATGGGGATGCTCTCAAAGAACGAACGTAAGAGATTTACTTACAGCGAGGGGGTAAAACAAATTTGCCGGATGGTTTTAAGAATGCTCGATACCGCCGACATATATAAGACCGGCACCACGGACAGAGAGGTCGATATTATATTTCCCAGCCCGCTGCCGGAGAACATGGCCGAAAAGCTCAAAGAAGCACAGATGAAAAAAGATTTAGGAGTGTCAACTGAGCAGGTGCTCAGAGAATTAGGATACGAACAATGAGATATTGAGCCCCTGATTGATTGAGGCTCTGGAGGTAACAGTCTAATGGAGACACAGGAAGTTTTGTCAGACGACATCGTCGAAACATCAGAAGCCGACAGCGTGAAGTTGGTCCCGGTGGCCGAATCGATCCGCTATCGTAAAAGAGCACAGAGTGCCGAGAAAAAAGTTGAATCCCTGACCGAGCAATTGGCCCAGGCACAGGAGAATACAGTAAAACTCTCTGAGCAATTGAGTGACATCCAAGCCGAGCAAACGTTGATGCATAAATTAATTTCTGCCGGAGCGGTTGATATTGAATCGGCAGTGCTGCTTGCCAAAGCCAGGTTGCAGGGTAACAAAGAAGCGGATCCGGATGCTGTAATTGAGCAGTTAAAGAAGGAAAAGCAATATCTATTCAGTCCAACCGATGAGCTCGTGACGGCGACAAAGACCGCCGGAGCTAAGGAGCGTTCAACTAACGTTCATACCATCCTCGAAAGGGCGGCAAAAAAAGCGGCGACAACAGGAAATCGAACAGATTTGCATGAGTATCTGAAACTGCGAAGAAACTATTTATGAAAAAGTAACGATGAAAAGTAATAATTAGCCCCCGGTGTTACTGGGAGGTTTAAACAGGAGAAAAGAAAATGGCATTTACAGGAAAAGCGACATATACAGCAGGGACGACTCTGCCGGAGCTGGCTGAGGATGTATCGGATATCATCGGGCTTATTACGCCTTATGAGACTCCTTTGCTGGATGCTCTGGGTGACCCGATGCGGGAGGCCCGAAGCACGCATCACGAGTGGCTCGAAGATGAACTTCTGCCGAACAAAGACGCGGTCAATGACAGCACGTATACTGATCCGAGCACTGACACGGATTTTGTTGTCGATAACGGAAGCCGATTTCGCATTGGCGACCAGATTCAGATCGCTGGTAGTGAGGAATTAATGCTCGTCACGGCAATCAACAGCAATACATTGACGGTTGTCCGCGGCTATGCCGGTACAACCGCCGAGGACCTGGCCGATGACCAGGTCATCAATATTCTCGGAAACGCGGCTCTCGAAGGGGCGGACAAACCCAGTGCTCGGTTCACCAACCGCAGCCGGTGCGGCAACTACACACAGATATTTACTGCGACTGTCGAGGTTAGCGGCACAGATATGGCGGCAAGTCAGTTGGGATTGGCCGACGAGCTGGATTTTCAAAAGCAGGAACGGTTGCGAGAGATGATTCGCGATTTGGAAAATACAGTTATCAACGGCGGCCAGCCGGCCAGTAATCCCGAGGGCAGCGGCTCGGTACGAAGGTCGATGAAGGGAATTATTCAGCACTTCTCGATGAATGTCTTCCACACCGGTGACAGCGGCTTTCCATCCGGCACAGATCTTGATGAAGACAAAATTAATTATGTACTTCGACAAATCTGGAACAACAGCAGTGGTAATGTGGACCTGATTGTGGTCGGCGGTTTTCAGAAACGAAAGATCAACGCCTTTTCCGCCAACAGCAGGAGCTTCGGCGCCAACGATACGACTTTCACCGATATGATCAGCATTTATGAGAGTGACTTCGGTGTGTGCCGGATTATTACGACCCGATGGCTGCCAGCCGATGCGGTGCTGTTGCTGGATTCATCCCGCATCAACGTTCTGCCGTTGGCCGGGCGGAGTTTCCATTTCAAACCTCTGGCCAGCAGTGGAGATTATGAGTGCGGTGAACTAATCGGCGAATATACCGTCGAGCTGAAAAATGAAGCGGCCCACGGCCTGATTCGCGACTTGAGCACAAGTTAAAGGGCTTGTCATCCTGAGCGATAACGAAGGATCTGGCCGATGATTGCAAAGTTAATTTCGAGAATGATATTAAACCACCAGGCCAGATTCTTCGACTCCACTGCGTTCCGCTCAGAATGACAATGTAAAGAGCGTTCCGCTCAGAATAACAAGAAGAAAATAACAAGGACAAACAAAAATGGTTAGCTTTTCGAACGATGCGGATATTTTGATATATGAGCCAATGCTTTTCGGGCAGCTTCATCTTCCATGGCAAGTCCTGACTGAGGGGACAGGGGGGGCTCTCAGCGGAACAACCTTCACCGCATCCGGCGAAGATTTTATCTCTGCTCAGGTCTCGGCGGGCGGCGTGATCTATCTTCAGTCAGAAGATGGGACGCTGGACGGAGCTTACGAGATTGTTTCAGTGGACTCGGCGACGCAACTGAGTGTTTCGATAATCAGGTCGGATTCTCAAGCCAATGCCATCGCACCACCGGCGGCAACAAATGTCTCATACCGTGTCAGTACCTTGGCGCCTCAGGCCAATGAGGTTGGATTTCAAATAACTGAATATTTCGGTATCCGTCCGGGAAATCCGTCGTCCGATTATGACATCGAAGATGTTCTGGATACGAGTGTGCTGAGGCAGGCATCAGTTTTTGCCGTACTTTCGTGCGTGTATGCCATGCTGGCAGGTAAAGCTGATGATGAGAATTTCTGGAAAAAGTCCCTGCACTATCAGAGGCTCTTTACAAGGGCAAAAGAACGAACGCGACTCAGTCTCGACCTTGGTACCGACGGCGTGGTTGATGTCACTCAGATCGGGGCATCCGGCAGATTAATGCGGGATTAAAGGCGAAACCAAATGAGTACAACAATAGACGGACAAGCAGTATTTGACCAGCAGCAGTTGGTGTTCGAGGCCGGGAGTTTTCGCCGGGATTCGATAGAAAAAGCTGTGCCGGGCCTGGACGGCGTATTGACCATTGATCTTGGCCAACGCGGCAGAAAAGTCAAACAAACAGGAACTTTGCGAGCCAAAAGCAGGGTAAAAGTAGACGATAGAATCAGTGCCATATCGAATTATATGGATGGGAAAACGCATACTCTTGTCACCGAGGATGGAAGAGAATTTGATCATCTTCGAATGGATTTTTTTCAGGTGACGGATGAGCGGCTGGACGGGGCTTTCATCGTCGTCGACTATGAAATCACTTACACACAATTGACCTAAAGAGCACTATTATGTCACTTATTAGTAACGGCATCAGTTCGGTTCGAGCTTTTGTATTGCCCGACGGTATCTGGGCGGATGGGTGTCCCGTTCCAGCTCCGCGAGTTGCTTTGGTTCGATGGCGGTCGGTTTTACAGGAGGTGTTTTATCAAATTTATGTAAACGGAAAATTTGCCAGCACAACGCTCGATACCGAGCAAAGGCAAATGATTGTCCCGGTACCGAGTTTTTTGACTTGTGCGGTGAGGATTGAAGTTTTTGCCGTTCAGGCTCAGGATGCGGACATCGATTTCAGTGACGAGCTTGACGATTCACATGGTGACAGTGGACGAGTGAAAATATCTATGCTGAGAAGCCATGATTTGCCACCTGAAGCAACGGCACAAATATACTTCGATAATTGCACCGGCGAAATCGATTACGAAAATCCACTCACAGATCCGCCCATTCGTCTCTGGCCTGCCTGGCAGGACAAGGCCGGCTTTGGAATGAGCCAGTTCGGGATCAGTGACTTTGGTTATGATGGTGCCGCCGCGATTGGATTCGGCAAGGGAAGCTTCGGATATGGCCTGTTCGGACTCGATGCGGATACGATCCAATGGACCAGCCCGCCGCTGGATGCCGGTGTTTATAAGTTTGCCGTCATAGTCGTTGATGAAAAAGGCAACTCCAGCAACGTGACTGAAACCGGGCCGATTACAGTGACGCCTGCTGCAAGGCCGGCCGAGGGATTGGAGATTTCATCGTTTGACAAACAGACAAATGAACTGGTTTTGAACATTCTATAGAAGCATAGGGAGGACGTTATGGCTGAAACATATCCGTCGGATAATGAACTGCTGAACCTGCAAGCCGAAAGCGAGACCGGCGTAGAATATATCCCGACCGGGACAGCGCCGTATTACCTGCATTTCAGAAAGCTGTTATATCGGCTGTTACTGGCGACTTGCCGGTCAAACGACCTAAGAGTCTATGACGAAGGCGGTCTGGACATCGGTGTCAAGGCGGGAAAGTTCTGGCTGGGGACGGAGCTTATCAGTTTCGGAGGTTCTTCGGGCAATACTTTGGCGGATGATAAGCAGGATATTTACATCTATCTGGATTCTGCCGGTAGTCTTGTCACTAACGAATACGATGATTTTCCCGATATGGCGGTAACGCCGCATATCCGTTTGGCGATTGTGTCCACCTCCGGCGGTGATATCGATTCGATCACTGATTGCCGGGCCGGTCATAATGTTTTGATGCCATATGGTGCTGGCGGCCTGACAAAGACCATCGAGGTGCACACCACCGATGACACACTCACAGAGTCCGAATCCGGCAGCGTTCACACCAACCTGGGGGCAACTACAACAGTGACACTAACGCTACCGGCTTCGGCACAGGCTGGAACCATCTTTCATTTTGCCGTGCAGGCGGCACAGGAATTACACATCGATCCCGGCTCGGCGACGATTCGGGACGATAGTGGCCAGACGGCAGGCAAATATAAATCCGCGAATGCAATAGGTGAAAGCCTGAGCCTGATAGCCGATGCTAATGGTGACTGGGTGACTATCGCCAAGAACGGGACCTGGACTGAGGAAACATAACATAAGTTAAAAGTATATAGCCCCTCAATTGATTGAGGAATTTCACTGGAGTTCTCAAATGCCGAACGAAATACAAGCAGATTACGTATCCGGTAATACCCTTTATTCCATTGTCCGAAACTCCGCAGGACAAGTTTGGTACGTGGCGGGGCAGGTTTTCGAAGATTGGGGGACGGACAGCCGAGATGCCGACGATTATGATATCAGCCTGACGGACAAGGACGGGTGCAGATATGTAGGAGACTTCGATAGCAATATTTCGTCAGGGAGATATTCCATCCAGATATTCCTGCAGGCCGGCGCTAATCCCGCAGATGGCGATACATTCGTGGAAAGTAGCGAGATTGTCTGGTCGGGCTCAGGAAAAATCACCGCCGAGAAATTGCTTGCCAATAAGGCCGTTCAGAACAAATTAAGCGGACAAATCCAGTATTACGATGATGATGGGCAAACGGTGCTGGTGACTCATACTCCATCCGAAAGTCAATCGAGTATCACAAAAACGCCGGAATAAATAACGGCAATAACGAGGGGATAGGGACATGGGAAGTTTTTCAGATTATTGGGAAGATAGAATCATAGACTATCTTTTTAGCAAAGCCACATTAACGCCTCCGACGATTTACGTGGGATTATCCATAGGAGATCCGGCCGATGATGGTTTGTCTCTGGCCGAGCCGAGCGGAAATGCATATGCACGAGTACAAACTTCCGCCGGTGATTGGAATGCCGCTTTAAGCGGTTCATTAGATAATGCCAATGAGATAATCTTTCCAATGGCGACCGGCAATTGGGGGACAATGACTTATTTTGTTTGATGCCGTCGCAGGTGGAAATATGCTGGCTTGCGGCGAACTAAGTCCGTCAAAATCCATCGGCAGTGGAGACATCGTAAAATTTGCGGCAGGTGATTTGGTCCTGAGCCTGGATTAATAAGATACAAAAACAAATAAGGAGCGAGTAATGGCAACTATAAGTAAGAACTGGGCTTCTCAAAGTCAGATCATCGGAACCGGAGATGGTTGGGTAACTTTATCCGGAACGACTGAAGTCTTTTCTTCGGATGTTGATTTGGAGACAAACGGCTATGAGGGAGTACATCTGGTCGTGGAAATTGACTATGATGCATCCCCGACGGATGAGGTCAAGATCAAGCTCTATGGCTGCCTCGATGGCTCCAATTATGATGACACGCCTATCTGGGAGATGCAGGGAGATAAAAGTACGGACCCACAACAGTTGAGCTTTATCGTCAGGGATCTGGCTCATTTCAGGATCGGCGTGCAACAGACAGGTTCAACAGATAGTCACAATGTCAGAGCTTATGTTCAGGCATGGAATTATATCACTGCTTAAACAGTTGTGTTTACGGAAAAACAATAAATGTCACTTCTTAAACCTCTAAGAGCAATACAAATAAACCGAAGCCATCCGCTTGCTCGGGGATTAGTCGGTTGCTGGCTTTTCAATGAAAGGTCCGGCAGTATATTTCTTGATTCGAGCGGAATGAAGAATAATTTCGATATCGGCAACGGTTCTCCGGAGTGGTCGAATAGTAAATATGGAGGCGGTTTATTGTTTAATAGTGGGAGCGGTGAATATCTGCAATATAGTTCTGCAATATTAACTCAACTTCCCATTTCAATTGTCAGTTGGGCTAAAAGTGATAACACAAATACCGACAATGTGATTTTAGATATTGGTTATTCAGGAGCAGAAGCGGGTAACATTCTTCTCGGTATGCTGGGAACGTGGTCCGGGAATCCGGTTGCTGCTTTCATACGTGATACCGACTGGAGCGGTGGCACTGCTGTTGCGACGAAGGCTTTCTCAGTCGGTATTTGGCATCAGTGTGTAGCTGTATTTGTTTCTAACAGTGATCGAAGAGCATATATTGATGGGGGAAATGAAGGTACAAATGCAACTGCTTGTGCCGTTCCGCCTGTGGACCGAACGCATATAGGGGCGACTGCGGATTCAACTCCCGGCGCTTATATGTCGGGTATTATCGACCATGTAATGCTTTATAATCGTGTCCTGTCTGCCCGGGAAATTGCCTGGCTCTATCGGGAACCGTTTGCAATGTTCGATGATGTTGCGTCGGTCTCAATGCATGTCCCTGTAACTGTAGTTTACCTCGCTGGTGCAATCAGTGCACAATCTACAGTAAAGGGTCAGTTGACATCAATTTGCAGATTGCCGGAGTTAGAAAGGTTTTGGATTTACGATGCATTATTTAATGGAATGACCGCCAATGCCTTTAAGTTGGGCACGGTTTTGAGTCTGGGTTGGTTCTGGATTCGTGTTAACGGCTGTACGACACTTTATCGTGGCCCCTCGATGGTACAAATCGACTTTGATAATATCCTGGTTGTCTCCGAGCCGGATGCCGATGATATCAATCCGCCGACCTATATCCCACATGATGCTGACTCGACCTGTTTTTATATCGTTCGCCGATTCAACAATTGTGGCTGTCAGGAGCGGACTATAGCCGCTGCGGTGAAAATCACGATAACATCAGACGGCGGTCTTGAGGGGCCGCATCCCAATAAAGTTTTTGTATCAACAGTGGAGCGGGTCGCAGGAAATAAGATAAGGATTATCTTGTATTATTGCCAGCTCGAGCAGAAATCACAGCCGGTTTGTTTCAGGATTTATTACGATAATGCCTCAGGTCAAATCGACTACGAAAATCCGCTGGCTACAATTGAATATCGGGGACGAAAATTTTACATCTATGAAAGTCATGCACTCGAAGCCGATCAATATCTTTTTGCCGTACGAGCTGAAAGTCCTGATGGGATCGAGAACGAATCTTTGTCACAGTTAAGGATTCAACTCGATTCGGCAAATCCCAATCCAATCGATATTATAAAGGTCAAAAGTATTTGATATAGTCGCCCGGTGAAATCAGGGATAAGTACGAGAAGCGAAATATGTCCAATCGAATCGACTTTTTTCAATCAGAGCAAACATCACTGGCACTGCCGGCTGCTTCTGTCTGTATTTTTGTTGATGGTATATTGTGCCCGGCTCTGGAGCCACTCGAGATTGTTCGTGACGGCTGGCCGGAATTTAGCCGAGCTAGGTTAAAATATAATTCCGCTGCGTATGAGAACGGCAGTTTCAATGCTATCGAAGATATTGAAACACTTTTTCCTATGGGCAAATCCATCAGCATTCGGGCCCTATACAATGGTGTAGCTCCCGGAGCGGCGGTTTTTAGCTATCCTGTCTTTGAAGGACATATCGAGAGTATTAAAACTCAACTGCAAGCTGACGATGAAACTGTCGAGATTATCGCCAGAGATTTTAGTGCGAACCTCAAGCGGGTGACAGTCTTCGGCCAGCGAATTGCAAATGCCGATGGAACAAATGTGTTTTTGGAAGGTTTTGATACCATCTTTAATCCCGACAGCAATCCCAATGCGAGCGAATCGCCGGTGCAGATGAACGGCAAAAAATATACGGTTTTCTGCCCGAAAGTGTCACAAGGCAGGCTCTGGACGTATGCCCAGGCGATGGATTATCTTCTAAGCGAATATCTGCCGACAGGTTGTCTGTACATGCCGGAATTTAACCGCTTGCAGGCGTTGACGGATAACCAGATTGTGCGTGATCTCGATGTCACCGGATTGAGTCTTTTGGAGGCTCTTCATCGCTGCTGCGAGAGAATTGGTCTTGATTTTAAGTTTGTTCCCCGGATGAATCCGACCGGACCGGCTCAGGCGATTGTATTTTATAAATCCGATACGGGAAGAATCGTCGAATTGGATTGTCAGAAAGCAGGCGAGCAGCTTAGTCTCTCTAAGACAAATATTGCCGGTTTGAGCAGTAGTAAGAATTTCTGGCCGGTGACACACAAGTATATCGGTTTGGGCGATTACAAAATCTTCGAAGGGACCTTCGAATTAAAGATGGCCTGGGACAGCAGTCTCGAAAGTAACGGCTATGACTATTTCTCGCCGTCCACGAATCCGGATTTCTATCAGGTTCGGGATGTCTATCGCAAATGGACTTTGAACGAGGCGGGCGATTATAGCGGCCCTCCTTACTATCGGGGTGACGCATTAGATTTTTCAAAGATTTTTCAGAGCGAAAACTACATCCATTGCCGCAAACGTTTTTGGCCGGCACTGACCACCGACAGTCAGGGCAGATCGTTGGGCTATTATCTCCAGGTCTCGTATGATAACGGCCTGACCTGGTGGCAGTATCTCGATGCCTTCAATACCCTAACTGATGAATGCGGCGTCTGGCTCAGCGGCGAGCGGCTCGGCACAAAACTCTGGGAGGCATTGCTCAAGGGAGGCCTGAGGTTCCGAATCACGGCGTCGGTCATCAGCGATAAGAGATTAAGTGCCATTGTGGCCGATGGTCCGGTTCATTCTGTGGTTCCAGTTGTTGAGCATATCCTGACTCTGCCGAAACAATTCAAATACTGCAAAGTTTGCGGCCAGAGCATCTTCGCCAATAGTACGGATCCGATGCTCGGTGTCCCGAATGAAGTGGATGATTCCGAGGCCCTCTATGAGTTTGTCCGCAAGGCGGCGGAAACGTCGCCGGAGATCATCGAGACAGCGGAGATTCAAACGCCGTATTTGTCCTTTGATTATCGTCTCGGTGATAGAGTGAGCGCTTCTCCCGAGAGCAGGGACCTGCTTTCCTGCCGCAGGGACAACCGCAGCCGGAGCCGAATCGAGCGTGTGCACATGGATTTTCAAAAGCAGTGTACGAATTTGAAAATTATCCGGATGAGAAAATCATGAGCGAGCCAACATCCAACACGAACGCACGGCAGGTGCTGGAGCAGCTTTCCCGAGCGCCATCACAAAGGACGCATGATACAACGATGGTGACTTCACCCGGTGCCGGAACAATTGCCTGGGCGGTCAAGGTTAAAAGTAATTCCTCCTATAATCTCTATAATGTCATCGTTATTGTGATCAGCGATGCCGGCACAGAGCCGGTCGAAATCGGCCAGCAAATTCAGGCATTTAATCTGGCCGAGCCTTTCGATCAGCAGGGGACCCTGGCGGCGGACACATATGTCGTCATGTTTCGCATAGGCGGCAAAAATGTTTTCTATACACCGGCATAAATGAGAATGCAATTTGCTCGAGCACATGAGGTCAATAATGGTAAGAGAAAATTCAAATCGATGGCGGCTGAATCGGCAGATTAATCTCTCTGTGATTGTTCAACTGTTCCTTTTAGCTTCATTGATTGTCGGAAGCTGGTTTAATTTGCAGATGCAGCTCGACCTGCTCCAGCGGGATGTCAGTATGCTGCTGGCCGGACAAAAGGATTTTGAGCAGAAACTCGAATTACTCTGGGGAAAGAGCATCTCATACGAATACCGCCTGCGTGCAATTGAAAAACACGTCTCTGAAACTGACATTGCCGATGAGACTTTTTAATTATCATTGGTTGCTATATCACGCAGTTGCATTTGGCCGGATCGCAGCGGTTTTTGAAGATGTCCCAAATCTCCGGCGTTTCTCTGCAAAGGCTGATAGAGACATCCTTATCGAAGCTGCGAATTTTATCGATCAGGAAGCTGTAGAATTCCGCCCGTTCTTTTGGCGGATAACGAAGCTTGCGGTCAGAAGCACCTTTGACGAAGCTGCGATTGCAAAGCTGATGTGCACGATCGCCATACGCGCCTTCGGCCAGTTGGAAATGCCCGGGCAGCAATCTCAACATTCCGAGCGTGATATTTTCCGGCTTTACGGCAGTGAGTGACTTCCGGATTAAATCAGCATAGCCGGCTTGCCAGTTGTCATGGAGAATGCCCGGGTCGATGCGAAATCGGATTCGATAGCCATGCTCCCGGCAACGTCTGGCTGCCTCGATACGGTCGTCAAGGTCGGCAGTACCTAATTCATATTGGCGAATCGCCTGAAGGCTGTTCAGACTCCAGGACAAGACGATTTGCCCGTTCGGCTCAACTTGCAGCAGGTTGTTGATATTGCTGCTTTTGGTCAGCAGCATGAGATAGGCGTTGGAGAATTTGGAAAAGAACGGGATCAGCTTTGGTGTCAGATTTGTGATGTGATCGAGAGCGAGGCTGTCCAGCATCTCTCCCATATTGAAGCTTACCTTACCGTCGGCACCGTCCGTAGTCCTGCGGATCTGCCGGAACATCGCATCGTAGTTGATGTTTATTTTGATGAATGGAGCATGCTTGCGATAAACATATGCCAGGTAACAATACGTACAATAGTAAGGGCAGCCGTTCGAGATCGGAACCAGTTTATAGTAAGGACAGCATCGGATATTTTCGCCGAGCTGACCATCGAAGCGGCCTACGAAAGAAGTGGTTCGGCCTATCATCAAAGTTCTTTTGCTTGCAAGCAGCGATTGAGATGGTGACATATCCGGCAGTGAAGGCTTTCGCTGTTGCTCAATCACCCGGACGTCCGCACATGGAAACAAATCCAGAATTCGCTGAGCCTCCGGAAGCTCGGCCACTTTTTGCGAGAGCATAATGGTTCGCGGCCTGAATGTTTTTGCTGTGCCCATAGGAAAGAGTCCTTTCGGCCACAGAATACTTTTTACCTTGTTCGACAACATTATACCCCAAAACATACAAGTCAACTACAAACAAGGAGAGAAACAATGAAAAATTTACACGATTCCAAAAGAGTGAAAACCTGCTGCCGTATCGGAGTTTTTGCCTGTGTGATTTTGTGCCTGTTGTTGGCTGGCTGCGAGAGTCTGCGTTTTGTTCCGGATGAGGCTCAAAAGCAAAATGCCTGGCTGCACAACCAAACCGCGGCAATTACCGCTGAGACCGCTCGGGCGGAAAATTCTTCGGAAAAGCTTCAGGCCTTAAGCCGGCTCAGCAAGACTCAGAGCAGGGCATTTGTGTCTTATTTCGGTCTGCCTGAACAATTCCCGCCGGCCGAAACCGCCGAAGATATTCTTGTCGAATCGAACTGGCAGCTTGCCGAGACAGCGTTGCAGTCTGGAGCGGCTCGTCCGGACGGCTGGCAGGTGGCCGATGCTGCTCTGGAGTTGGGAATCGGAATCTGTGCTCTGTTCGGCGGAGTCTATGGCACACAAGCGGTTCGATGCTTGAGAGATGCCCGAACAAAATCCAAAGCCCTGCAGGAGATTATTACCGGCAATGAATTGTTCAAACAGCAGAACGAATCTTATGCCGTTGCATTTAAACATGCTCACAAAGATCAATCCCCACACACTCGCCAGATCGTTACCCAAATGAAAGCATAACCGGACTTTTGATATTTATTGCTTGAAAATGTAAAAAAATGATGAATAGAAGCCTTGAGTCCGGCTTCAAAGACTGTCAATATCTCCGTTAAATATGATGATTAGTGGCAAAGATATTGATTTTAGATAGTAATATAGTGCAGAAACCAATATTATCTTGACTTTACAAAAGATTATATAGTATAATTTTCATAAAGAGCAGATTTCTATTATTTACAAATCGTACAATAAAATTTAAGATAGGGCTTCAAATTAACCGAATATGGTTTATGAATATTATCTGTTCTTAGGTATCAAATTGTAATATGGCGGATCCTTTCAAATTTTCAAAAACAAAAATCGATGAACACACAATAAAAGTAGGTGTAGATATACGTCCTGTTATTGAGTGCAAGTTGGACCGAGTTAAATTGTTTGATGTCGGTCAAAAATTAGTAGATAAGTATCCGAATCTATTTGAAAGTTTGGTCCAATCTCCTACCGAGTTTCTAATAAGGAAAAAGTTCATTTTTCCCGGAAAAGGTGAGGCGGATTTGGCAACCTTGGCAATTACACCTCGAGGTGTTGTTTTCATTTTTCCTCAAACATTGAGTATGTTCCAAGAGGAAATTCAGATAAATGATATAGATGACGTTAGCCTTGATGGTCTGAAGATATTTCGAGAAAGTTTTGCTGGTAAAATAATATGCCGAGTTGGATTAGTAAACGAATATATTTTTAACACAGGTCAGACAGAAAGTACTAAATTAGTATGCTCACGTTTTACAAAGATGAAGATACCTCCAAATGGAGAAATAATTTTGAATATTAATCGTCCCGATGATGACTATAATAGAAAGATACAAATACAGCCAGCACAAAAAATTGAGAGAGATCCTAATATTCCAGGTATTGATCAAGTTCGTTCTTATGGCGTACAGGTTATTGTGGATTTTAATAATCGGGATATGAGTAAAGACCTTAATGAAGATAAGATACTCGGTATTCTTCATAAGGGAAGGCAATATAATAATAAAGAATTGTATGATTTTCTTAACGTTTCTTTCGGAGGAGAATGAAAGTGGTTACAACATCCAGTATTGCTATGGGTTCGGTCTTGTCTGATACTTGTTATCAAGTTATTGGTGATAATATTAGAAGGTTAAAGGATTATATTAAAGAATCAGATTTAAAAACAGATACGATAAATATCGTTGAGACTGAGATTCCGATTGTTGATTCGATTAGTTTGGAATGCTTAGAGTTTTGTGATTCACATAATTTAAATTCTATTCTTACAGAATGTCTTAAAGAAGCCAGAAAAGTCTTTTCAAATATATTAAGCTTATCGGCCGAGCTTGATTACTTCAGGGATGATGAAAATGAAAAAACTGAACATGTTGTTATAAGAGTAGAGGTCAAATCTGCTCAACAGATTGCGTTTGAAGAGTATGACAAGATGGTTTGCTGGATAGCCAAGAATATTTCTCCGAGTCAGGGTGAGTATTTTACGATAAATATCAAACGGGTGTAAATTTTTTGAATGGATCCTGCCGATTTTCTAAAAACCGCAAAATTATTAAAGACACAAACTGAACAAGCACATTTACGTACTTCTGCTGGGCGCTCTTATTACGCTGCACTTTTATATTTTAGGGAATATTTCAAACACCTGGGATTAGAAAAGACAAAACAGCCCAGTAAAGAAGCACACGCATTTGTAATTCAATGTCTTCAGTTCTCTAATGTTAATGAGTGTGTTAAGGCAGCTCAGTATCTTCGTGACTTGCAGCAAGTCCGTGAGGATGCAGATTATCATCTTGATAGGGAATTTTCTCAAAGCGAAGCTGAAGATGCCTTTTTAAAAGCTCAGAAAGTATTGAGCGAATATGAAAAAGAAATAACCACTGAAAAAGAGGAGACGCTTTGTAAAAATGCTATGGCTTTCGCTAAACTAAAAGGCTGGATATAAAAAGAAAGCGATTTTCGCCGCCTTCAAACATGCTCACAAAGATCAATCCCTACAAACTCGCTGGCTCGTTACCCAAATGAAGGTGTAAATTTACGAATATAAGTTGGTTCTCTATGATATTTTAGAAATGGATGACAAAAAAAGATTGAAGCATTTTTCTCTGATAATTTAGATGTACATCTACCAAGAGTAGAAGGTGCTCAGCGGCTGGATTTTGAGTTAGTCTGCTGCTTTTTTTATGGGCCAATTCGTTTTTCATATTTTTTCTGAAAGTACTCATGTCTTTGATTGTCTACATAAAATGCTATCCAAATGTTATGTGATTTCTTTTACTATGCATTAGAAATCCCCCAAACCCGCGAACCCGTCTGCTTGTGACATAAATCAAAACCACCTCTTAAAAACACTAGGTCATGGAGGAGGATATGCGAGATAGAAGCAATTGCTCTTGATACCGATCCCGATTAACCGGCGGCAGGACAGACATTTTCAATATTATTTAAAGTTTTGGGTGCAAAAAAATAACAATTAAGGATTTGCCTGTTCCACGCGTTCCTTTTGTGCCGGATTTCTCAAAAAATAGGCTTTTTTTTGCCGTATTTCGCATGTGTCGGGCTGCTGAGGCACCTTTTTGCCTGCTATTATCCTTATAAATGTTAAAATGTGAGCTTCTGGTCTTTAAAAAAATGTAAAAATAGGCAATATCATCTTGACTTAGATCACTATTTCAGGTAGAATTATCTTTAATCTATATAAATTCAGGGAGGAGCGGTCTGGAAGTTTTTTCGCATATCCCGGCTTCTGGTCGCACAAATTGAAAAGCAAATGTTTTAAGAGAAAACATCTTTAGGCAGAATCATCGAAAGCAATACTTTTTGATATAGGCAGGGAGAAAAAAATAAGAGGAATTTTTTTACAGGAAGAGGGTGAGATAATGAAAAAATTAACAGTAATTTCGATTGTTGTTTTGCTGGTGTGCTTAAGTAACACGGCGCAGGCGATTCTGACAAAGGTTACATACGTTAATGGTCCTCAGGATCCATTGTGGACTCCGCTATGGGTTCATGAGCTGGGCGTGAATCCCCCGGGAGCGGCTCCGTTTCCACAGAATGAGCAGATATATTCCTACTACTATATCCCGGAGGTTCAGCACGTGCCATGTGTACAGAATCCTGACAATCCAAACATTGCAAATCCGGTTGTGGGTATTGTAAATGCGACCGGTATCACCTGGACGGAGGTCTGGTACGTCGCTGACATTGCACCTGCAGGTACACCAGCTCCGTTAAGCAACGATGACGGCTGGATTAACGGTGGATTGGCTTTCAAGATTGACAGTGTCGGATTATTTAACACGCCGTTGGTCTGGGAGAGTTTGATTTTCGATGGTATCTTCCAGCCCGGCGAAGTCTGGGAGTTTGTCATCCAGGATTATGTCAACGCATTAGGGCTGCCACCTTCCGCTTTATCCTCGGTAGGTGTGCCATCTGGCGTTCCTCCAATAGATCAATTGTCATCCGGCAGTATCATCGCCATCCCTGCACCAGGGGCGATTTTGTTAGGTAGTCTCGGCGTGGGACTTGTTGGTTGGATGCGCAGACGCAGGGCAATTTAAGCCGCTCTGTGATTCAATATATTTTTCATTTGGGTTGCAAATGTAATGTTTGCAGCCCTTTTTTAATACCAGCCATGCGAAATTATCTCATAAACTCGTTAATTTCGAGAGGATTTCAATAAGTTTTCACGAAGTTTCTGTTATCAATGATATTGACATATCGCCGGGGGTAGATTAGATTGTTCTCGAATGTTCGCATTGGTATTCAGTTGTTATGTGTGCAGCTCGGTGCGGACAACTCTGTAGGATTTGAATGGGAGGCCATCATGAAAAAGACACATCAGTTCATTGTTGTCGTTACAGGCTGTTTGATTTTCATCTGCTCGAGAAGCATCTTCGCTCAGGATTGGCCGCAATGGCGAGGACCCAATCGGGATGGAAAGGTCAGCAAGTTCGCCGAGCCGGAGAAATGGCCTGCGGAGTTGACGCAGAAGTGGAAAGTCACTGTAGGCCAGGGTGACGCAACACCCGCTCTCGTTGGTGACAAACTATATGTCTTTACGCGGCAGGGGGATGAGGAGGTCGTTTTGTGCCTGGAGGCCGGCGACGGAAATGAACTGTGGAAGGATCACTACGCGGCCCCGGCCGTGACCGGAGCGCCCAGCCGTCACCCGGGACCCAGAAGCTCACCCGCGGTGGGGGAAGGAAAAGTCGTCACACTGGGTGTTAGCGGGATTGTCTCCTGTCTGGATGCCTCCAACGGCAAAATGCTCTGGCGTAAGGACGAGTATCCCGGTGTATGGCCACGCTTCTATACGTCAACGTCACCGATTATTGTTGACGGAATGACCATCGTCCACCTCGGAGGAGAGGGCAACGGCGGAATCATCGCGTTCGATTTGGCTACCGGCGATTCGAAATGGAAATGGACCGAAGACGGCCCGGCGTATTCCTCGCCTGTTTTGATAACGGTCGAAGGTACGAAACAGATCGTTCAGATGACCGAAAAAAACGTCGTAGGTGTGGATGCTGCCGATGGTGAGCTGTTATGGAAAATCTCCTTCGAACCTCAAAGACGTGCGTATAACGCCGCCACACCGATAGTCAATGGGCAAACGGTGATCTTTACGGGAGCGGCCCGGGGCACAAAGGCTGTCAAGGTCGAGAAGCAGGCAGACGGCTTTGTCGCTAAAGAGATTTGGAGTAATGCTGAGCTCAATCCGCAATATAATACTCCGGTGCTCAAGGACGGCCTGCTCTTTGGCATGTCCAACCAGGGCAATTTATACTGCCTGAATGCAAAGACCAGCGAGACGGCATGGACCGATGAAACCCAGCTCGATCGCGGCGGTTTCTGCTCCATTGTTGATGTCGGCTCATGTCTTCTGGCTCTGCCCAGCAGTTCCGAATTGATTGTCTATAAGCCCGACGGGAAACAGTTCAGCGAAATCGCGCGATATGACGTCTCCGAGACTCCGATCTATGCACATCCGGTCGTCTCGGGCAACCGCATATTTATCAAAGACCAGGAATCTCTGGCGATGTGGGCTCTCCAATAAGGAACGTTTTTTACGAGAATACATCTATGTTTTGAAAGTCCTCGAATCCGGACTGCCGGTTCGATGATTCGTGGACTTGCTGCGGGAATTGACTGTAGCAGTATAGTGGCGGCCAGGATTTAGATTCAGATTCATATGCCTGATACGGCGGACAGGCTCAGCTATGTTGCTGGGCAAGATTGTTCGAAGAGATATTGTGTTGATTCAATAAGGAGGATCGAAATGAAAACAATAACGAGTTCAATTATCATCATTTTGGTTCTATATATGACAGCCCAATCGGCGTTCGGTTATGGAGCGGCGACTCATACCTATCTGGCTGATGAGCTGGGCAGCCAATATGGCATCAAAAATCTGCACGAGATGTACGGTGCGGTTGTGCCGGATATGTTCAATTTGCTCTTTGGTTATCCATATCAGGATTACTTGTGGAACGAAACCCATTATGAGTTTATGAAGGTCGTTGATAAAGCCCATCTGCGGATAATGAAAGCCTTTGCTCTTGGCTTTGAAAGCCATAATGAAGACTATGGAGCAGACTATACGGCACATATTTGTTCGGCAATTGGTCTGGGAGGTGGTTATGTCATTGAGAAAAGGGATATTTTATTTCCGATCCTGGTTCCCCCGCTCAAGCAATTTTTGATTAACCAGGGTTTTTCAGATGCTGATGCAGAATCATTTGCATGGCAAATCGCTCCGGTGATTGCCGATAGTGCTGTCGAAAGTGCAATCGATTATTTGGTCAGTGAGAATGAGGACCCTTATGTGGGGATACGGATGTTCATGGCCGCCGGCTCGCGTAGTCCATTAGTCCCGCTATTGTTGTTCAGAGCTTATGTATGGGACTTTGCCCAACAACCATCAATGACATTCGAAGAAGCCGCCTTCGTTATCTTCGAGGCGGAAGAGCAGTTCAGACAGTATATGATGCTTTATGGTGGCGTATTGTCACGGGCTGATGCCCTTGATTTAATGGCCGAAGAAGGAGCACGACTGGCAGAGATTATCCTGGAAGAGGAATATGGATTATCTCTCACCGTACCGGCCGGACTCATGAAGCATTGTTTGACTGAAGCGATTGGAATTGTACAGGATGATTACTCGGCCGAACTGGCTGCGACACTGGCCGCTCTGGAAGCTCAACTGTAATCAGACTTCAATTGTTATCGAATAGAGAAATCAGGTATTTCAATAAAACAGCCCCCGCCCTAAGGAGCCAACTATAAGGCAGGGGCTGCAAAAAGAGCTGTTAGCATCATGCGCGCAGCCCATATAAAGCTCACACCTTTGAGCTTTATAGTCTTTTTCATTTCCGCAACCGATTGACACAGCCGATCCCTGTATCACTGGAGATGAGAGTTCCCGCATAGATGAACATTAAATAAATCGCTGTTGGATATGTAGATATCCTCTTCACCATTTGCCTCCTCCCATATACAATCCACCCCCCCATCAGTGCTTCAAAAAAATTTCATCGCCCTTGCTTTGTGAACCTACCAAGTCTGTTCCGAAATGTAAACTTTTTTTTAGATTCGCTCTGACGAAAAGGTGATTTTTTTACTTTCTTAAGAGCATATATAAGAAAAGAAATGCTCCTGATATGTGCTGTTACCTGATCATTTTGGATTGATATTGTTGTAAAAAAACTTTAAACAACAAGTTTATTAGTAAATAAAAATATGTTATCTTGAGCAAATAAAGGAAGTTATGCTAAATAGAAATAGTTAACGAGTAAAGGTAAACGGAATGAAAAAAAGGAAAAGGGGCAATTCTCGAGAAATGGGTTTGAAGATCGGATGGATTTTTGGTGAATATTTTCTTAAATTGGAACATCTGCATTACGGCTACTGGACGGGGGAGCTGGAAGAGGATATCACAAATTTGCGTTTTGCACAGGAGGAATATGTCAAATTCATTCTTTCGCACATCCCGAAAGGTGTAAAAACTATTCTCGATGTGGGCTGCGGATCGGGAAGAGTTGCCCATAGACTGTTTTCATTGGGGTATAAGGTGGATTGTGTTTCGCCTAACGATTTTCTTGCACAACAGGCACGTGAATTAATTGGACAGAAATGCGAAATTTTTGAATGCAAGTATGAAGATTTTGATACTCAAAAGCGATACGACATGGTCATGTTTCTTGAAAGTTTTCAATATATCAAATTAGAGAAGGCATTATTTAATACCGCGAAATTATTAAATGACGGAGGATACTTGTTTATCTGTGACTTTTTTAGGAAGGATGTTGAGGGCAGGCAGCAGCAAAAGGGTGGGCATGAGTTGAAGAAGTTTTTCGCTCTTATGGAAAAATATCCCTTTGCAAGCTTAGAGGATCTTGACATAACAGAGCAAACGGCGCCGAATATTCGTTTGCTCGATGATGCAATGAATCGGGTCGCTAAACCGGCGATTGATTCGATTGGAGAATTTCTTGCCCAAAGGTTTCCGAAATCGGTCAAGCTTGTGAGCTGGAAATACCAAAAGGAGCTGGATAAAACATATAAAAAATATTTCAGCGGCGGCAGGACAGCAGAGGATTTCAAAAAATTCAAAACCTATCGGTTTCTGTTATATAGAAAAGAAGTCTCGAAATAATTGCAACAAAGCTGAGCCGGTGTATCAGTGGGTTTTCAATAGCAACTTTTCCACAGGATTGCAAAATGGAATACGCGATCGGTAAAACAGGCAGAATAGTCGCGGCGAGATTATTCGAAGGTGAAGACCTTTACGAATCCATACATAAAATTGCACGGACGGAAAATATTCAAACGGCAGCGGTTTTGATTACCGGCGGATTCAGGAAAGCAGATGTCATTGTCGGGCCGAAGCAGGAAAAACCAAAAATCATCGGCAACTTGAAAGAATTTGCCGGTCCTGGTGAAGTGCTCGGCGTAGGAACGATTTACTGTGACAACGAAGGACCAAAGCTGCATATCCATACTGCCATCGGCAAAAATGATGAAGTGGTTGTGGGCTGTCCACGGGGCCGGGCAAAAACGTTCCTGATTCTCGAAGTGACAATCATCGAAATTGAAGGATTGTCCGCCGGTAGAAAACTCGATGAAAACTCCGGCCTGAACCTCCTGCGGTTCGAGTAAAAGCAATCGCTATTATAGTGATTTGTTTGCTTTTGTTGTTTTTCCTCGCTTTTCCTCTCCTTCGACACGACATTGGCCATTTTCCTGTCTCACGGAATACTTCGAAAAGCAGTAAAATCACTTGAATTATCAGGGCAAACTTGGTAGGATATTATTGATGGGGCAATGCAGCGTAGCCGAAAAAAGTCAGATGGAAAATCACAGCTTCAATAACTGTTGCATTTTTTCAAAGTTATGATGGCTCAGGAAGGGTTTACCATGATACCGAAAATATTCGGTAGTAAATTTTTGTATATAACAGTCACCATCGTTTTATTAGAGATGGTCGTCTCCAGCCAGGGAGCGCATGACCTGGTCAGCGGCAATTTAATTCAGTTCAATGACAACGGCGCCTGGTCCTGGTATCAGGACGAACGGGCCGTCGTTGATGTGGCGGGCGGCAAGTTGATTATTGGTTCCGACGCAAGCAGTGCCGGTGTGGGCGGCTCATCTCGAAACGGTAACATTGAAGTGGTAATCTTTGATGTTAAGACCGGATTATCGCAAAGATTTACGTTCATGAAGGCTGGCTGCGATGATCACAATGCGCCTGCGTTTCTGATTCGGCCGGACGGGAAGTACCTGGCGATATACGCCCAGCACTACGACTATGCCAGTCGCTATCGCATCTATGATGGCAACGATTGGACTGAGGAACGGCTGTTCGATTGGAACAACATCCCCGGTGGCACTGATTTTTCAACCACCTATTCCAATCTCTTCTATCTCTCGGTCGAAAATAAGGTTTATAACATCGTCCGATGCTATGCCCGCAGCCCGAATCTGATGGTCTCCACCGACCTTGGCGAGACATGGTCCTATGGCGGCCTCTTGACGGAGCCCGACGAAAGCATCGGTTATGTTAACGGATATTTCAAATATTCCGACAATGGTATTGATCGCATTGATTTTGTCGCGACGGAGCATCATCCCCGTGATTATAATACGAGCATTTATCACGGCTATATCAAGAACGGCCAGAGCTTCGATTCGGACGGCATCCTGATGGATAGTGACATCTCTGACAAGCTCGCCCCAAAACCGGTTGATTTTACGCTGGTTTTTGCGGCCGATGCAGTTGTTCAGGATACAACAATGACACGTTGTTGGACCATTGACCTTCAAACGTATCAGGACGGCACCATTACCACGATATTCAAAGCGAGGGCCAACAATTCTGAATATGATCATCGCTTCTTTTACGCCCGCTTTGACGGTTCGAATTGGACATCAACGTATTTGGGTAAAGCGGGATCGAAATTGTATGACAGCGAACAGGACTATACCGGTTTGGCAGCATTGCACCCCAACGACCCGAATACAATCTACATCTCGACGCCCTTTGATCCTTGCGATGATACGGACCTGGGCGTCCATGAAATCTTTAAAGGCCTCACCGATGACCAGGGAGCGACATGGACATGGACACCCATCACGCAAGAATCCACCCGTGACAACCTTCGCCCGATCGTTCCGGCCTGGGACGAAGACAACACTGTTTTGCTATGGTTGCGGGGAACCTACAACGCTGCCCAGAACTTTGATGCCGCTGTGGTCGGCATTATCGAGCGGAATTCAGAAATCATCAATACAAAAAGCTACGTTGATGCCGATCTCACAAACACCATGCTCTCAACCGGTTCACCGCTTATTACCACCGGGCCGGATGTTATCAGTGGAGCGGCGGATAATAAATGGCATGAGCGAACGGCGTATGGTAACGGCAGCACCGTTCTGACATCTGCCGAGATTGATGGAGAAGATGCACCTACCCTCAAGACACAGGTGATGGTGTCTGAAACGGGGACCTATGATGTGTGGGTAAACTTTTGGGCGAATCCGACCTATGACTGGAGGATTAAAGCGGGATTATCCGAGGGCGGAATGCAAATATACCGCCAGATGGCTTGTCAACAGGTGGTGGATGGTGACCATGATAGTACGCTTGTCCTGACCGGCAGACGTCGCAGCAATTTATTCCTCTATCAAGCCTATCTTGGCCGCATCCAGGTCTCGGATGACCATACTTTTGAGGTGTTCGTGGATGATGAAGCGGTTCAGATCGGCACAGAGAATACCCTCATCGGGAACGTTGCCCGCACCTGGTATGATGGCATAAGCTACGCCCGTGTCGATTTCATTGACGAAGTCTCTGAAGATGAGGAACTCCCGAACGAATTGAGCCTGAGTCAAAACTAAAAAAACAATGATTTAAAATATCAAGTAGTTATGTCACCGCTTAGTAAATTGAGCAGATGCCGGTAGGTATATATTTTTTAAAGCGGCACTCGGTGGCTTTTGATTAATTGGAATTTTCCTTCTATAATAACCGCTGTTTCCACACATCATATTTCTGTTGTCACTGGGCTTGAAAGTGCCGAAATGTGAATGATGAGCAGATTTCTTTTACTCACTTGGAGTCTTTGCTTTTTCCCGGCTGAGCTTGAGCGTATAGTTGATGATGTCAGGGACGCTGATAATGCCGACCAGCTTGCCGTCGGATGTGATGGGCACCCGCCGGAACAGGTTCTTGGCGAAAAAGTCACAAATATCAACCAGGCTGTCATCGATATCGAAATGCATCGCCCGCTCGGTCATGAAATTGCGGACCTTTTGTGTTTCGAGAGTCTCAATGTCATACAGCAGGCTGACGACATCTTTTTCCGAAATAACACCGACAAGATTCATATTATCGTCAACGACCGGCAGGCCTGAAATTCTGTGTTTGAGCATCAGCTCCATCGCTTCTCGAACCGGCGTTTCCCTCGTGACACTAATGACGTCTTTGGTCATAATTTCTTCTGCTGTGAACATTATCGCCTCCCGGCAAAATCTTTTTTCAAATTTTTTGCTAAATATATGCTTGATACACAGGAATCGATTAATTGTTTCGGTTATACTGTCCAGTGAAAAATTTGCAAGTTGAATTCGGTCTTCCAGAAGTAATATTAAAAAGCTCCTGTATCGGAAAGTGACTGCTGCTGTTCTTGTTGTTCCTGCGGCTCTTTATAAACGCAGTAGGAGCCGGCCATCATGTCATGTAGGGCCTGCTTTCTATAAGTGAAAGCAGCAACGATACAATCTGCCATTAAAAAGAAGCTCGCGAGATATCCGACTATATCCATTGGGCCGATTTGTTGTAGTTGCCCAATTTCTTCTAATGTTTTTACGGATTCAAATTCCGGTGTCGAATATAATATTATACTGCTTATGATGCTTATCAAAGATGAGAGGAGAAAGGGAAGGAATCGAAGATATGCCGTTTCCAAAGTGAGCCTTAGGCCGTTGCCATCGATGACCTTAATTCCACAAACCATCTTACCCAGCGTAGCACCGTAAAACGATTCCATAAAAGGCTTGTATATCAGTCCCGGCACCGAGAGAAAAATTAAAAGTATCATGTTCTTGATAAAAAAGAAGTTTAAAAAGGAAAATATGACCAGGGGAATAAATATCACACCATCGATAATGTGGGCACAGACTCTGATCCAGAAACCCGCCGGCTGTGGATAGTTTACAATTTCAGCACCGCAGTTGAGACAATAGTTTGCCGCACCGTCAATTTCCTGACCGCATTGAGTACATTGTATTAAATTCAAACTCTGTCACCTCGATTTTCTAAAGTTAACCTTGCACTAACAATCAACAGGAATATTGTCATCATGTACCTCTGCATTGAGTAATGATGATACTTTGACTTAACCATCATGACAATAAAAATATTCAAAACATGTTCCATCTATCGAGATAACGGCGATAATTGGATTGACTGAAATGCCCTGACCGTTTATGATTGGTCTGGTTATTTGAAGCCGACGAGAATAGATTGTTATAGTGAAGCTTTTCATGAACCAAAGGATATTTCTTATGTTTAGTGTTGGCACCGCTGGGGGATTTAGTCCGGCAGGGCACATCACTCTTGGAACAATGTTAAGCGGCGATAGGGAATCGTGGCATACTATTTACAAAATAATTATGGATTAAAATAATGAAAACACTAATATTTGCTTGTTTACTGGGAATTTTGGCTCTTGTTTTAGGGTTACTGGTTTTTGGTCGAATCGACGAAGAGAAAATAGCTTTTGACAGAGCAACCCTGGAGAAAGTGAACTCATTCAGTAAGGCATGGATTGCATTCAGAAGTCAGCCTTTGCCTGTATATATCTGTGGTGGTACCGGTTTTCTGGCCGGCGGTTTGGCTTATCTTGTGTCTTCGATAAGTCGCAAGCGCAGGGAAAAAAAGGCGGCTAAAACAACGAGAAGTGAGCTGCCGAGAATTGACATAGTGCCGAATAGAGATTCGAGTATGCCAAAAGAGGGTGATTTGGGACGATTAGAAGTGGAACGGCCCTTTGTTTGTAAGATTCTTGGATTTATGACACTGGGATTCTGTAAATTTTATGCCGTACCACAGGGAAATGCCCTCGTTGTAACAACGTTCGGAAAATACCGAAAGTCTTGTAAGCCCGGACTTGGTTGTATATGGAGCCTTTGGGGTATTTACCAGCGTGCATACAAAAATAAGCCTTTGATCCAATGTAAGGAGACAACGATTCCCTACGAAAGAGAAATGGTTATCACGAGCGATGGAGTTAGGTGTAAACTTGACGTTATGATCTGTTACAGAATAGACGATCCGGGAAAAGCTCTTTTTGAGGTGGACAATTACGAAATAGCAATTGAGAATGTAGTTCGTGCCATTTTGAGGAACGAGTGTTGCAAGGAGCCGGCCCAGACACTTCGTGCCTCTCGCGAAAAAATAGCACATAATATTCAGTATATTCTTGAAAAGGACGTAGCACCCTGGGGTATCAAAGTCAGATTAGTCAAGCTAAGCAATATTGACGTCCCCGGACAAGATGGAAATAACAGATTTAACTCTGTTTAGAGTAAGTAGGAGAATTTAGGATGGAGAATATGAACCGAAGGAGATTTCTTACACTCAGTGCCGGTACAACCGTGGGGCTTTGTCTGGCAGGTTGTACCAGTTTTGATGCGATGTTGGGAGGCAAAAAAATGCCGTTTAAGATTTCTTTGGCGCAGTGGTCTCTGAACCGAAGGCTTTTCGGCCGACAGGAACCGAAGCTGGACAATCTCGATTTTGCTAAAGAAGCGCGAAGCTTTGGCATCGATGCTATTGAGTACGTCAACAAGTTCTTCATGGACAAGGCTAAAGACACTGAGTATCTGGCCCAGATGAAAAAAAGGGCGGCCGATCACGGCGTCAAGAGCCTGCTGATTATGTGCGACGAAGAGGGTGATCTCGGCGACCCGGACACAAAACGACGCACACAGACTGTCGAGAACCATTATAAGTGGGTCGAAGCTGCCAAGTATCTCGGTTGTCACTCCATCCGTGTCAACGCTGCTTCACAAGGCACTTACGAGGAACAGCAGAAACTCGCCGCCGACGGACTTCGGTGTTTGTGCGAGTATGCCTCCGGGCATAAGCTCAACGTGATTGTCGAGAATCATGGCGGCTTATCGTCAGATCCACAGTGGCTTACCTGTGTTATCAAAGAGGTGAATCTTCCAAATTGCGGGACATTGCCTGACTTTGGTAATTTTCCGGAGGAAATTGATCGCTACGAGGCCGTCGAGACGCTGATGCCCTACGCTAAGAGCGTTAGTGCCAAGAGCTATGACTTTGATGAAAACGGCGATGAGACGAAGATCGACTTATCGTATGATGAAGATTGTTCTTGATGCAGGCTATCAAAGCTATGTCAATGTCGAGTACGAAGGAGATCGGCTCAGTGAAAACGACGGGATTATAGCCACTAAAAAGCTATTGGAAAAAATCCGCGAACAATATATGAACGCTTAAGATGAGCAACGAGTATGATTGTCGGTGTCATGACAGCCCATCTTTCTTTGCCGGGGGTAACCTCGCTCAAGGGCAAAAGGAGCATCATTAAAAGCCTGATCGGCAGGCTCAAGAGCAGATTCAATGTTTCAATTGCCGAAGTTGACCAACAGGATAGTAAAACAAGTGCGGTTATTGGGATTGCCGTGGTCTGCAACGAAGCACGCTTTATCGACCAGCAATTCGATTCCATTATCAATTTTATGCGAAACGACAGACGATTCATTCTTGGTCAAATCGAGCGGGAAAAGTTTTCATAAGCACAAATCTATCTCTGGCTTATTATTTAGAAAATCTTATCGATGATGTATCTCGCTCCGAGAAATACATCCAATGCTATCGCGGCGAAAAGAATAGCCTCGCGCAGCCGGTGCGATCGCAATTTTGCACATGAGAGAAAAAAGATTATCGCAACTGCAACTGTGCCGAGTATATACATTTTGGCCTCTTCGGTAAAAAGCCTGGCATATCCCGAGCCAAGTCCTAAAAATGTCTGAAAATATTTTGTCGCCAACAGTAATGTCACGATAGCCAGAATGCCCATAACGATTGCTGTTGCGAGTATCCACTTGCGGTCTGCGTGACCGGCTGAGACAAGTCCCTGCAAACCGGCACCAATAATGATCGAACAGCATAACACGCTGATGGTTAGCCAGATAATCGGGCTGACCTCAAGAATGGAATTAATCGGATCACAAAAAGTCAGAATTATGCCGATAGCTAAAATTGCCATGACACCGAACCGCCTGGCGGCAATCAACATAGCGAAGCCCATAATTAGTGCCGCCATGGGCACGTGGTAAAAACCTATCAAAGTAGTACCCCGCTTAGCTGCAACCAACGGAGCCAACAGGCTGTATAATTCTGTGATTTCCAGCCGGGCCTGTGTTGAAATTGCGAATAAACGAAGGTGGATGGTTATCTGGAAGAACAATACGATGGCCAGGAACGGCAGCGTTGCTAACAACATACTCAGCCACCGCCACCTGTCTTTGAGACCAAATGCAACAGGGCAGAACAGCCAGGGTACGGATGCTGCCAATAAGCCGACTGTTGGGTGATATTTAGCCAGAGAAAGTGTGAAAGGCCCGAAACCATAAAGGGCACCGGCCAAAAGCGACTCGATAAAGCCTGAAATCCAACGTCGGCTGAGCACATAACAACCCAATGAAGCAAGGAACAGGTTGAAAACCAGAAGATGCTGGAACCTTTCGAAGTTTTGAAAATAGGGCTGATATAAATAAACCGCAAAACCGGCATACACCAGAGCTGCAGCAATGAACATGGAATACCTTGTTTTCTGCATATCGTTTATAATTTGAAAGCGGCACAAAAATGGATGGCCTGGTTTTAGAGTTCGACTTTTACCCGGACCTGTTTTTTTGCGGCTTGTTTCTTGACATCAACGATCTTTGTTTTGGATTTTGGGCAAACTGTTTTTGGGCATTTGCCGGTCCAGCAGTAGAGGCAAAGTTTTTCTTTGGGCAGCCCGATCGCTTCAACCATATCGTCCACGGTTTGATATCTTAATGTCGTGACATCGATGTCTTTGGCGATCCATTCGACCATTTTTTTGTACTTTTCAGATTTGTGGTCGATATATTCTGAGACGTTTTCAGTATCTTTCTTCTCGAGGCTGCGAATAGCTTTGCGAGCCGCAAGCTCCTTAATCGATCGCGTAGAAAGATTGAATCTACAAGGAAACATTAAAGGTGGGCAGGCAGGTCTGATATGTATCTTCTTAGCCCCACAGTCCCACAGTTTTTTGATTGTGAAGTTTTTAAGCTGAGTTCCTCTAACTATCGAGTCCTCACAGATGACAATGCTGTTGCCCTCGATCACTTCCTTGATGGGGATAAGCTTCATCTTGGCAATCAGGTCTCGTCTATCTTGTGAGGGAGGCGTATAGCTTCTGCCGTAACCCTGCGTGTATTTGACCAGGGGGCGTCTGAACGGCTTGCCTGATTCCATAGCATATCCTAATCCATGGGCTAAGCCGGAGTCCGGGACACCTGAGACCAAATCAACTTCGATGTCCTTATCGTGTTTTGCCAAATGCCGGCCGCACTTTTCCCTGACGATCTCAACATTAATTCCTTCGTAGTTTGAGGCCGGAAAGCCGGTATAAATCCAGAGAAACGCGCAAATCTGATTTTGACTATCATCACCCGGTCTGCTCTGGACCATCCCCGCCTCATTGAGCAGTACTATCTCCCCGGGTTCAATATGCTTTACGATCTCGAATGCGTTATTAGGAAAGGCACTTGTCTCGGCAGTCACCGCCCATGCGTCCGAACGCCTGCCAATAATAAGCGGTGTATATCCATGTCTGTCCCTGGCTGCATATATTCCATCTTTGTTCAGTAAGAGCAACGAGCATGAACCCTCAATGGCCTCAAATACCTTCTCGATGCCGTTAGTCAAGTTATTTCCCTGATTGATTATTTTCGCAATCAGTTCGGGAGTATTAACCGTTCTGCCGCTGACTTCGCTAAAAGATATTCCCTGGCTCAGCAATTGTCCGGCCAGTTCTTCGGCGTTTTCAACAAATCCGCTGGTCACTATACAGAATGGCCCATGTCTGGAGTTAAGATAAATCGGCTGTTCGTCATAGTCGCTGATAACACCGATGCCTTTGTTGCCTTTGATATGTTTATAGTCGTCATAGAATTTTGATTTGAACTGGCTTTGGTTTAAGTTATGTATTTGGCGGGTAAAATCCTCCTCAAGTACTGCAATACCCCCATATTCGGTGCCGAGATGCGAATGATAATCTGTGCCGTAAAAAAGTGTTTCCGCACAATTTCCCTTTGAGACCACTCCAAAGATACCGCTCATGATTTACCTCCTGTTTGTTTTGCCTGTGACTTCCTTGTTAAAATGCTCAGCGACACCGCCAAGTTCCTGGATATCGACATTGTATCATATTTGCATTGGCGAATTCAAATCCGAATGGAAAATCTTTTTAAGGTTTGTTATCAATCCTTGAAATAAGTGCCGTCCTCCTTGATTCGAACATCAGGGCATAAGTTATTTGAGCACGACTTTGCCGTTACCTGTTGTGATTCTTCCTATTCTATAAACCTGTTCGCCGTATCTTTTTAACTTCTTCACAATGGAATTTGCAAAGTCCTCAGCAACTATCATAACAAATCCTATCCCCATATTGAAGACTCTGTACATTTCCTCTTCGGTGACTGGGCCGGTTTTTTGTAAAAATGTAAATATCTTGTGCCTGGGCCAGCTCGATTTTTTTATTACAGCGTCACAGTTTTTCGGCAGCACTCGTGGGATATTCCCGACAAGACCGCCGCCGGTGATGTGAGCCATTGCGTGGACAATACGTTTTACTTTGTACTGTGAGAGCAATTTTATCACAGGCCTGACATAAATTCGTGTCGGCTCCAGCAGCATATTACCCAGAGTGGTGCCGTCGAGCTGGTCCGGAGTATCGGTCATTTTAAGCCCGGCCTGCTTGAAGCAGATATTGCGAACCAGCGTATATCCGTTGCTGTGCAGGCCGTTCGAGGCAAGACCCAGGATCACATCTCCATTCCTGACGGTTTCACCGGCGATGATTTTATCCCGCTCAAGAACGCCGACGGCGAAACCGGCCATATCAAAGTCGTCCTTGGCATAGGTATCCGGCATCTCGGCAGTTTCTCCGCCGATCAATGCACAGTCGGCTTGTCGGCAGCCGGCAGCGACACCTTTGACAAGCTCGGCTATTGTTTGAGGCTCCAGCTTATGGACAGCGATGTAATCGAGAAAAAACAACGGCTCAGCACCGGCAACAAGCATATCGTTGACGCTCATCGCCACCAAATCGATACCGACTGTATCGTACTTTTTTATTTTGGTGGCTAACTGGACTTTACTGCCGACGCCATCTGTGCAGGCCACGAGGACGGGATTCTTGTAATTTCTTTTGAAGAGTTTTTCATCATAGTCCAACCGAAACATTCCCGCGAAGCCACCTTTCGATTCTATCACACGAGGTCCGAAAGTCCCCGCTACAGCGGACCAGATTTGCTGAACCATCTGGTCGTTGGCATCGATGCTCACACCCGATTGGTCATAGCTGAGGTACTTGCTCATCTATTCAAAGCCTGAAAGGTGTTCTTCACGTATTTTTATATTAAGCTTTCTGTTTTACGATGTTTTTAATGTCTGAAAAGTACTAAGTATCGAGTTTGTCGAACATATGCAACTGGTAACGTTCCAGAGAGAATTTGTTGACTGTAACATCTACGGGAATTTTATATTTTCCGTTCCAGCATGCGGTGCAGTAGTGGTCCGCAGGCAGAGCCGCACAACTGAGCATTCCTTCCAGCGAAATATAACCGATGCTGTCAACTTCGAGGAATTCCTTGATTTGTTTGATATCGCGGTTGTTTGCCAGCAGTTCTTCTTTTGTGGGAAAATCGACGCCGTAAAAGCAGGGGAATCTGATTGGCGGACAGCTCACCCGCATGTGAATTTCCTTTGCCCCAGCCTGGCGTAATGCCCTGATTTTGCCCCTGGTAGTGGTGCCGCGAACTATAGAATCATCGACAATCACGATGCGTTTGCCGCTGACAACTTCCTTGACAATCGCCAGCTTGAGTTTGACCTCCAGCTCCCTTTGTCTCTGCTCCGGTGAGATAAATGTTCTGCCGATGTAGTGGCTTCTGACCAGTCCCATATCGAAAGGTATGTTACTTTGCTCTGCATAACCTATTGCAGCCGATGTTCCTGAATCCGGGACGGGGATTACAACGTCGGCCTCAGCGGGATGCTCAATGGCCACTTGCCTGCCGAGTTTTTTTCTGAACTGGTGTACATTTTCACCAAAGATTGTACTGTTCTGTTTGGCAAAGTAGACATGCTCGAAGATACAATGAGTAGGCTTGATAGCTTCCTGTGCAGCAAAAAATCTGCTGTGCAGGCCGTCTTTATCCAGTTTAACGATTTCGCCTGGTTCGACCTCTCGAATAAACTCTGCATTTATTGTATCGAAAGCGCAAGTCTCACTAGCGACCACATAGGCGCCATCAGGGATTTTGCCAATACACAAAGGCCTAATCCCATAAGGATCACGAGCGGCTTCGATCCGGTCGGCAAACAGAAAAAGCAAGCTATATGCTCCCTGAAGATGGTTTAATACATGTGCAAGTGGGTCGGGTTTGCTGACATGAGTCGGTTTGGCGAGCAAATGTATAATTATTTCGGTGTCACTTGTGGACTTAAAGATACTACCGTAAGCCTCATATTCGTCTCGCAGCAATGGTGCGTTGATAAGATTGCCGTTATGTGCTACCGCCACCTGTCCACGGGAGAATTCTGCCAAAAGCGGTTGACTGTTTATTACTTTGCTTGTACCGGTTGTTGAATATCGGACGTGGCCGATCGCAATCGGATTAGATAAATTTTCAAAAACACCTCTTCCGATACGAAAAACTCTGCTCACCGTACCCATATCTGTGTAGCATTGGAGTGATTCACCGTTGCTGGAGGCGATACCGGCTGACTCTTGGCCGCGATGCTGAAGGCTGTGTAAGCCGAAATAGGTTTTCCTGACTGCATCTGAGTCGCCAAAAATGCCAAAAAGACCACAGTTTTCCCCAATGCGATCGTTAGTATGGTCTCTGATAGTAAGACCACAATAACCGTCACATTTGGCATTAGAGGGATTGTTTTCAAATTTTTGCTTCATAAAACGTAGTCTAATAAAGCTCTCAGAGCAAGTCAACTTTATTGCTTTCGTTTTCAGCCAGAAGTTGTTTTTAGATTTCAATAACCTAAAACGCATCCCTGATTTCAAGAGATTAAATGGAAAATGTCTTTAAGATTCTTAAATAAAAACCGGCAGAATTTTCTGAGGAGAAGGAAAATCTATCCGCACATATAAGTCGTCTAAAAAGTGTTATTTCCTCGTTTATGTATTTTTGAAGTTGCCATAACATTATTAATAACAATAAGTTGTGTATAAGTAATTTGCGGATAACACCAATATGGCACGGCAATTGCTAACCTTTTTTAATATATTCATTGAATAAACTGTTTTTTTGATAAAAAAGGTTGAGAGATTATGGAAGCATCATCGGTAACAAGCGTCGCAAGTAATATCCAGATGGATTATATGAAACTTCTGGTTACGCAACTACAAAACCAGAATCCGCTGGAACCATTAGACAACAACGAAATGGCATCCCAGTTGGCTCAGTTCTCACAACTTTCACAACTCGAAACGATGAATTCGAGCTTTGCGCAGGCTCTTGTCGCTGCTGAGCGAACATATGCCAATTCATTGATAGGTAAAGAGGTATCATTCTTGGCAGAAACAGAGACAGGTACATCAGACATTACAAGTGGAATAGTTGAGCAGGTCATAAATGATTATGATGGCGAAATCGTTTTAGTCGTAGAAGACCATGCTCTCGCTTTAAAAGAAGTCATATCAGTCCAAAACTAAATTCAAAAACAAGAGTTTCTATATAAGGAGAAACAAAAATGAGTTTTGCATTATCAGCCGGAGTTACCGGATTGCAGGCCCACCAAAAAATGCTTGATATAGCCGGTAACAACCTTGCCAACGTCAATACTACTGCTTTTAAGGCCAGTAGAATAACATTTTCAGAGCTTCTGAGCGAAACGATTAAAAAGGCATCACAGCCAACCTCGGGTGTCGGTGGCACAAATCCCCAGCAAATGGGCAGCGGTGTTGGCGTCTCGGGTATATCTCCCAACATGACACAGGGTAATATCATCAATACCGGCAATCCCCTGGACATGGCGGTAGAAGGAGAAGGTTATTTCGTTTTGAGTGATGGCCAGCAGAATATTTACTCACGTTCCGGTTCGTTTGCTGTTGATGCGGACTCGAACCTGGTCGATCCTTCAACAGGTTTTCATGTCCAGCGTATTGGCTCGGAAGGTGAAATTGACGGCTTTCAGACTCCGGGTGTTAGCGATATACATGTTCCTTATGATGTTGCTATGCCAGCCAAAGAAACATCAGAAATCGTTGTTTCCGGTAACCTCAGTGCCGATGCAGCATTTTCTGTAACAAGAGCACAAGTGATTAGTTCGAATGTAGCTTATACCTATAATAACGGGATTACCGCAAGCGAATCCACATTATTCAGTGATCTAGATCAATGCAATGGATCATTGACTGATGGTAACATCACTGTCACGGGGTTTGACAAAGATAGTACACCCTTTGGCCCATTGACCTTTGCTGTTGTTGGTGGAACTACAACACTTGGCGACTTTATTAGCTATCTCAATACCACTGTGCTTAATGGTTCATCCGCCTCTTTAGTTAATGGACAAATTCGAATAACTGATGATACCAGCGGTTACAGCAAAACGGATATGGCTCTTTCGTATGAAAATAATTCACTGACAATGCCGGCTTATTTTGAGATTTCGACCGTTGGTGGAGAAGAAGTTAAAAGTGTCAATATCACAGCTTATGACTCTCAGGGAGGTAAACACGTTCTCTCTGGTGCGTTTGTCCGATCGGATACACCCAATACATGGGATATGGTCCTGACCTCGATAACCGGAGATATAAGTGAGATAACGATGGCTAACCGGCGTATTGAAGATATTACCTTTGACGCCAGTGATAGTTCTTATGCCGGTTTAAGTGGTCCGGACTCCGCTGAATTCGTAATTACCTTTGCCCATGATATTTCCAGTCCACAGACTATCGATATAAACCTGGGTACGCCCGGGAGGCTGGATGGATTGACGCAGTTCGCCGGTAATTCTACAGCAGTAGCAAGGGAGCAGGATGGTTATGAAGCGGGGAGGCTTTCAACGGTCTCGGCTAATAACGAAGGTATAGTCATTGGCGCGTTCTCTAACGGCATCAAGAAAAACATTGCTACCTTACAGATATCTTTGTTCCAGAATACTACAGGTCTGGAAAATATTGGTAACGGGTACTTCATTCCCTCGGCTAACTCAGGAGAAGCAATAGCCACACAAGCTATGACCGGCGGGGCGGGCTCTATACACGGCGGGTCATTGGAAAAATCCAATGCCGATGTTGCAACCGAGTTCGTAAATATGATTCAAGCACAAAACGGCTTCCAAGCCAATGCAAGAAGTATCAGAGTCGCAAATGATATCCTCCGGGAATTGACCAGCCTGATCAGATAATAACTTTGGAATTCTAATATGGCAACAACATCTTTAATGAATACAGGACAATGTTCTATTGTCCTGTCATTGAGCCCGGTTCAGCGTTGGCAGGCTGCCCGCGGGCTAAACATCAGCTTCATGGGCGAGGATTGGTTTATAACAACATGTGTAGCCGCATTGATTATTTTAACTGTTTTATTCATTGTAATGACCTATTATCACTCAAGGAAAGAAAGAGAAGCCGCCAGTCGGTTATTTTTTAAGTATGCAGACGAAAGGGGTCTAAGCCCACGTGAACGTCATATTCTGATGTACATTGCAAGCAAGGCAAAACTCAGGCAAACAGAGTCGATTTTTACGATGGCTGATGCTTTTGACCGTGGAGCTACTAAAATAATCAGAGCTGCTCTTGCACTCAAAGGAAGGGATAAAAGAAGACAATTAAGTGCTGAGTTGTCTGTTCTACGTGAAAAGCTCGGTTTTCGTAAGCGAAGCTCTGCATCAATAGATACGTTAGCGACTGATAGACCGAGCAGCAGGCAAATCCCTATAAGCAGAAAACTTTATATAACAAGTCTTGAAACAGGTGATTTTGCGAATGTTGAGTCCGTTGTTATTGAGAACGATGATATGGAGCTCATAGTCGAATTGTCGAAGTCGCTTGAAATAAAGCAGGGTGAATCATTGTGCGTTCGTTACTATTATGGAGCTTCAATTTGGGAGTTCGATACATCTGTAATTAGCTGCAATAGTAATATTCTAATCTTAAATCACAACGATAATGTGAGGTTTGTTAATCGCAGGCGGTTTTTACGTGTTCCCATAAACGAACCTGCCTATATTGCGGCATTTCCATTCGCGAAAACACTGTCAGATAATGATAACTTCAAAGCGGATGTCGATTCAGTCAGTTCATCCGGTAACACCTGGGGGCCGCCGAAATTTGTACCGGCTGATGTTACTGAATTAGCAGGTCCAGGTCTGCGAGTAGTAGCTCCTTTGGAAGTAAATATAGGCGACAGAGTGGTAGTGATACTGAAGCTGAGTGAAAGAAAGATTCATAATTTAATTTCACAGGCCGATACCACCGCCTTACATTCGGTTTTCAACGGTAATGGAAGAATGGGACCTTCAAAAATTGTGGAAAATATAGGTGTGGTCAGGCACACCGAAGCTGTTCAAAATGGTTTTTCTATAGCGGTTGAATTGATAGGCTTGAGTGATACAAATCTCAGCGAGTTGGTTCGAGCAACTAATGCAGCTTCTCTCAAAGCCCGGTTCGAAACACAACTGGCCCCGGCTGCTGCAGACAACAAGAAGAAGAAAAGGGCAGTTGTTTCCGAGACGGTAGTTGTCTAAGGAGTCTGAAATGTCAGAGATTACAGATCAGGTTAGCACAAGTCTTGATGCATTAACGAAGGAATTTGAAATCATTACGCATAATCTGGCCAATGCAAGTACGGTCGGATATAAGCGTAGATGTAATGCATTTTCAAAAGTTCTCGAAGCTCAGGAGGCGGGGACACAGACATATTCACCCGGGTCTGTAGATTTGAATTCATCATTCGATTTCTCCCAGGGCAGCATAGTTGAGACGTCTCGGAAGTTGGATTTCGCCTTATGTGGCAAAGGATTTTTCGTTATAGAAACTCCCGAAGGGGCTCTTTACACCCGTAACGGCGTATTCAGTACAAACCAGAACGGTCAAATCGTGGATTTTAAGGGCCGGGTCGTAGCGGGACAGGCTGGACCAATCACGATTCCGAATAATGTAGGACTCTCGCAGCTTTGTGTATCCAGCGATGGAAGTATAAGTGCCGGCGGGACCGCTATTGGACAGTTCAGGTTAGTTGATTTCGGTGATGATGAAAACAAGCTTGCCCCAACAGGTGGGAATTGCTACCAGATGACAGAGCCGGACATTGAACCGGTTGCGGCTGAAAATATTGTCGTAAAACAAGGCTACCAAGAGGCCTCTAACGTTGAAATTATACATGAATTGGTGGATTTGATCATGGTCTCCAGACTTTACGAAGCAAATATGGATTTCATTAGTGCCGGGAGTCAAACTACCAGTAGTCTTATGAGTGTCGCCATGGGATAAGACACTGATTTGAATGATTATTCCAGTTCAACTGTGAACTAAGATAAAAGGAGAATAACATTATGTTAAGAGCATTTTCCACTGCAGCGACAGGTATGACGGCCCAGCAGATGATGGTGGATATAATCGCTAACAACCTTGCCAACATTAACACAACAGGCTTCAAGCGAAGTCAAATTAACTTTCAGGATTTGGTTTATGTCGAGATGCAAGAAGAAGGCGCTGAAATAGCCTCCGGCATAAATTCGCCCAGTGGTCTGGAAATAGGCAGTGGAGTCCGCGCCGCGTCTAATGTTAAAGTCTTTAGTCCCGGTGAGCTTCAGAATACAAGTAATCCTTTCGATGTTGCGATTGGAGGCTTGGGTTTTCTCCAGGTTGTTATGCCGAATGGTGATATCAAGTACACGCGAGACGGAGCATTACAAATCAACGCCAACGGTCAACTGGTTACAACTAACGGTTACGCCATAGAACCTACCATTAGTGTACCCATAGACGCGTCTTCTATAAGTATTGAAAAAGATGGCGGCGTCAATGTTACGGATTCCTCAGGGACACAGTCAGTTGCGGGCAACATTCAATTGGCACGATTTCCGAATCCGGCGGGTCTTTCGAGTGAAGGAGATAATCTATACGCGGAGACCGAAGCCAGCGGGACACCAACAACCGGAACGCCGGGTGAGAATGGTTTCGGGACTATCCAGTCGGGGTTTCTGGAGAAATCCAATGTGCAAATGGTGACCGAGCTGGTCAATCTTATAACCGCCCAGCGAGCATACGAAATCAACTCGCGTGCAATCAGGGCGGGCGATGATATGCTTCGGACAGCTAATGGTATCGTCAGATAAAGGATTATTATGAGTCAAAGAATCGGCATAATATCACAGAAATGTATGTACACAAGGATGCTCCTTTCTTGTGCACTTATCTCTTGTGCATTTTTTTGCCGGACTCTGGCGGATGATCATACCAATGGCATTAAAAAGGATTCCGGCCTGCAGGTTTATCTGCCGAGAGAGGTTACGATCAAGGATAACACTTTAAAACTGGGTCGGATCGGCATAATCCGGGGCCCAAAAGCTCTCGAAGCCAAAGCAAATGAAATCACTTTAGGCCGTTTTTCAGTGCCGGGCCAGGAAATTGTTATCGAACGGAACATTGTTCTTAGCAGACTGGCCAGCGATGGAATTCCTGCTTCACAAGTGACATTGAAAGGAGCTGAAAAAGTCACCGTAAGACGACAGCAGAAAATTATCAGTGGCGATGATTTTATAAAGCTGGCAGGAGCTTTTTTGAAACAGAATCTTACCGGCAATTCAGTTTCTAAGTGGAACCCGGTCCGCAAACCCAAAGATTTAGTTATTCCCGATCCGGGCAAAGATACAAGATTTTCACCTCAGTTAGTCCGAAGCAGTGCAAGAAATCGGACGATGGTTAAAATTGCCGTATTTTCAGGCGATGAGCAGGTTGGAACTCGCGAAGTCACTTTCACTCTGCAATATAACAACCGTACGGCAGTTGCATTGGTTGATATCCCGGCAGGAACGCTTATCAGCAGCGAAAATATCAAGATAGAAAACAAACCGTCGAACTATCCTGAGCCAGTCAACTGGGAGCCGCCGTATGGTCTGATTGCCAGGCGTAAACTACCGGCTGAAACTGTGCTTCAGCCTTACATGATTGGTTCAGCCGAGTCACCCATTATTGTTAAGCGAAATCAAAATGTTGTCATTCGGATTGAAAAGCCCGGCTTTTTGATTACTGCTGTCGGAAAGGCAATGCAGGATGGTAAAGCCGGTGAATATATAAAAGTCCGAAATGTCGACTCGCAACGAATCATCTTAGCTCAAGTCAAAGAAGATCGAAGCGTGGAACCTGTCATATAGAAGGAGAAACAATGAACAGGAATATGATCTCAGTAATTTTCTTGACGTCTTTTGTACTTTTATTGACGAATTGCTCTTGGGCGGATTCTATCTGGGCCAAGAGATGCAAGAATATGAAAGCTTTATATGCCGACGACGTGGCCCGGCAAATCGGTGACATTCTGACCATTAAAGTTTCTGAGAACAGCACGGTCGATAACAAGGCAAAAAGAGACCTTAAAAAAGAAACCGACAGGTCAACGGCATTTAATGGAGAAATAGGAAATTTTGCCGACATCGGTGAATTTGGTATGGCTGCCAGTTCGGGGAATGAATTAACAAGCAAGGCCGATTACAAAGACGAGCGAAAGTTTGTTGACAATATCACTGTAGTTGTGGTGGATATCCTTCCAAATAGTAACCTGGTTGTCATGGGAAATCGTCAGCGCAACATCGCAGGTGATGTACAAACAATAGAAATAAGCGGTATAGTCAGGCCAAGTGATGTCGCATTCGATAATACGGTTCAAAGTGGGCAGGTTGCAGACTTTCGCCTTTTAACAAAAAATGGAGGTGTCAGCGATCCCTACACAAGGCCGGGTTGGCTTGGAGCGATATTTGATATTATTTGGCCGTTTTGATGACAACATATGCCAGCAGTTCTTTGAAAGTAATTGCTTATGAAACCGGCAAAGAGAAAGCAAGCAAAAAAGCAAAAACACTTAATGGTACTGATGATTTGTGCACTTGTCGTGTGTACCTTTATGGCTAACACTGGAAAGTGCGAGCGCATAAAAGATATTGTTGATATTCAGGGACTTCGCGGCAATCCGCTCAGAGGTATTGGTCTGGTTGTTGGTCTGGCCAATAGCGGCGATACTTCACTGCTGTCACGGCAAATGTTAACGAATATATTGAGAGATTCGGGTTTGGTTCTCAATCCTTCTGACTTGTCCGGCGGTAATATCGCTGTGGTGATGGTAACAGCAGAGTTGGGACCCTTCGCTCGTGAGGGTTCACGATTTGATGTTGATGTTTCGGCTGTGGGAGAAGCCAAAAGCCTCCAGGGCGGTAAGCTCCTGCCAACACCTCTAAAAGGCCTTGACGACCAGGTTTATGCAGTGGCTGAAGGTGGTGTTTCAATAGGCGGCTGGACGGCTTCAGGCGATAAGGCATCGGTTACAAAGAACCACCAGACGGTGGGCCGAATCCCCAATGGTGCTATTGTTGAAAAGGAGGAGATTGCGAAATTTGTTGAAAATATTGCTGGCGATCGAGTTGTCACGCTGAATCTAAGAAACAGCGATTTTTCAACTGCGGAGCAAATTAGTAAAGTTATCAACCAGGATTTTCCGGACAGTACTGTAGTAGCTGATGCCGGCACCATCAAAGTAAAAGTTCCCGGCGAAATTAGTGGTGAAAAGATAGCTGGCTTTATCGCAGATATTACAAAGCTCGAAGTCAAGGTTGATGTTCCTGCCGTAGTGGTAATCAACGAGCGTACCGGTACTATTGTAGTTGGTGAGAACGTTGGCATATCTGCCGTGGCGATTTCGCAGGGCAGCCTCGTTGTGAAAATCACTGAGACCGAGCGTGTCTCCCAGCCGATCGCTCCTTTCTCTAATTCCGGTACGACCGAAAGAATTCCGGAGACGACAATCGGGATCGAAGAGCAGCAAGCGTACCTGATTCCTGTGTCCCGATCCGTTACGGTTTCTGAATTAGCCAAGAGCCTCAACGGGATTGGCGCAACACCGAGCGATATGATAGCTATATTTAATGCCCTAAAACAGGCCGGTGCCCTCCAGGCCAGGCTGGTGATAATGTAGGAACAGTATGATGGATAGCGCCAAGTTGATATTGAACGAACAAGTCTCACCGCCGGTGCCCATCGGGCAGCTCGAAAAATTGAATCTGGATGGAATATCGGAGGAAAAGAAAAAACAAATCGCAAAGGATTTCGAGTCGCTCCTGATAAATAAATTGCTGGACGAAATGAAAAATACGATCGGTAACTGGGGCTTTGAAAAAGATGGCACTTCCATGCAGGTTCAGGGGATATTTTGGTTATACCTTGCCCGTGACATTGCGAATAACGGCGGCTTCGGACTCTGGAAGGATATATATCAAACCTTAACAAGTACCGACCATGTAAATCAGGCGGGAAATTCAATAGATAGGCATTTATGAAAACGGTTGCAATTGAAATAGAAGATAAAATTGATGAACTGCTGGTGTGTCTGGAAAAAGACATAGAGCATATTCAAAAGAGCCTGTCGAATCTGGATGAGCTGCGAAGTTTGGTTATCAAGCGTGACGATGCCGCTTTAGGTAGATTGCTTGAAAACATCCAGGCCGAGACGGATAATTTTAGAAAACATGAATCGAACCGACAGTTAGTACGATCAGAGTTAGCGAAATATTTTGGCTGTAGCGTAAAAAACATGACTTTATCGAAGCTTGAGAAGTCTATCCCTGAAGCTAAAAAAGATCGTATCACCCAGAGTAAAGCAAAGTTAAGAGTGTTGATTGAAGACCTTAAGAAAGAGTATTCAAGCACGGCAGTACTTTTATCCGAATGCGCTAGATTCAACAGCTTGCTTCTAAAAAGTATCTTCGACCTTGGTAAGTCGGGGGCACTTTACTACAGCGCCGATGGCACAACCAGACAGCAGAGTGAAATGGCTTTTGTTAATTTGCAGTTTTAAGAGACACCATCCGGCATAAAACGGAGTTCGTAAGTGGATAGTTTTGATATAGGAATTAGTGGCCTTAACGCAGCACAGAGTGCTTTTGAGATTATTGGCAATAATATTGCCAATGCAGCGACTGATAGCTACCACCGTCAGAGACTCGACCTGCTTCCTGCCTATTCATCGCAGGTTGATGCAATGATTATGGGAGGGGGTGTAGAAGTTGCCGGAGTTACCAGGATGATTGACGTGCTTTTGGAGAATGAGATTTTCCGTCAGCAGTCTTCATTGGGTCAGATATCACAGGAAGTCGGAATGCTGCGGACAGTCGAAACCGCATTTGGAGAGCTTTCGGCAGGGAGTGGTTTGAATGAAGCTATAGACGGATTTTTTAACGCATTGCAGGACCTTTCCGCACATCCGGCCCAGATTGTTTGGCAAAATCAAGCGGTGACAGCCGCAGAGACGATGGCCAGTCGTTTTAGATCGTTAGAAGAATTTCTGGCAATCTTGGAAAATCAAATTACATTAGAAGCTGAGGACACAATCCAACGGATTAATGCTCTGGTTGGCACAATAGCTCAGCTCAATGCAAATATTGAAAGACAGGAAATCGGTGGTGGCCAGGCCAATAATCTGCGGGACCAAAGAGACCAGTGTATAACAGAGCTTTCAAAACTGGTTAGTGTCCAGACCCAATCACGAGAATATGGTGTTGTCGATGTGAGTATTGCCGGCATACCTGTTTTAACAGGTACTTCTGCAGTTGAACTGGAAGTTGGTTTTGAAGAATACCTCGGACTGGGGATTACCGTGGCCGGCGAATGTAACTATTACACAGATATACAGGGCGGACGGCTCGGGGGATTATTGTCGTTAAAGAACACTATTATCTCGGATATTCACAACGACCTGAACACTCTGGCAGGCGCTATAATCCAGCAGATAAATAAGTACCACGTCCAGGGAGCAGGATCGGAGGGTTCATTTTCGGAACTGTCCGGCTGGCCGTTGGTGAGTGAGAATTTGTCTGATTTTGATCCACCCGTGACAGACGGTAATATCTATATAAGGGTGATAAATACCAGTTCCGGGGCTGTAACACGAACCGCCGTACCGGTCGATGCTTCGGCAGATTCCTTGTCGTCTTTAGCCACCGCCATTACAGCGATAACAGGTTTGTCTGCTTCGGTGTCTGATTCGAAACTTCGTATCCAGGCTGATACAGGCTATAATTTCGATTTCCTGCCCAGTGTTCTTCCTTTACCAACCAATAGTGACTTTACCGGGGCGACATCACCGCCGGCTATATCGGTATCTGGTATTTATTCAGGCACGGAAAACCAGACTTTCACTTTTACAGTATCAGGGACCGGCTCAGTGGGAAATGGTACATTGCAAATTACTGTTACTGACGGTGCCGCCAATACAGTGACTACGCTCAATGTCGGTTCCGGTTATGCCGCGGGTGATGTTCTTGATGCCGGAAACGGAATCAAAATAACTCTCGGTATTGGTGATCTGGCAGATGGTAATGCTTTTGAAGTTGATGCTTTTGCCGATACAGATAGCTCGGGAGTGCTGGCGGCAGTAGGAATCAACACTTTTTTTTCCGGCAAAAATGCTTCGGATATAGCAGTTTGTTCAGATATATCTGATACGCCGGGACGTATAGCAACAGCCCTGGGTGCAGATATGACAGACAACACCAATGCCTTGCGTTTGGTCGGTTTGAGGGACGAGGCCATAACAGGTTTGGATTCTATGACACCAGGAGAATTTTATCGTCGGCTTGTTACGGACATCGGACTGGATCTTTCCGTCAGGCAGATACACCAGGATAACATTGAAGCTATAGTCCAAAATCTTGCCAATCAACAGAGCGAGATAAGCGGCGTTGACATCAACGATGAAGCTGCTCAAATGTTGGTCTTCGAACAAATGTTCAAAGCTATGGCAAAATATCTGAACACAGTTCAAACGTCATTGTCAACTATTATGGAACTGTTATGAGATGTATGAAACGTTTTCTATAAAGCGCAGGGAAAATACAAGAAATGGGCGGTACACTAAACAATATTTATAATAATGTCAGCCTTGCCTTGCATTTGCATACTGATGCAATGGCTCGTTTGCAGGAACAGGTATCAACCGGTTCAAGGATCAATAGAGTCTCCGATGATTCTTCCGCCGCATATAAGGTTCTCGGACTCAATTCGCATCAAAGTTCTTTAGGAAATTATGTAGACAATCTATCGGAGCTTGTGAGTACGCTTGAGTTTTCCAGCACAATTTTCCGGGATATGATTTCTGCTGTTTCAGAAACTAAAGTACGCCTGACTCAAGTCACCAGCGGCATCTATAACGAAGATAACAGAAAAAGGACTGCCGAAGGAATCGACGAAATATTAGAGCAATTAGTCACATTGGCAAACACTAAACATATGGGACAATACTTATTTGGAGGAGGCAATACGACTTCAGAGCCATATCTGGTGGAACGTACCAATGGAGAAATCACGAATGTAACATACCAGGGCAGCTATAAGAATCGTGATATAGAAGTAGCCCCGGGCCTGGAGTCATCAGCTTATCAGGTAGGAGATGATATTTTTCGGTCTGATGACCGTAGTGTTCCGATTTTTTTGGGCGATACGGGTGCCAAAGCCGGTACGGGAACATCCAGTGTTCGTGGTGATACCTGGCTGACAATAACCGGTTCTGCCGGTAATTACATTCTTTCTATCGATGGTGGTCTGAGCACTTTCAATACCGATGGTACAGACACTAACCTTGCAGTAACTAATTCTACAACTGGAGAAGTTCTATACATTGACACTACGGAAATTACCGGTGCTGGAACAGACCTGGTTAGTATACCCGGTACTTATGACTTATTCAACACACTTATTAGTATACGGGACATATTGAGAAATGACCAAAGTCTATCTGGAGCTCAGTTGCAAGAGTTGCAGGATGTCTCTTTAAGCTCTCTTGAGGAGATATATGAGCTTCTCATTCAGGCTGAAGTTTCTGTTGGTTCAAAAATCGGTTTTCTTGACAACCTTAAGGAAAGTCTAAACAACCTTAAATACGATGCAGAGGATGAAACGACTCGCCTGCAGGAGGCTGATATAGCCCAGATAGCAATAGAGCTCTCTCGTTGTGAGGTTTTATATCAAATGTCGTTATCGGTAGCTGGAAAACTGATGTCTATGTCGCTGCTGGATTTTATCGGGTAGCTGTTAAGAGCAAAGGCTGGCAATAAATAAATGGTTATTATACAACATAAATGTTTGATATTTATACACTTTCAGACGGAAAACATGACTGAATCACGATTATACATTGGCACGGACAAACGGCACGGAATTTGCACATACATATTGAAAAATAAGGTTGTTCCTATAATGAAAATCTGCCCAGCAAGCCATTAAAGGAGTAATACAGATGACTCTCGAAACAAATATGAATCCGCAGGGTGGGCAAAAGCGAGATGGTGCGTTCGAAAACATGAATGGTTATGAGAGAGGTTTGGAATTCGCCCAGGCCGGCGATTATCAGGAGGCACTTGCCTGTATGCAGGAGCATCTTCACAGCACCGGCGAAAATGCACAGGTGCTGAATGATACGGGAGCAATTCTCCATTGCCTTGGCCGCTCTGACGAGGCTATTACACATTTTATAAAAGCTCGAAGCCTGCAGAGCAACTCCGCTGAAATAATTTGGAATTTAGTGGAGGCATATCTTTCCACTGGCAGGGTATGTGAAGCTGTACAGCTTTTTGATGATATGGAGAAGATGGATATACTTAATGTGGATTTATTAAACAGAACCGCCAATGTATTTTTAAATCAGGGGAACAAAGCTGGTGCCATTGAAATGCTTATTCGCTCCTTGGAAATATGCCCCGAACAGAATATTCTCTCACCAATGGTTCAGGTGATTCGTTCGAAAAGACCGAAGGTGGCGTTCTTTTGTGGTGGCGATGGGATGACCTTTTTGAAAGATATCTATGAATTTGTACAAGAGCGCTTTGAGGTACGTCTTTTTGAAGGAAAAACAGAAGAACAATTGTATGAACTCATGCAATGGAGCGATATCTCCTGGTTTGAGTGGTGTACTGATCTGGCCGTGATAGGTTCCCGGCAGACAAAGGTCTGTGAAAATATTGTTAGACTGCATCGCTATGAAGCCTATGGTCCATGGACACAGCAAATCAACTGGCAGAATATTGATACACTGATAACAGTGGGCAATAGTTTTGTCAGGGATGTCCTTGTTCGACATGTCCCGGATATCGAACATCAAACCTCAATTGTCACGATTCCAAATGGAGTCGATCTGCAGAAATTTACATTTACTGAACGACAACAGGGCAAAAATATTGCCGTTGTGGGTAATATCCGAGCAGTCAAGAATCCTGCAATGGTTTTGCAGTGTATGCAGAAACTGCACTATTTTGATCCCGAGTATCGTTTGTTTTTCGCCGGTCAATTTCAGGACATGGCTCTTGAGCAATATATGAAACATATGGTTGATGCTCTTAATTTACGGGATGTGGTGTTCTTCGATAACTGGCAGAAAGATGTCTGCTCATGGCTTGAGGACAAGCATTATATCGTCTCGACAAGTACCATAGAAAGTCAGGGAATGGGACTGCTTGAAGCAATGGCCTGCGGCTTGAAACCAGTTATCCATAACTTTCCTGGCGCGGATAAAATCTTCCCGTCTGATTTTCTGTTTAACATCTCAGAAGAATTCTGTGAGCATGTTCTCTCGGCATCATACGAACCTCAAAAGTATCGCAGGTTTGTCGAAGAAAACTATCCACTTATGAAACAATTGACCAACGTCAATAATATTCTGATTCAACTCGAAAATAAGATAGATTCGGAACATAAGTCGACCATGCCAGGCAACAACTCACAGAACCGGGAACCTGAAAAGGTAGAATTAACCGCAGATTAAGGATTATCAAATACTCCTGTAATGTTAGAAAATTACGAGAAAAAAAGTGGGCCGGTCGTTAGTGTTCTTATTCCAACTTTTAACCGGCCCCAATATCTATATGAAGCCCTTGCCAGCGTTCTATCCCAGAGTTACGGAAACCTTCAGATTATCGTAATCAATGATGGCGGAGAAGATGTAAGTGGCATAATCGATTCGTTTAACGATGCCAGGCTTAAATATATCGACAGAAAAGAAAATCGCGGCAAAGCTTATTCGCTGAACGAAGCATTGAATCGAGCCGAAGGTAAATATATTGCTTACCTTGACGATGATGATCTCTACTATCCGTTTCACATCGAAACTTTAGTTGACGCTTTGGAAAATGAGACTCACTGTCAGGTCGCATATAGTGATTTGTACAAGGTATATTGCAAAGTCTTTCCGGATGGCAGCCGACAGGTTCTCAGTAAAGTTGTGGAGGTTAGTCGTGGCTTTGATCGCTTTTTGATGCTGAATTTCAACCATGTTCTTCACGTCAGTCTGATGCATCGCCGGGACCTGATTGAAAAAACAGGTCCTTATAATGAGCGGCTCAATGTTTTAATTGATTGGGATTTGACACGTCGATCGGTCTTCTTTTCCGATTTTTACCATGTTCATAAAGTAACCGGGGAATATTCCCATCCGATGGGTGAATGTGACAGAATATCTGTTCAGCGACGCAAGGATAAGAACGAATACCTGAAAAACGTTTTGACGATAAGGACCTCAAGACCGGCCAAACCCTGGCCAAAGATTGGGGATTTGTCTATCATTTTTGTTACGGACAGATTAGACAAACGTGCAGGAAAAACAATCGGTTCCATCTGGCAGCATACCTTCTATCCCTATAAGCTTTATCTTCCAATATCAGAATCTGATTTCAACAGGCTAAATACCGACATGCCTAATTTGGTTTTTGTGCCTGTCACTAACATTTCTTCTATTAAACTGCAATTGGACAGAGCTCTCGAAAGATGCGAGGGCGAATATATAGCAATAGTACCAAGTGGCTTACCCATAAAGGATATGTGGATAGAGAGTCCGCTCTACGCTCTGATAAATTGTACCAATGACCGGCAGGGATTTTTATTGGAACAAGCAAAAGATAAGCTCCGGGCAGCAGTAGTTAGAAGAGAAGATTTACAATTTGCCCGGAAAAGCTTTCCCGATTTATCTGTTTTGGAATCCTTAAAGGCCTCTGGCATTACTCTTAGACATCCGAGTAATGAAGAGCTGCCTTTCCAGTTCGATAATTTATATCATCAGGCCCTATCGATTGAGAGTGAGGGAGACTGGTTGCAGGCGGCAGAAATGTATGAATATATTGCCGACCAACATCAAAACATATTGTGGATGAAAAAATTAGCGGCAAAGGCCTTTTTCGAAGCCGGAGACCACAGCACAGCGGATAGAATATGCCACGAGATTAATCAGCAGCGGCCAACGGTGGATACTCTTTTATTGGAAGCGAAACTCAAGCGTGAAAACAAGGAGTTTAATTCGGCGATTGAATTACTCACAACAGCAGCATATACACTCGAAGGACATGAATTGATATGGACATGACACAGAATAATACGGATCAAAAGCATGATTCAACACAGCATTATGAAGTATTACAGGAACTGGGAGACTGCCACACTTCTGTCGGTGACTTGGTACAGGCACAGCAATTTTATGAAAAAGCGGCTGTTTTATGTCCTGACGAAGCGGGGCCTTATGTTGGTCTTGGTGTAGTGGCCCTGCAAAAGAATCTCATTGATGATGCTGAGACAGCCTTCAAGGTTGCTTGTCGACTGGACAACAGGTCGGCTAAGGCCTATGCCGGTTTGGGTTTAGTCGCACAACAAAGAGGCGATTACAAAAGGGCCTTTGAGATGTTTCTAAAATGCCTGGAATTGGATACTGACAACCTCATAGGTATTTTGGGTTTGTTTCAAACATCCTGCCAGATGGGTTCGTTTGCAAAAGTCACGCACTATTTGGAATTGTATTTGAATATGCATCCGGGCGACGTATCCGTGATGTACCCCTTGGCAGCTTTATATATGAAAGATGGCAAGTTGGAGGATTCTAAAAATATACTTCTGGATATCTTAACACTCGACTGCGATCACAGAGATGCAGCCTATCTGCTTGAAGAAGTAGAACACAGGATGACTCAGGCAAAACAAGCAAGAGTTCAAACAGTATGAGCACCGAAAGTATAGATTTTATTCCGGTAGAACAGATGCATCTGTTAGATGAACTGGAGAATCTGTTGGAAAAACAAATAGAGCAGATTCATCAAGGTGATCCGGCGGGAAGAAGGATTGAAAATATGTCCATGCAGGCAGATGTTCTTGTAGGAAAAATCAAACAGGCAGGAATTCTTGAATTAGCTCAATTCATAAATCGAAGGGAGCGAATAAAAAAACTATACGATAATCTTCATCTGGCTATCACAGCTCAAAAAGCCGAAACTGCTAAAGAGTTGAATCATATACGCAAAGGCAAAAAAACAATAGTGACATATCGCAATAATATTTGACTGAAATAAATATATAAGAAAAATATTTTCACTCTGAGTCTAACTATCAGTTGGAATCATATTAATTATTTTGGAGTGATTAGGTAAATGAACATCTTAGTCGTAGGTGGAGCCGGTTACATCGGCGGAGCAATTACGGATATATTACGGGAAACAAATCACAGAACAAGGGTCTATGATTCCTTAATCTATGAAGAGTCATATCGTAAACCGGTTGAGTTTGTTTATGGAGATATCCGCAATAGTGACCGACTCGGCGAACAGTTAGACTGGGCCGATGCAGTTATTTGGCTGGCGGCATTGGTCGGTGATGGAGCGTGTGCCATTAATCCGAATCTAAGCATGGAAATAAACCAAAATTCGGTAAGATGGCTTTGTGAAAATTATGATGGGCGGATAATTTTCACTTCAACGTGCTCTGTATATGGGGCGCAGAATGGCATACTTTCTGAAGGATCTCCAACCGGACCTCTTTCAGTTTATGCCGGAACAAAATTAAATGCTGAACAATATTTGAATGATAAAAATGCACTGATATTTCGGCTTGGCACCTTATTCGGCGTCAGTGATTTATTTGCACGTTTGCGTCTTGATTTGGTTGTAAATGTGATGACTGTTCGAGCTGCACTGGATGGGGAATTGACGGTATTTGGAGGAGAACAATTTCGGCCTCTTCTGCATGTTCGGGATGTGGCAGGGGCAATAGTTGACTATATCGATACTGAATACACGGGCATATACAACTTACACCGTCAAAACGTTCGCATTGTGGATTTGGCATATCAGGTGCGAAACCATTTTCCGGATACCGTTGTGAGCAAGACCGATATGGAATTTGGAGATGTGAGAAATTACCGCGTCAGCAGCGACAAGATACGTACAGAATTGGGATGGAGGCCGCGATATTCTATCGATGACGGTATCATCGAGATCAAAGAGCTGATCGAAACAAGACGTTTAAAAGATGTTATGAATCCACGGTATACCAACCAGGCTTTTTTAACAAAGTGCGTGCCGGAGCTGCAGCGATTTAAGGTGACTCTTTTAAAAAGGGAAATGTTGGAGCACGTCAGATGAAAGATGGACCTTACATTCTTGACGGCGGATTAGCTGTGGATGACCGGGGCGAAATAGCTTTTGTCAATGGATTTCAATTTGAGTCTGTTAAGCGTTTTTATATTGTATCAAATCACAAAGCCGGATTTGTACGAGCCTGGCACGCCCATAAGCGCGAAGCAAAATATGTAATTCCAGTGGCCGGTGCCGCTCTTGTCGGTGCGGTAAAAATTGACAACTGGGAAAAACCTTCCATCAATTTGCAGGTAGGGCGGTATGTGATTTCTTCAAAGAAACCGCAGGTGCTTTATATCCCTCCGGGATATGCCAACGGCTTTATGTCGCTCACCTCCGACCTGATATTGATGTTCTTCTCAAATGCGACACTTGAAGAAAGTGCCAAAGACGATATTCGCTATGATGCCCGTTATTGGGACATCTGGAATGTTGTTGAGAGATAAAATATACAAGGGAAAGTTCTTGTGAACAAAACGACAGTGCTTGTTCTTGGTGCAAGCGGTATGCTTGGCTCTATGGTGACAGATGTTCTTTCTCGTGATAAAAGTCTGTCTGTAACCGGCACCGTCCGCTCACAGAAGCTTATTGAAAAGACTCGTAACCGTATAGGTAATGTCGAATGGCAGATTTTCGAAATTAAAGACGAAAATCAGACTGTACGGCAATTTCGGGAATTTGCCGAACCTGATTGGATTATAAACGCCATTGGCATCATCAAGCCTTACATACATGACGATCAACCAATGGAAGCAGAACGTGCAATAGTGGGAAATTCCTGCTATCCGCATTGGTTGGCTCGATGTTTTGAGAAATCCCGTATATTGCAAATTGCAACTGATTGTGTGTATTCAGGTTTAAGAGGATGCTATCTCGAAAGCAATAAGCACGATGCCCTTGATGTATATGGCAAGACAAAAAGCCTGGGTGAGGTCCGGCTTCCAAATTTTAGTCACCTTCGCTGTTCGATTATTGGTCCTGAACCGAAAAGTTACGTCTCGTTACTCGAATGGTTTCGGCGGCAACCGGCTAATGCGAAAGTTTCCGGCTACAAAAATCATTCCTGGAACGGCGTGACAACGCTGCATTTTGCTAAAATCTGTCACGGTATTATTAAAGATAATATCCCTTTGCCTCATATCCAGCATATAGTTCCCGGTGGAGATATTACAAAGCATGACCTGTTGTACTGTTTTGCAAGATGTTATCAACGTCCTGATATTAAGATCTCAGCGATAGATGCACAGAGTATTATCGATAGGAGGCTGGCTACAGAAAATCAAAATCTAAATGAAAAACTTTGGGAAAATGCCGGGTACAATGATCGCCCACCAACTATTTGCGAGATGGTGGAGGAGCTTGCTACTTTTGATTATCGGTTCGAGGAGCTTGGAGAATGAAGATACTCACCATTTTAGGCACTCGGCCTGAGATAATTCGATTGAGTCGGATTATTGCTAAGCTCGATAAGCTCTGCGAGCAAATCGTGGTGCATACCTGTCAGAACTACGATTTTAATCTTAACGATATTTTTTTTCAGCAGCTTGGAGTCAGAAAGCCGGATTGTTTTCTTAATGCCAGGGGGACATTCGGCGAACAAGTCAGCATTATATTGGCGGGAATAGAAAAAGTTCTTCGCCGGGAAAACCCGGATAAATTTCTTGTCTTAGGTGACACAAACAGCAGTATGGCGGCAATTATGGCAAAGCGGATGGCGATCCCGGTCTATCACATGGAAGCGGGAAATCGTTGTTATGACGACCGTGTTCCGGAAGAAGTTAATCGCCGGATTATCGACCATTCGAGCGATGTGCTTTTGCCTTATACCGAGCGAAGCAGGGCTAATCTGCTGCGAGAGGGAATTGAAGGTGAGAGAATATATGTCACTGGAAATCCGATATACGAGGTTATCCGGCATTATGATAAACATATCCAACGGTGCTCGATTCTTGAAGAATTAAATCTTAAAGCACAAAAATATTTTCTTGTGACAATGCACCGCGAGGAGAATGTAGATATAGAAGGACGGCTAAACGGCGTAGCCAAAGCATTGAACAGACTACAGGCCGAATATGATGTTCCTGTCATTGTAAGTACTCATCCGCGTACAAAAAAAAGGATGGCAGAGTTCGGCATTCTGCCGGACAACAAAGAAATTCGCTTTATGTCTCCATTTGGATTTTTCGAGTTTATTGCTCTTGAGAGAAACGCACTCTGCGTCATCAGTGATAGCGGGACTGTTCAGGAAGAATGTGCCATTTTCAAAGTTCCGACAGTTACGATTCGCGATGTAACTGAACGTCCGGAGACAATTGAATGCGGCAGCAATATACTTAGCGGCACTGAAACTGAGAACATAATACGGTGTGTAGGGACAGTTCTGACACTGGAAAAGGACTGGAACGCTCCCCGGGAATATCTTAGGGAAGACGTTAGTGAGTTGGTAGTAAGAATTCTTATGGGATATTTGTATTTGTGATACGTCACAGTTAGTCCAGACTACACAGCAAGGGCTATTAATGTTGATGTTAGTTTATCCAATTACAGCATCGAAGGCGAGAGACTATGATTACTGTATTTACTTCATGTTATAACCAGGGTAAGCATCTGCCTGAGGCAATCGAAAGTGTTTTAAATCAGGCATATTCTGATTTCGAATATTTGATATATGACGATGGCTCTACCGACAATACATGGGATGTTATACAAAGTTATGCTAAAAAAGATGAACGTATAAGACCTTTTCAGATTCCCAAATCTCACAACGTTGGAGTTGTTATTAATAAAAGCATAAGAAATACCAGAGGCAATGTATGGACATGGTGCCCGAGCGATGACATATGGTTACCCAATCTACTCGAGGTAAAAAACGAAGAGGCCAAAAAATATCCAGGTGCCATACTTTATTCGGACTGGATTATTATAGATGAGCACGGGAAATATGTAAATCAAGTGTCACCTAAAAGATATTCACCGGAAGAGTTCAAAAAGGTAGTCTGGCATGATTCCCCGATTGGCTTTACCGGGATTTGGATACCTATGAAAACCTTCGATATTACGGGTCCTTTTCCGGAGCATTTAAATTATAGCGAGGATTTTTATTGGATGATCAAAGCGACCGTTCACGACATGGAATTCAGATGTGTACCTCAAACATTATATAAAAAAAGAAAACATGATAACACGACAACAAAAAAGAATCTGGCCAAGATACTGGATGATGTCCCCAGGATAAGAGAAGAATTGAAAAGATATAGGACGAGCCCAAAAGTGATACCCAGGAAAATGTGCTTCTTTTGGGCAAACGAAAGTATGTCGTGGTTGAGATATATGACATTATACTCGTTTAGAAAGTTAAATCCCGATTGGCAAATAGAGTTACACTTATGCAAACCTAATGAGATTGAGTACAAGCCGTGGAATGATTCGCCAACTCAGGATTTTTTTAATTTTGGTGGAAAGGACTACTTTGAGGAAATAGAGAAACTAAATATAACCATAAAACAATGGGATCTGTACGATAAAGACGGAACGGATTGGTCGAGTATACTCTGCTCTTCTCATAAAAGTAATTTCTTCAAATGGCAGAAGCTATCAGAAGAAGGCGGATTTTATTCTGACCTGGATGTATTATACATCAGGCCGATGGAGGAGTATTATCAGAAGGTTAAAAATTATGATCTGATAATATGCTACAGGAATAATTATTTTTCTATTGGTTTTCTCGGCTCTTCCGGAAATAACAGGTTTTATGGGGATATATTCCGAAATGCCTTTGATAACTTCAATGTGAAAAAATATCAAACGGTTGGTGTGGAAAATATTTATGCGTGGTTAAAAAAAATATCTGATACTCCTGAGGAGATTGGACCGTATCAGATAGATTTCTGGAAAATGATGGAACGATATTATCCGCATATCAAGGCATATAATAATGAAATGGCGCTTCTCTATCCGTGGACATTCGACAGGATGGAAGAAGTTTTTTGTGTCAAACATACTGATATTCCAGAGAACTGTATTGGTATACATTGGTATGCCGGAGATGCGATTTCTCAGAAATACAATAACTTACTAACAGAAGATAATTATAAAGAGTTTGAGAATACTTATTGCTATTTTGCAGATAAGATTTTGAACGATCAAGTTATCCCCTTTGCTGCAGCCTGTAATGAAATAGAAGATTTCAAATATCTATCCGCCCAAAAACACAATATCAAAGGAGTAGATTTGTTAAATATGGGGGATATGGAAAGTGCCGGAGCAGCATTTTTATGCTCTGTTGAGTCTGATCCCGGCTTTACCGTTGCTCATAATAATCTTGGGCTGGTTTCTTATTATCAGGGTAAGTATGAAGATGCGCGCAGGCACTTTAAAAATGCACTTGAATTGCAGCCCCTTGACCCGGTGATTATTGAAAATATAGAAAAAGTTTCCAGGGTCTTAGATATATCGACCAATTAAACCATACTGAATGGTTTTAATTAAATGATAGACTGAGAAAGACAATAAAATGACCAACTTAAGTCAAAAAGAGATAAGTAAGTACGACCATGTATATCTGAATCATCCTGAATATGGACAAGTCAATGCAGATTATCCCCGGTTTGTTGTCACCTTAAATTACCTTATGTCTATTCACGGAGTCAAAACAATTTTAGATGCAGGTGTGGGCAAAGGAGGATTTTATAGCCTCGTTAAAAATGGATATGATGTGTATGGAATAGAACCAAGCAAAGTGGCCATCGAGAAATTTCACAAGGATGATAATAGGATAAAAAAAATATGTATTCAGGATATTCCAAGCCACTTTTCTGAAGAACTGTTCGATGTGGTCGTATGCCTTGACGTATTGGAACACATCCCTCCGGACGACATTGATTTAACTTTGAGCTCATTGGCTTTCTGTGGTAAAAAGTACCTCATTTTTTCCATTGCTAATCATCAGAGTGTCTGGGATGGGTTGCCGCTACATGTCAGCATCTTTTCCTTTGAAGAATGGGAAGAAAAATTGAAGAAGTACTTCAACGTGTTATATCAAACTCCCATTTGCGGTTATAACGCTGTAGTTTATCTTCTTGAAAAACACGATTATAAAGATAACAATTTGGTTTTTGACCGTGATAAATTACAAAAGTTGGAAACCGAACGCCTGGTGTCAGGCAAAGAATACACGCCCCGCCTATCCACTCCTAAGAAGTTCTTAATAAAAGATAGCCTGCATAATGTAAAAAGAGCTGAAATGTCTAATATCAAGGGATCAATACCTGGATCCGGACAGGTCTCTATCGCAGGGAAATTTCTTGCACAAGCTTCAGAAATAAACGAACAGGTATTTGTGAATAGTCAACCGTTATTTTCTGTCATTGTCCCAACTTATAACCAGGCGGAATTTCTGCCTGTAGCCCTGGATAGTATCTTAAGTCAGACTTATGATAATTGGGAAGCTATTGTAGTAAATGATGGTTCGACCGACCAGACTGTAGAAGTGATGAATGGTTATGCAAAAAAAGATGCGCGGATTCGCATCATTCACAAAACAAATGGTGGCGTTGCTTCTGCTTTGAATGAGGGAATTAAAACTGCCCGTGGTGAGTGGATTTGCTGGTTATCTTCCGATGACATGTTTGAACCTGAAAAATTGGAGGTGCATTTACAGGCTATAAAAGAGAATCCGGATATACGCTTTTTCCATACAAACTATTTCCTCTTCGATGAAGAAAGAAGTGTTAAATGTGCATTAAAATCGGATCCAGGGGAATTTATCCCGCCGGTAGAGTTGCAGGTTCTGCACTATTTTGAGAGGAACTATACTAATGGAATTAGTGTTGCTATACATCGGGAAGTATTCGACCAGGTCGGTTGCTTCAATGAAAAATACAGGTACGGCCAGGATTTTGATATGTGGCTCAGGATAAACGCTCGTTACAGGGCACTTTTCATTGACCAGAAAACATGTGTTACCCGCTGGCACAGAAAGCAAGGTATGAGAAGCTTTCCGGGAGCCGGTTGTTATGATTCATCCCAGGCATGTATAGAGTTCCTGAATTCACATGAATTCGGCGAATGTTTTCCCGTAATTGACCTGACTACCGCCCAGGGAGCCGCAAAAGCTATTAAGGAAACACTGGCGGTTATTTTCAATTTAAATGCCATGATGTACAAATGTTATTTCAATACAGCCTTGCTTGAGCGCTTGGGTGAGTGGCTTTCACAACATTGTCCTGATGATTTGAAACAAGCCTTAATGCCGCATTTGACTGGCACAATAGATAATCTAAAAAATTCCCTATTGCCTGAAGAAGTTAGAGCGGCGTTAAAAATATTTTCAGATAATATGGTGAATAAATTTTGTTTCACGCCTCATGATTTTCAGAAGGAAGCTGCTCAATATGCACAAAAACTATTTACTGCCGGCGAGTCGAAGAAAGCCGATAGTATCGAGCGATATTTATCTCTTATAAAATCTCAGCATAACCATCAAAATTCCTCTCATGACCGGCCGGGCCCTTTAGTTTCCGTTATTATGCCGCCCTATAATGCCTCAAGGCATATTGCAAAGGCTATTGAAAGTGTTCTGAGTCAAAACTATAGAAATTTTGAATTGATTATTGTCGATGACGGCTCCACTGACAATACAAAAGATGTAATAACCGGATTTAAAGATAACAGGATAAAATATTTCTACAAAGAAAAAGAGGGTGCCGCGAGTGCCCGAAACTTAGCAGTTAAAAAATCCGAGGGTTCTTTTATAGTCATTCTTGATGCTGACGATATGATGATGCCTGACTTAATTTCCAGTCACCTTCATGAGTTTGAAAAACATCCCGAGACCGACCTTGTTTATTGCGATGATTGTCTTATTGACCGGGACGGCAAGCCGATTCGTGTAATCGAAAGTCCAGAGTACACAGATGAAAAATCGCTCATAAGGGACCTGTTTCGCAGTGGCTTTCCCATAGTGCCGTTCAGAACTTGTATCAGAAAAAGCGTTTTCGACAAAATCGGTTTTTATGACGAAAGCCTGTCTTTTGGTGAAGGCTACGACATGATACGGCGGTTCGTAAAACATGGCCTGAAAATACATCACCTCAGAAGTGCTCCGTACTTGCGGCACATGGGATTCGACTGTCTTTCAGGGGACTTCGCAACACAAAAGGCTAAATGTCTCTTTGAAGTCCTCAGGCGATTTGCAGAAACATTCACGTACAATGAACTGTTTCCGGATGTTGCGTGGGAAAAGATATCTCCTCAAAGAAGGCAATTGCGTGCTAAATATCTGATTGCTGCAACTTACCTCGCAATTGGCCAGGTGCATGTTAAGGTAAGCTCGCCGCCGGTCTATAATGAAATAGCTAATGAATTTGCCTGCACCGAATTAAATGGTTGTCTGAAAAGCGAACCGGATAACCGGCAAATTCGGGAGTTATTGCAAAAATGTGAATCCGGCAAACAAAGATATGACGAAATGATACAACAAACAGTATATTAGCCAATGAGATAAAATTATGGTATCCGGTTCAAAGAACTTTGAAATGTTTTTCGCCTATGATAAATCCTTAAGAAGAAGGTGTTTTTGAACGATAATATATAGCGAGGGTGATGTGTGTTGGTTTGTATTTATTAAATAAAGGTAAACAAAGATGTCGACTATACGTTTTCCAGGGCTTCTAACAGGTATTGATACATCTGAGCTTATCGCTCAAATGATGGCTATCGAGCGGCGTTCGCTCAATGTGTATGAAGAACGCAAGGAGATGTGGGATGAGAGGAAAAGTGATCTGAGCACTTTGGAAGCAAAGTTGAGCAATCTACAAACTTCTATTCGGGCTCTTTCCGATGCTAATGAGCTTCGAGCATTTTCGACCGCTTCCAGCGACACCGATATATTGACTGCAGAAGCGTCCTACAATGCTTATGAAGGCAATCATACGCTTGTAATCAACCAATTGGCTAACGCCGAACGCTGGGTTCACACAACCGGCCTGGAATATGCCGAGGATTACGTAGGAGACGGCACTTTTATCTACTCATACAACGATAAGGAAACAACAATAACAACTACAGCGACCACTACACTTGAGGAATTGGCCGGCTTGATCAATAATGATGCGAATAATCCGGGTGTCACAGCAAGCTTATTGTACTACAACGATGCCTATCATTTGGTGCTCAATGGTAATGACGCCGGTACGGATTATCGAATCTCAATTAATGCAAGCAGTACAGAAGTCTGGGAAGCAAACAGTGAATTTACGGTTGGCAGCGATAATGCCGCTCTGAACACAAAGATTGAAGATCTCGACCAGTTTGGGGAAGACCCGCTTGAAGGTGGTGAAGTTATCGAAATAACCGGAACCGACCATAACGGCAACGCCATAACCCAGGTGGATCTTAGCATTACAAGTAACACCAAACTCGAACATCTCATTGGGGAGATTAACGACGCTTTCGATGGGATCGCCAAAGCAGTCCTCGAAAATGGCAAGATTGTTTTGACGGATGATACCTACGGCACAAGTGACCTTTCGGTTACCCTTAGTTACAGGCCAAATGGTTCCGCGGCCACACTAACATTGCCAACGATGGCCGTTTTGACAGAAGGCGGCTCAACAATTGCGGACCTTGCAAATTTCACAGCCTCGGACTTTGTTGAGACCCAGGCAGCTCAGGACAGTGAGATAAAAGTTGACGGCTACCCATTTCCACAAGCAGGAGTGGCCGAGGTGCAAACGCTGGAAGCCATCACGCTACCAAGTGGCGGGACCTACACCTTAACTTATAACGGACAAACGACAAGTTCAATTGACGACGATGCCCGTGCTTGGGAGATTGAGGATGCACTTGAAGCGTTATCAAACGTAAATCCCGGTGATATAACAGTGAGTGGTGAAAGGTTAGATCGAAGTGGTCCTGCGATATTTACGTTCCGCGATACTGCCGGTGATGTGCCCATGATTTCGATTAATTCCGAGAACCTTAATCCCAGTGATCCTTCGAATTACGTGATTTCTGAACAAACAAAAGGCGACAACTATGAGTGGATCAAAAGAAGCTCTAATACAATCGACGATGTCATTCACGGCGTCACACTGCATCTGCATGATACGACTGATGCAAATGGCGAGGAAATAACTCTGACCAGAGATATAGAAACGGTGAAAGACAAACTTAATGCTATGGTGGAGGCTTATAATCTTGCGGTAGTCTATATTCAGGAAAAAACCGGTTACAGTGAAAGCCTGAAAACTGCCGGTTCCTTAATGGCGGATTATACTGTTTCAACAATAAGATCCCAGCTCCGAACGCCGCTCATCGAACAGACGAGCGGATTTATAGAGGATGTGAACACATTTCTTATTCCCGGCCAGATAGGTCTCGAACTTGACAGGGATGGAGTATTGAGTCTGGATTCGAATGTATTTGATGAAGCGATAGCCGAAAATTATATGGGTGTTCTGGCTATCATTGGAGCGGACAAGACCGGCAGCAGCAACAGTAATACTATCAAATTTTATGGCGCAAGCAGCAACTATACAACGGCAGGAGCTTACGATGTCGAAGTAGTAGTAAGCGGTGGAGCAATCACCAGTGCCGGAATTAAGCTCTCGAGCGAATCCACATACCGAGATGCCACATATAGCGGCAATATTGTCACCGGCGACAGTTCGTTCAGCGACAATGGCGATCCTGTGTACCCTGAAAATGCGCTTCAGCTCAGCGTTGACTTGAGCCAGGATGGCACTTTTACAGCCACTGTCAGGGTAAAGCAGGGCTTTGCAGGTGCGATGGAAGATTCATTGGAAAGAATGCTAAAGGCAACGACCGGCTCAATAATAATCGACCAGGAATATATAAGCGACCAGATAGAGGATTTGCAGGAAAGAATTGAGCTTGAAGAGTATCGCCTGACAAAAAGAGAAGAGAGATTGATTGCCCGCTTTGCGCGCCTTGAAAGAACATTAGCTTTGTTACAAAACCAGATGGCGGCATTGGGTTTTAGCTACTAAGGTCGGCTAATTTTCTCCTGCCTCCAGACAGATGCATCTTTATCTTCGTGATCACCTATTAATACCATATCTGTCATTTTGTTTATATTTTTGCACTTGACATGAACTATTTTCATCTGGTATATTACATACCAGCAGCGATTGCGGGAACATCTTGTCTATTTGTTTCGTAATAGTCCGATGATTTTCTAAAAATCGGGGGGACAGGAGGTCGAAAGATCATGGCGGCGAGAAATTCAATAATGTTCAGGACAATCCCTTTCATGTTAATTATGGTGCTGCTCTGCCCGTTTGCATACGGCAAAGTCATCTATGTGGACGATGATGCCGCCGGTGCAAATGTCGGCTCAAGCTGGAACGATGCCATCAACTCCCTGCAGGATGCTTTACTGCTTGCCTATTTTTATGACGAGCCGGTGGAAATACGTGTCGCTCAGGGCACTTACACACCTGATCAGGGAATCGGCATTATGCCGGGCGATCGTGAGGCTTCGTTCCAACTGCTCAACAACGTAACTATCAAGGGCGGCTATGCAGGTCTCGGCACACGGGATCCCGAAATGCGCGATATAGATCGATACACAAGCATTCTCAGCGGTGATCTAAATAGCAATGACTCTCCAAGGCAGACTAATAAAGAAGAAAACAGCTACCATGTTGTAACAGCAAAAGGAATCAATGCCACAGCAGTGCTGGACGGTTTCACTATCACCGGGGGGACTGCTGACGGTTGGGAACCTAATAACGGCGGCGGCATGGTTAATGAAAACAGCAATCCAATACTAATCAATTGCACCTTCAAGGGTAATTCCGCACCAATCTCCGGTGGCGGAATGTTTAATCATAACAGCAACCTGACACTGCTTAACTGTATATTCACCGGTAACTCCGCAGCACGAAGCGGCGGCGGAATGTATAATAATGATAGTTCTGCAACATTGACTAATTGTGCTTTCATAGACAATGCAGGAGGCGATAGCGGTGGTGGTGGAATGTACAACACGCAAAGTATTCTGTTGTTGGCAGACTGTACATTCAGTGAGAACCTGACAGAAGGAAGCGGCGGCGGGATACACAACAATAACAGCAATGCAGAATTACTCAACTGCGATTTTAGAGCTAATTCTTCACGGGTAAGCGGTGGAGGAATCTACAGCGATTCCCAAAGTGAACTGAATTCAACCAACTGCATATTCAGCAGGAATTCAGCCCGAACCGGCGGCGGATTGGAGAACATCAGAGGTAGCAACTCGATATTTTATAATTGTACATTCACTGAAAATTCTGCAGGAGCTACCGGAGGCGGATTATCCAACACCCTGGGTGGTCAACTTACGCTAATCAACTGTATCCTCTGGGGTGATACCCCCGATGAGATTAGCGGCCTTGCATCCTTTTCATACAGCAACATTAAGAACAGCTTGGGCATCTGGAGTGATTGGTTAGGCACAACCAGTGGAAATATCGATATCGATCCGCAGTTTGCTGATCCTGATAATGGTGATTATCATCTGAAATCTCAGGCCGGCCGATGGGATCCGGCCATTGAAAGCTGGGTCATAGATGAAGTTAGCAGCCCGTGTATCGATGCGGGTGATCCGACCATCCCGGTCGGTCTTGAACGTTTCCCCAATGGCGACAGAATCAATATGGGTGCTTATGGCGGTACGCCGCAGGCCAGTCTCTCACCTCTTCAACTGCCGCTATTATATAGTAAGGCCTATAATCCCTATCCTCCGGATGGCGTTTTCAATGTCGATGAAGATGTTATATTAAGCTGGACCGCCGGTCTAAACGCCGTCTTTCATGATGTGTACTTTGGGATTGACAGGGATGTTGTTTCGAGTGCCGATATATCATCCATTGTATATCAGGGTCGCCAGGCTACCACCAGCTTTAATCCTTCTGGTGGTGCCGAATTAAGCGACGGGACATATTACTGGCGTATAGATGAAGTTGGCAGCGAAGGTAAAATCATAAAAGGAGAGGTCTGGTCGTTTACTATTGGTTCTCCGCCCAAAGGCAGGGCCTGTTTCACCGGTGAAATTCCGGTCTGGGTCGATGGGAAACTTATTCCAATCTCAATTGTCGCTTCGGCCCAGGTTATCAGTGGCATCAGTGGTCTAAATAAAATTGAACAGGTCCAGGAGCATAACGGGATATTTGACTGTTACGACATTTTGCTTGAGAGCGGCAAAAGTATTACCGTAGCCGAGAACCATTACTTTATGTCAGACTCCGGGCAATGGCTCGCGATACAAAATCTTAAAACTGCGACGCGATTAAAGACATCCAAAGGCTCGATAGGTATCGCAAGCGTGACTAAAAAACCTGAACCTTATATAGGCAAAGTCTATAATCTAAAGATCGAAGGCTCAGACAAGTATACAGTCGGCGAAGATGCAATTATCGTAAGAGATTATTGAGGCAAAATTTAGATACTCTTACTCTCAGCCACATTTTCATAGCTTGTGACTGTCTTTATAGAGGGTGACTGTCCCTAGTAGTCGTATTATGGGCAACTTGAGTGATACTTGACCAATCCGAATTCTCCTTTGTGATCGTGTCCATGGATACTAACCAAAGACAAACTGCATGAAAATAATTATTGAGTATATAGAAGATGCCGAAATGGTTCGGATACTCCGCCTATCTGAGCTATAAATACTCGATCTATGCAAACTATACACCTACCGGCGTCCTTGGCAATAACGAACGATTCGATGGTACAAACGACAGTTATGACCGGCGGGCTGCCATTTACGAAGTGCCCGAGGATGGAGAAATCCACAGCATCTCGATCTTCCATGAAGGCGGCTCCGGCGATATGCTCCTGGCAGTCTATAGCGACGATAATAACGAGCCCGATCAACGTCTGGCCGTAACAGCTTCAACACCCATCAACTCTAATGCCGGATGGCAAACCGTCGAATTGACCGGCACAGTCGATGTTAATGAAGGCGATAAAATCTGGCTCGCATGGCTGTTTGAAGATAATCCTGGCGTCCACTGTCAGCAAGGCACGCCGGGCCAGGTAGCCACTGTCAACTCATCTCAGGGCTGGTCATACGGCATGCCCGCGGACTTCGGCTCCTGTACGACCAGCGACTGGGTCTACTCCATCTGTGTCGGCTATACGCCGGACCAGCAGGACCAGCAGCCCGAATTGCTCGGCAATCCATATATGTTCACCGGCCGAAGATTCGACCTCGAAACGGGACTTTACTACTACCGCGCCCGGTACTACAATCCCTACATCGGCCGGTTCCTACAAACCGACCCCGTCGGCTACTCTGACAGCATGAACTGGTATAACTACTGTGGAAGCAATCCATTGAACTGCGTGGATCCCATTGGTAGGAAGCATTATAAATTTAAATTTTTGGGATATGCCCATGAAAAAGCTATTGATGGCAAACTCACTTTTGCTATACAAGAAGATGATGGGCGAATAGTCGATGTAATCGGTTTCGATGACATCGATGCTTGGTGTAAATGGGCCCCAGGTTATTTCGCTTCTCTTGATGATTGGGTAAAAGAAAATCAAGTTGGCTATGAACTTTCCCGGCACTTCAGTTCGGGTCCCTTTGATCCCGATTATTATGATCAAGATTGGTTTTTCTGGAGACTACAGGCAATGTTATTTCTGGGAACAGGTATATCCAATATTAGAACGATAGAGGAGGGTATTGCAGATGGGAATAATGTGAATGTTGTGTTAAACAATATATGGATGGGTAAATTTACTTACAATTATTATAAAACAGGTAAAAACGGAATTAATCTCTATTGGCATCCTACTTGGGATGGTCGGAATGAAGAACATAATTCATCGTACCCAAAATTCCATCCTCTTGTTGGTTTGGCTCACGAATTAAGTCATGGTGCTGATTATGCCTATGATGGTAAAATGCGAAAAAGTAAAAAAGAAAGAGAAAAGTGGGCAATAATATGTGAAAACCAAGCGCGTGGTCAAATTAAAACTAAAGTTCCAGGTTGGGAAGATATGCAATTTAGGTACAATCCCTATTTTCCTGGAAGTCCTGGCTGGAATCATGACTATTAATTGTCACTTAGTAAATATTCTGTTATATTTTTACCAACGTAATATAATACCAAATGAATAAATTAATTGACTATTATGAAAGGTTAAGACATGAGTAAATCACCATTTATGTTTCTATTTCTTTTTTTCTACATTCTGCCTACAACATTGCTGAATGCAAAATCAGAGGATATCTTTAATGACAAGCGAAAAGGTGACACCATGGTTATCTTTGTAACTTCTCTGGATGTACATAATAAAATTCTTAAGTTGAGCTATGAGATTAGAAACGAGACTAAATACGATACATGGATTTTAGTGGGAATTGGCGAGTTTGATTCATTCGCTGAGGTTTTCATGGACAATGACGGACAAACCTTAGTCATACGCAGGCGATTTGATGTGCCATGTTTAGGAGGTGATGGCATTATCTATGGTCGATATGTTCGAATGCGACCTGGGCAAAGACAAACAGAATCCATTTCCCTCGCTATGCCTTTGTATCCTGTACGTGGATTTGCAATGGGTCAACGAGAGGCACAAGGTCTTGAATATGCTACACGGCTGGTCATTGAGATAGGTTTCTACTCGGGAGACTTACCTGGGATGATTCATGGCTTAATTGAAGAATTAGAGAAGATAAAATTCGAGGAAAAGTTTGACATACTTAAAGTCTATTGTGGTGAGGGATTGTTAGGCTTCAACGAGATCAATGAGGAACTAAGGCAAAGAGATGAAGAGATTTTAGTCCCATATACGTATCAGATTCTCAAGGGTGAGCAAATCTTAAGTACGACAATCGACGGTCTATTAATTCCTTATTATGAAGAAGAATTTTCAAATCATTCTTACCCTGATTTAAGCTCTTGTACACGAGTTGAAGTTCAGTATCGACCTTCTATGCTCGATTACTTTTTTCCATATGCCGGACAACAAAATTTATTGAATGCTACGGAGAAAAAAAGCATAAAATCTAATGAAACTTTCATCATAAACGACCAGGATCGCATTAAAGCCTTTGCCCATGATATAAGTTCAGGAGCTTACATTGATAAATTTGCTTGTGAGAGAGTTAGTGCTAATGTGACCTGCTATGATGACGATGAGCTTTTAGATTCCTTTACAATATATGATGTTTCTATTGGATCTAAAGGAAGGTGTAATCTCTCATACTCAAAAGGCCTTCAAAGCTTGAGGATACTTACACCACAGATAAAGCCATTAGAGCTTCGAGTGCAATGTTCTACTAATCTGAAAAACCTCTGGTATCGATACAGCTTGTATTATAAAGCCGAAAAAAATAAATCAAAGGATTCAACCATAAAAAGCGAGACAATATATCCCAAACCAAATGTTTGGTCTGACGCTATGCTACTCGATGCCTATTATAAGATGAGATATCATTTAGATATGGAGGATATTGTGCATCCTCTATCGTGTCCGAGTGCAGGTGAAGGCAAATGTCATTATGCGATGAATCCGAATTGTGGGCCGAATTCGCCGGGTGATATGGTATTATTATTCGAAACAAAAGCTGGCTGGAATCAGCATGGCGGACCGGAACTTTTTACATTCGACAACCACGAGCCCAAAGGCGGATGCGTATTACTCAACGACGGCACAGTCAAATTTATAAGAAATGAAGATGAGCTAAAGAACCTCCGGTGGAAAAAATAAAGACAGGGGATAGCGTATAGGGTTTAGGGTATAGGGATTATGAGTCGTTAGACTGAATATGAAACGTCACCCCGAGCGCAGTCGAGGGGTCTAATAAAAATAGCCCGCTATGCGGTACATTATGAGGAAGGTGCAAAGTTTAAACAGATTCCTCGACTCCGCTTTGCTCCGCACGGAATGACAGTGTGGTAAAGAGATGCAGCCGAAGAATCTGGTTAATGTAGAGTCCCTCGGGTACTGCCTTAAGCATGGCATAGCCAGCCATAGGCGCATATAGGGCATAGTTTCTATGAAAGATGAGGGATGATGGACAAGTGACGCCGGTAGATAGTATTGAATCAGGCATACGATATCCCCCCAAAATTTTCCTGATAACTTTCCCAGTAATAATTAATAAGTTCGTACGTAAAGCACGTAGCTCTGCCACAGGTACGCGCTTTACGTATGCGGAGGTATAAAAGATATACAAAAGAACAATTCGTTGGCCAGATCCTTCGCTATGCTCGAGGATGACAAAAGTGTCGTAATACGAGATACTAACCACGAGCCACGGACTACGGGTCACGTGTAAAGGGAAATTTGCCGTAAAGGTGCGGATTTTGCTTGCATTTTGGCCGATTTTGGATATAATGCCTCACGAACTAAGGAGAGTTCGCAGGAGATAGCGGATATCAAATCAAAGAAAAAGCGGATTAGTTCATTAGAGAATTAGAGAATTGTTCTTACGAATGTTTTAGGTAGGAGATTGATGATTAGAAGCTTTATTCGGCTAATTAACTTATTCGCCAATTCGCTAATCCTCTCAATCGGCGATTCGACAATTGTCGAGAGTTCTCTACAAATCGACCCTTTTTATGCAAAACAAAGCCAATTTCAACAACAGAAGTCAGAAGACAGAATTCAGAAGAAAGTAAATATGTATAAGTCTGGGAACAATAAGGAAATACGAACGCCTTTTTTCGGGCGAATTCCTTTAATGACTCTCTGTATCTTATCGGGGATCGGCATTAAAACGAAGCCAATACGAACCCAAAACGAAGCCAATTTTTACGGCAGAACTCAGAAGTCAGAAGACAGAAGAAAAAAATGCAAAACAAAGCCAATTTTACCAAGTGTCCAAATGGTCTTAAATACAGTGATAACAAGAAATAACGTCAATTTTAGAAGTCTGATGCGAGTCAAAAACAAAGCCAAAACAAAGCCAATCCACCGGCTAATTACCGGAAACTCGAAATTCTAAATCCGAAATCCTAAACTAATTTAAAATAGCAAAAATTAACGTAAGCTCTTTGAAAATAAAAGAATATGAGAAATTATCCGCTCTCGGTCCTATGTCCTCTGTCCTCTGCCGGCCGTTTTCTTATGCCGCAGACGATAAATCATAGCCAGTACTTGTGCTACGGCCACGTATAAATTCTCAGGTATGGGATTACCAGGTTCTACGGTTGAATAAATTGTCCTGGCCAGTTCCGGCTTTTGAATAATCGGCACACCGTAAGCCCGTGCGATTTCTCTGATTTTTTCCGCCATATGGTCGGCTCCTTTGGCTACCATCATCGGGGCTTCCATCGTCTTGGCATCGTAACGAATAGCAACCGCAACATGTGTTGGATTAACAAGGACCACTGTCGCCTTGGGAACTTCCTGCAAAGTGCGTTTCAAAGCCATTTGGAACTGGATTGTCCGGATTCGACGCTTGACCTCCGGTGAACCTTCTGTTTCTTTATGGTCTTGTTTTACTTCCTGACGTGTCATTTTAAGGTCCTGGGCATATTTCCATTTTTGATAAAGTACATCAGCGAGACCTATAATCAGCAATGCAACGCCAATACGTATTAAAAGGCCAAGTATAATCCTGGATATCATTGTAATCATTTGCCCGGACCAGGCCCATCGCAGCCCGGCAAGGGCATCGATTTTATTCTTAAGGTAGAACCAGACGATGAGTGAGACAAAAAGCAGCTTTAATATCGACGCCAGCAATCTCACCATAGACTGGGTGTTGACTAATTTTTTGAAACCTTCTATCGGATTAAGCTGGCTGAATTTTAATTCTATGGCTTCTGGTGCAAAATTCAACCCGCTCACAGCGATCCCGGCCAAGACAGCACCTGCAAAAAGTGCTGCGAGAATGGGGGCAATGATGACAATTGAATCGATTATTTTTTGACTGAGAAAGCTGAGAAATGTATTCGGGTTCGCAAAAACACTATTTTCACAAGACATACCTTCTTTGATTTCCATCTCCAACCATTGAAGGAGGTTAGGACCCAATAGAGCAACCATGGCGACCAGAACTAAAAGTGTTGCAATTGATGTCAGCTCCTGGCTCTGCGGAACATGGCCTTTCTGCTTGGCTTTCTGAAGCCTCCTTGGTGTTGGTTGCTCTGTCTTTTCGGCGGCGGTCTGTTCGGCCATGATCGATCCCTGATTATTGTTTAAACTTCATAGTCTAAAAACGAAAAGCTATAAACCGAACTCTTAAAAGAAAGATGAGCTTATAGAGGCAATAATTTGCTCATCAAGTCTGCGAATTCAGTTATAAATGAATTAAAAAAGGGTAAAAATATCAAAACCATTAAAAATCCAAGTCCAACACGCATAGGCAAACTGATAAACAGAATATTCATTTCCGGCACCATACGAGCTAATACAGCTAAGATAATCATCAACAACAAAAAAGCCGCCAGTATAGGGGCGGATAACTTAAGGCCGGCGACTAACATAGCTGAACTGGCTTGAACGATTCCGCCGGTTAGAACAGATATAGTTGGGATACTGCCGGCAGGAAAAGCGTCATAACTTTGGGAGATAATCGACAAGAATAAATGATGACCATTGGCACTGAGGAACAGGATAATAAAGATCATTTCCAGCAAGCTGCCCAATGGTTGAGTTCGCTCACCGGTTAATGGGTCTAATATTTGAGCCATAGCCAGACCTATCTGCCGTTCAACAATACGTCCACCGAGTTTGACCGCGGCAAATAAGAAGGTGACGACCAGGCCAAGAGCCAGTCCATAGACGGCTTCGTTTGCGATCAGTAATATTGCCTCAACATTTGAAATTTGCTTAGCATGGATAGGTAATGGTGTGATCATTGAAAAGAATATTGTGATCAGCAGAGTCATTGCAACTTTGATTCTGACAGGAATGTTTTTCCACCCGAAAACCGGAATGACCAAAAAAAATGCTGAAATTCTTGTCAGCACCATAACCAGGCCAAGCAGTTTTTCGATCATCAGTGCCATATATTTTTAGTGTCCAACATTTTGAATATGGCTGAAGATCTCGTTTGCAAAGCTCAGCATGATCTGAAGCATCCAGTTGCTGCAAATCAGCATGACCGCACCAACGGCTAAAAGCTTGGGGACTATCGTTAAGGTCATGTCACGTATGGAGGTAACCGCCTGAAGTAGAGTTACAACTATTCCAACAACCAGGCAGGTCAGCAAAATCGGAGTTGCTAATAACAAAGCTGTCTCAAGGGTATATCGGCCCAGGTAAACGACAAAACTACTGTCCATAGTATGTTTCCTCATATTGGCTTCCGCCTCGCAGAAACCGAGCATTTTTCATATTCACGTTGATATTAATTGAAGCTTAGACTAATGCTTCTTGCCAGTAATCCCCACCCGTCAACGAGAATGAATAACATCAGCTTAAAAGGCAGCGAAATCATTACCGGCGGCAACATCATCATACCGGCGCTGAGCAAGACACCTGCAATAACCATATCCACAAGTAAGAAAGGAATAAACAAGAGACACCCTATTTCAAATGCTGTACGGAATTCACTGATAATAAATGCCGGAATGACGATGTGCAAATCTATGTCCATCAGACTGGTCGGTGGCTCAATCTTAGCCATTTTCACAAAAAGAGCTAAATCAGCCTCTCGGCTTTGTCGAAGCATAAATTCCTTAAGACAATTACCGGCTATGTCACCAGCTGTTTGAAAATTAACCTCGTTTGCAAGATAAGGTTGAACTGCGTTCGAGTTGATTTTCGTGAAAGTTGGGGCCATTGTGTATAATGTTAAGAACAAAGCTAAACCGATGATAGCAATAGTAGGGGGGATCGTTTGTGTAGTCAAAGCACGACGGACAAATGCCAGAACAATCACAATTCTTGTAAAAGATGTCATCATCACCAACAGACTCGGTAAAATCGCCAAACCGCTAAAGATGATTACGAGTTTGACCGGAGTAGACCAATCTTTTTCCTTGTCATCGGTAGTCATTGCTTTATCTATAAGGGTTTTTAAGTCGGTGATGCTCGGAACTGTATTTGTTGGATTATTAGTTTTGGAAGGGTCGGCGGGTGTCCCGGGTAACGTAGGTCGCTGTATTCCCATGGCCGATAGATCAGTTTCAGGAACACGAATGAACGGATTCGCGTTTTGGCCAAAACTAAGCCCGGCAAACATCATAATACAAAAAGTCAGTATACCAATTCTAATAGGATTGTCGATCATTGATCTTCTTAAAAATTAACATCTACTTCTTGGGCCGGTTGATTCATCAACGTTGGATTTAAATCAGCCAATGTACTAATTTTTTCATTTGTACTGCCGATGAGAAATCGTCGGTTGCCAATTTCAATCAAATGAACTGCTTTGCGTGGTCCAAGATGGACTGTTTCAACGATATGAATCTCTTTACCTGGCAAGTTTGTTATTTTTGGCAGAAGCTTCTTTGAAACATATACTGCTGCTATGCCAAGAACAAGTACGAATAAAACTGCAAGTATTGTTCTAAAATATAGTTCCCCACTACCGGTGTCATAACCCGATGTTATAGAAACATTTGAATCATTTGCGAACAGGGAATTTACATTTGGCTCGGTCTTTGTTGTTGGTTGACGTGGGTCCGATACAAAATTCTCCGCTTCCATTGCCTTAGTATCGGATTGCGTTGAATGAAGTACTAATAGACTGCTGCCTAAAGCAATTGTTGCCAGAAATACGATGATTTTTTTCTTTTTTCCGGTCAAGTTATCAAACATACAAAATTAACTCCGGGTCTTCAATTTTATATGGAGACTAATCCTATAAATAGAACTACCCTTATTAATATAGCAAATATTGTACCGAAATAACTAAATGCCTATTTATGCACATTCACCGATAGTTCTGGCTCATAAATTGAGGATTTTGTCAGATAATTTGTCGAAAAACTTGACAAACGTATAAATTAATCACTCTACTTTAGGACCGCGATTAATATCTGTGAACGTTTGGACATTAGGCTATCCGGCCCTGCCCAAACTCCTCCCGGCCCAGCTCCCCAGGAATGTATCGACCATTTGGGTCTCGATTCAGATCGATCTTGATTTCCTGGCAGATTGGCTATCGAATCAAGGTTATTCCGGAGAAACTGAGCTACAGCCTCTGCGCGTCTGGCTGATAACAGCCATTGTTCTTTCTCGGTTATTTCATCGGGAGCCAGACCAAGCACATATAACATGCCTGGTTTTTGGTCGGTACTGAGTTGTAAATCACGGCAAAATTCTGTTAAAAACTTAGTTGCACTATTATCAAGATCGGCGCGGGCGGGTAAAAAATGAACATTCACAACTGAAAAGTCGGCTCTTTCGGCTGTTATTCTTGAAGTAATGGTAGTCATTGACTGCTTAAGTTCTTCTAAGAGGCGGTGTAACTGTTCTGCTTTTGCATCGATACTTCTGTTGTTGAATGTCTCATCAGGATTGGGTATGTAGTATTTGGTCTTAAGGCTGCCTAAGTTCGGCATTTGTTGCCTTCCGAAAAGTGGCCCAAGTCCGACATATCTGATTGATTCGAGGAAGGAATCTCGACCTTTATCAAAAAGTTCCGGGTCCTGAACATCGGCCAGGGTTAGCAACATTACAAAGAATGTGAGCAAAAGGGTGACCATATCTGAAAAAGTAACGATATACCCTGGAACCTTTGGTCCTTGTTCTTCGCTTGTTTTACGCTGATGCTTCAATTGTAAATATTCCGTGCTAACAATACAATCTCAACAGTACGTCCGGCGTTAGCTCTAACAGAGTCCGGATAGGAACTTTCATTGCTCTCTTGAGAAAGAGTACTTACCGATGAGATACTAAATCTTTTTTTGTCAAGGTTTTGTTTAACTGTGAGATAGTTCATTACTGCCCATGCCCGTTGTAATCCCAGGGATTCACCGGCTGGTTCTTTGGACGGTCCGTTTTCGCTGATGACTATCCGGTGAGGCATCTCTGATAGAAATAGTACCATATTATCCATGATATGGCGACCGTCAGCCGAAATGGCTATCCCTTTGCCCCAAAAGAGTTTGTTCGATGGAAGCATAAATACAATACTTTTATTTAAATTAAAAGGGCCTGATTCATCTATTAAACCATCCTCGTCTCCTGTGGCCAGGGTAGGTTTTTCACTACCTTTGTCGAGATCACTAACGTGCCTGATAGGAGGAATATACATGAGTGCGTCTCTATCGCTTCGCATTGACGGAGTAATAGAGGTCAGACCTGTGGAGTATATTACCTTCAGTCTACGAAATATTCTGTTATCAAAGGAGGAAAAAGATAAAAGAAGGACAAAGAATGTCAGAAGAAGCGTCATACAGTCGCTAAAGGTCACCATCCATTCCGGTGCCCCTGGAGCCTCATCGGATTCTACCTGTTTTCTAAGACGCCCCATTATATAGTGGCCTTTACTTCTTCCCTTCTGCTCTGGGATACGAATGCCTGCATCTTTTCTCGAATAACGGTTGGACTGTCCCCTTGTGCAATAGCGCAAACACCTTCCACAATCATTTCCTTTGCCGTGGTTTCTGCCTTGGAATAAATCCCCAGTTTGCCCGCCAATGGAATGAAAATCAAATTGGCGGAAAATGCCCCATAGAAAGTGGTGAGCAAAGCCACGGCCATCCCTGCGCCAATTTGGTCCGGCGAGGACAGATTTTTAAGCATCTGGACCAATCCTATAAGAGTACCTACCATTCCAAAAGCGGGGGCGGCCGCACCCATAAACTCCAGTATCTTCTTACCTGTTGAATGGCGGTCCCGAAGGTTTTCGATTTCAAGAGACAAAAAGTCCCTTATTCCACCCGGGTCCTGACCGTCTACGAGCATTTGTAAACCTTTGACGAAAAACAAATCGCTTATCTTAGGAATCTCCTGCTCCAGGGCCAATGCTCCGTCACGTCTGTTGATCGCTGCAAAGTTTACCATGTTCTGAATAAGTTCTGATGGTGGCGGTATTTTTGTAACAATTGTTTTCTTCACAACAGAAAATATTCCAAGAAACTGGGGCAGAGAAAAGTGTATAAGAGTGGCGCATAACATGCCCCCTATTGTTATTGCTAACGAAGGAATATGTACAAACGACTGCCAACCACCACCGATAACGATAGCGCCGACAACAACAACAAAACCCAGAAACACTCCTACAATAGTCGCAATGTCCATAGTACTAATTTGCCTCAACTATTTGTTTTAATCTCCGGCTTAAAACTGCTGCAAGTTGTGGCTCAGATGTAGCCAATTCAGCCAACAATTTCGCCTTGGTTCTTTCGGTCATATAGTATAAAATCTTAATAGCGTCATCAAAACTGCCACCAGTACGTTCAACCTGCTTATTCTGCCCTGTTTTAGACGCTCCTGTTGAACACATGTTGGTCAATATTTTACTGGCGCTGCTTGCATCCATCTTATCGTAAGTAGCTGCTATTGATACCAGATTCATTTGTTCGTTTTTATCAATCTCAAGCCTGCTTTTTAATAGTCTGTCACGTTCGCTCTTGAGATTGGCGGTGATTGATGCAAGTTGGATTTGTAAACTGTGAAGCTTTTCGATGTCCTCCTTTAGAACGTCCTCAGCCACTTGCAATCTCTGTTCCTGCACCTTTAGGGCCTGTAATTTATTATCATAATCCTGCATCTTTTTTCGAAGATCATGAATTAGATTCTTAAGTTGCTGTTCAGTCATAGATTTTGTTGTCTCAACGGAGGCAGAATCAATGGCAGCCATTGTGTTATTATTCGACTGCTGTGGTTTGAGTTCAATTTCTGCAACGGCTTTAGTTGGTTGCTCTGTTTCATTGGAAGAGCTTGCCGGTGATGGCTTAGTAAACCACGAGACGGTAAATGCACCGGCAAAGCTTAATAATCCTAATCCTAATGTTATTATTATCAGTTTCTTATTCACTGGTTTTCTCCTAATTTCGGTGGTTTCTGACAAATGAAACTGTCGATCCCTCGTCTAATTCTTTTTGTTCGTTTTTTTCCTGTTCCTTAATAAATTGCAACTTTGCTTCGGTTCGTAATCTTTCCAATCCTTCTTTGGATTTTCTAACTTTTAAAACCTCCATGATTTTCTCTTTTTGTTGTGTTTCCATATGGCGAATTTTTTCTTTTAGTTTTTTAATCTGCTCATTACTTGTGTATGAATATGCCAAAAAGAATTCTTGTTTGCCCAATCGCTTCTTAGGATTTTCGCGGATTAAGCTATTGATTATATTTTCTAATGTTTTCTTTTTTATTAGCAGCTCCCCACGTGTGGCGGCTAACTTATCAGTTATCTCAAGCAATTCTGCTGTTTTTTTTTGTTCCTCCTTTGTTCGTATGTCAAGGACACGTTGTAGCCGCCATACAAACCGTTTCATTTAGTTTCCGATTTTCAAATCTCAATAAATATTACTTATATAAGATGCTGTTTATTGCTTATTATCAGTACCCAGGAGCTCGTCCCAGGAACGGGTAATAACAGTCATACGCCTGACTGTTTCATTAAAATTGGTTCTCTCTCGAACGGGCTGAACAAGGAAGTCGCTAATCCTGTCTATCAATGCTATTGCCCCATCAATACGCCTATTGCTACCAGATGAAAACGCCCCAATGTTTATCAGGTCTTGAGCATCATCATAAATGGCGTATATTTCTTTGAGTTTTTGTGCAGCAAGTTTGTGCTCTTTGCTTGTCACTGCAGGCATTAATCGGCTTACGCTTTGTAAAATATCCACAGCAGGATAATGTGCTCTCTCAGCCAATTTTCTTGATAGAACAATATGCCCATCCAGCAGACTTCTGGCACTGTCAGCAACGGGATCAGCCAGATCATCGTTCTCAACAAGAACTGTTAGAATTCCTGTAATACTGCCGTTCTCAGCACATCCGAGACGTTCGATTAGCCTTGGCATGAGTGAAAAAACGCTTGGACAGTAACCTTTTGTCGTCGGTGGTTCACCAGCAGCAAGACCTATTTCACGCTGGGCCTGAGCAAAACGAGTAAGTGAATCCATCATAAACAAAACGTTTTTGCCTTTATCTCTGAAATATTCGGCGATTGTAACCGCCACGAATGCTGCTTTAACCCGCTGAATTGGAGGTGAATCCGAGGCTGCAACGATAACAACACTACGAGCTAATCCCTCAGCACCGAGGTCTGACTCAAGAAATTCGCGAACCTCTCGGCCACGTTCACCTATTAATGCAACGACATTGACGTCTGCCTCACTCGAATTTGCAATATCACCAAGCAGTACGCTTTTACCCACTCCGCTGCCCGAGAAAATGCCTACTCGTTGTCCCTTGCCACAGGTTAATACTCCATCAATCGACCTTATCCCCAAAGCTAATGGACTGGTAATTTTCTCGCGACTCAAGGGATGTGGACTGCCTGCATCCAATGCTTTTTTATCTTTCCCGATCAATGGCCCTTTGTTGTCTATCGGTTCTCCCAAGCCGTTCACTACTCTGCCGAGCATGCTTTCACTGAGAGTAATATGGCGAGAAGTTGTACGGGAAGTTACTGAATCACCAGGTGATATACCATCTATATGCTCCAGCGGTAATAAGATAAGATGATCATTCTGGAAACCCACTACTTCCGCTAAAACACGTCTTCCATCACGAATATGAATCCCGCAGAGCTCTCCCAAGCCGACTTCTGGTCCGTTGGATTCAACGGTCAAACCTGAGACTCGGACAACAGAGCCGCGACAATTCAGTAAATTTACTTCACATAGTGCTGTGTGAAATTTTCCAAAATCAATTGATTTGATATTAGCAACGTTCACAACCATAATTCATTACACCTTTTTAAGCGCCTCACTAATTTGCTGCAAATGTTCGTCAATGAATGAATGAACAGTTCCCCTGGGGCTTTTAACCAGGCATTCTGCCTGTCCGATGTTTGGATCAGAAATTAATTTAATGCCGGTTAACGTGCACCCTGGTTCGTCATGTAGTGCCTTTTGGCATTGCACAAGGTCTTCCGGATTCAAATGCACCTCCACATCCTGACGAGTAGGAACATTTTTAAGTGCCTCTTTTACGATTGTTACTATTTCGTAATCACCTTCATCTACTTTTTGGACCAATATCTTCCTTGCGATTTCTACCGATAGTCCGGCAATCTCCTCGCTGTGTTCCATAAGCACATTTTCATAAAACTTATGAAGTTTATCAGCTATGTCATTGAGTATTTGGCAGACGTGTAAAAGTGGAGCATTTTGTGCCTCTAAATTCTGTGTCGAAGCGGTATTTGTATCTATACTGGGAGCTATTTGTGTATGACTGACCAATTCAGTCCCGCACCCATTGAGTTGATATTCGGACTCAAGAGGTGCGGGACAAGTATTTAAAATCTTTGCCGAGATGATTGGTTTGGTAAGAATTATTACAGGTTGGCCAAACATCATATCACTCTTCTATAAACGCAAGTTCACCTTTTTCATTCATCTGACGCAAAGCTTGAACAATTTCTTCTCTTGCTTCTTCAATATCCTCTTTCTTGGGAGCTGACATGAGTGACGTTTCCTCGTCCAGTGCATCAGCGGCCCGCTCTGATATATTGGACCTGATTTTTTCAACGATCTCAGTTTCAGCCTTATATAACGCTAACGCTAATTTACGGGAATCGATTCCGCGTAATGCTTCCTGTAGAGATCTGTCTGTTACTTGCGGAATATCCGCCCAGACAATCATTAACTCAGCCACCTTTTCGGCAGCTTTCTCATCTTTTCCACGTATAGCACTAAGCAGTCCGTCTCGAAGCTCTTTACCCAGGTTACGTAAAATCACAGCAACTTTTCTTAGGGACTCATCAGGTCGGGTAACCATTACCTCACCTGTTCCGGCAATTGCAGTAGCTTCAAGACGTTTGCAGATTGTCTCTGCTATTCGTGCCTTTGCCTCGGCGGTCGCAGTCTCGCAACTGGCCATTCTGCTGATAGCGCTAAGCCGGACTCCTTCACCGAGGAAACTGAGCACTTCTGAGCTTTTCTTTGCCGGCAGTTCCGATAGAACCACTGCGGCTGCCTGAGGGTGTTCACTACTAAGAATAGATGCTATCGTTTGCGCATCAGCGGACCGAATAGATATAAAAGGATCACGTTTATACAGTAAATTTTGTATTTGGGTTTGGATATTTTCAGCCTTGCCCTCTCCTAATGTGCTTTTGAGTAGTTGGTGTAGGAAGTTGTCGATGTGAAATTCTTTCTGAGTGTGAAGAGAATTGCAGAACTGCCATGCAATTTCAGCGCTCTGCTCATTATTTCTGAAACCCGTTGCATCAAGATATGCCAGCTCCACTGCTAATTCTTGAACCATTTTGGCATCAAGACCTTTGACCAGTTCCGATGCAGTTGTTGCATCAAGACTCATTAACATCATCGCTGCTTTCTGTTTACCCGTCAATGCCATCTGCAGAATCCTTTTTTCCGAGATTATTCTTCAATCCACTTGGTAAACAATTGTCTGACCTGCTCTGGATTATGTTCCAGAGCACTGGCTATCTGTCTGCGAAAGGCCATGGGTGAGACTCCGGCTTGGCCTGGAAGAAGACCTGCGGATTCTTCCCCTTTGGGTAGTGATTGGGCAGTATTTTCTAACTGTACTTTTTTCTTTGCGCCCCTGAACATACGAAAGACAAGTAACGCACAAATTGCCATAATCCCTAAAGACCCCTGCCTTATGATTGCAATATAGTTAAGTCCTCCGGACTCTTCTTCATCTATAAGCGGTTCATCTTGTCGAGGAATTCTGACGTCAACCACTTTCAACGAATCTTGTCCTTCAAGGTTAAGACCAAGCGCATTTTCAATAAGCTTTTCCACATCAGTAAGTTCCATTATTTTAGCAGACTGTCCGCCGGCATCAGCTTCATTCGCATCTACAGGTGATAAGTCAACAATGGCAGCAACTGTGAGAGATTTAACTTCGCCTGGGAGAATTGCCTCCTGCCTTACAGTCTTGCCTACTTCGTATTCCGTAACAATTGTTTCATCTTTTTTTGTACTTCCGGGTGTAACTGGCTGGCCTTCGCCTGATAAACTGCCAGCTCCGATTTCAGAGCCGCTGGTAATCTCTTCTTTGACGGCAACTCCTTTTGGTTGATAAGTTTCTGTAATGGTACTGATACTGTTTGTATCAATAACCGCGTGGACCTTAACGGTTGCCCGACCGGGGCCGAGGACAGTGGTAAGCATCTCTTCAGCCTTGTCCTGCAGATTTTGCTCCACTCTTTCCCTGTAGTCCTGAACAGTTCCGGTACCACTTGCTATAGCGTTTCCGGATTCGCTTGAAAGAAGACGTCCCTGACTATCTATTACGGTCACATTTTCTGATGTCAGTCCCTCAACGCTGCCTGATACCAAATGTGTAATCGCCGCTATATTCAAAGGGCTTAATCTGTAACCTGGTTTGAGTTTAAGAACGACCGAAACGGTAGTTTTGCCTGCCTCGGATGTAAAAAGAGTTTGTTCTGAACTGACTATATGGACTCGTGCATGAGTCACACCGTCTATCATTTGAATGCTCTTGGCGAGTTCTTCCTGTAGTGCTCGCTTGAGATTAACGCTTTGAACAAATGGGCTGACTCCAATCTTTCCATTGTCAAATATCTTGTATCCGCCTTGCTCACCTACGGGAAGTCCCTCTTTGGCCATATCCAGGCGAAGCTGATATACTTGCTCTTTTGGAACATATATGCTTGTGCCGCCGGCTCTTAAATCGTATGCAATTCCTTTTTCGCTGATTTTTTCAGTAATTTTGGCTGCCTCTTCGGGAGCAAGGTCTTGATACAACATTCTCAAGTCAGGTTTGCGGGCCCAATGAGTCAATAATGCACTAACAGCACAAAAGGTTAGCACGACTGCAACGAGTAAAACTCGTTGGACCAGGCCGATCTTTTGCCAGATTGCTCCTATTTTTTGTAGAAGGTTCATTAAGCCTCTTTGTTCGTTGATCGATTATTTTCGATTGAAAAAACTAAAGAATGATAAGTAATCAACTACAACGGCATATTCATTGTTTGCTTATAGGCTTCAATTAGCTTGTTTCTAACACCTACCAGAAGCTTGAAACTCAAATCAGCTTTTGCCACCGCCGATACTACTGAAGTGATATCTTCATTCTTACCGGATAATAAATCCTTTATGGACATATCCGATGATTGCTGAAGATCATCAACTTTTGATATATAGTTGTCGATGGCCTTGACGGTGTCACTAAACTCTGCCTTTTTATTATCAAAACTTCCTATTTTTGGCATACCGGAATCATCCGAATTAGTCCTGGGCTGTACCGAGTTTTGTTCCAGAATGCCCTTCGTTGTATTTTGGATTGCACTAATATTTGGATTTAAGTTAACCATCAGCCTTTCCTAATTTAACGGAGTAATTCAAGTGTGGTTTCCACAATTTGCTGATAACGTTTCAAAACGGCTGTGTTAGCCTGATACACTCGTGTTGCGATAGTAAGATTCATCATCTCAACAGGCAGGTTGACATTCGGCATAGCAACATATCCATCCTTATCTGCCAGAGGATGGCCGGGATCCAAAACCTTGAGAAATTCACTCGTATCGGTGAGTATTTTGTCCAGCTCAACGCCACCAATATCGCCGTCCGACTTAAAGGCTGCCTCAAGCCTCCGGTAAGGTTCCCCGTTGCCGGCATTAGTTGTTCTGGCATTTGCGACATTCGAGGAGATTATTTCAATCTGTTTGCCCTGTGCCCGCAAACCCGAAATCGCTATATCTATAGGACCGAAGCCATTTTCAACTTCCATCTTAAAAAATCCTTTACTTATCTTCAGTCATTGATGCTGCAGCCGTGAAATAATGTCAAAGGGATATTATTTCACGTCCATAGCTAATTCAATTTGCTTATATTTCTTGTTGAGAAGTCTAATATACGCCGTGTGGCGAAGGCTATTCTTGACAATTTGACCAACTTCAGATTCCAAATTGACATCATTGCCATTTGACTTGACCGGAGTTTGTTTTGGTCGATAAATGACAGGTTCTAACTCACTTAGATCAACGGAACCTGATGAATCCATAGATTTGGCAAGCAGCTCTTCAAACTTTACATCAACCCTGCGATATTCAGGAGTCTCAAGATTGGCAATATTGTTTGCTATTGTTTTCTGACGAAGATTCTCAGCTCTAATACCTGCATCGAGCAAATCCGTTATGTTGTTGGTTTTGGACATTAATACTTTCCATTCATTTATATATGAACTTCGTTTGCAAAATCTAAAACTGCAATAATCGTGCCAGATACATGATTGTGTTCATTTTAAGCATATTTAGTGTTCTCTTGCTTGAAAAACGGCCTTTGGAGCAGAATGTCTCTATTAGTGGAAGGGTAGTGATGTCAGGATTTTATACAAGGGGATTCGTTTTCGTACATGTCTTCGAATCTTGATATGTTTTAACATATATGGGGGGAAATTCTTTCCTATACCTGGGAATATCTCTCCGCATAAGCTGTTATTAGTAAGGTATTTTTACTATAAATTAATTCCTGTAGTATTTGTAACTGTATATATAGCATATAGTTATGAATTATCCAATCATAAGTTATAAATACTGGCACAATGGTTGCTAATAAATATTTTGATAATCTATAGGCTTTGGTATGAATCCTAATTTATTGACAATTGGAAGTATTTTAACACAAACAAGTGCTATAGCTCCATCTTCTTCAAATTCAAAGGTTGATGTGACAAGAAAATCTTCCCAGTTTTCTCTTGATACAGAGAATGAACCAAAACGACTTGAGACTATCAAACACACAACGGCCGATAATAAAACTGAAATAAAGCTATTGAGAAATAATACACAGTCGAATGGAACAACAGATAACTCTCAGAAGCCACAGAAAACACAGGATAACACAAAATCAGAGAATAAAGAGCTTTCTAAATTCAATCCGGATGAAAGTCCTTCGAATCCGGAAGTAAAAATTTCACTGGGTTCAATAGTGAGAGAAGTTGCTAAAAATATGGAGCCCAAAGGCGGACGTCAACTTGCTGAGTTAATAGCCAGTGTAAAAGCGGATAGTTTCCCTCATGTTAATACAAAAGCGGCAAAAACAGCAGAAATCAAGCAACTTTTACTCACAGAAAAGAGCCAACTGGGAATCAAGACCGTTTTACCGGAAAAATTGAAAGGAAAATTTGGGCTTAAAACTGACTTACCAGAAAGACCTGTTAAAATAAATAATGTTAAAGCTAGGCAAATTTTGAATGTTGCTAAGATGTCGGTACAAAATAAATCCATTAGTTCCGAAAACACGACATCCAACGATGGAAAAGAGACAAAATTAAGCCCCGAAGTCTTGGTTAATCGAAGTCACAAGAAGCTTACGGACACTCGGCAAAATACCGAAATCCGGCAAATTAGTACATTAAACATAAAAAAAGCAGTACCCGAAACTGATATTGTAAGCAAAACGACTGTTGCTGATCGAAAAGTACCTGTATTGCAAACTGAATCTCTGAAAGCAACAAGCAAAGCCTCAGAATCCCGACTTAAGGTTAATGAAGTTGGCTTGAAGAAATCTGCCCTTAATAATAAGCGGCTAATTAATGACCAGGCTGAAGGGCATCGAAGATTTGAAGAATCATCAAAAATCAAAAGATCCTTACAAAAAGCAAAAGGTTCAATTAGAGAGTCTAACGTTCATAAGCTAAATATCACGAACGTTCAAAATTCAACCAAGCAAGCAAAAATCCACAGTAATTCAACCTCCAGCAATCGCTTAAACTTAAAGGCCAAGCAGATATACTCTCACAGCAACCCGCAAACTGGCACAATAGAGCAATCAATAACCACTGTTGAGAATGCAAAAGCAAGTAATCTAACTCAGCAAAGTGTTCCAAACGATGTTCCTGCTAATATAGGCAAACAGATTCTTGAATCAATTCACAGTTCCTTAACTCAACAGGGTGGGGATAAACAGATTACGGTTCATCTCAATCCTCCCGAATTGGGAGAAGTATTTATAAAGTTCCAGGAGCAGGACACTCAAATAACCGGCATGTTGGAAGTCAGCAAAACACAAACCAGATTCGAAATTGAGCAAGCACTGCCGCAGATAATCCGTAACCTATCCGATTCCGGTATTAATATAAAAAGGCTTGAGGTTGTGCTTACAAGCAGTGAACAATCAGATCAAGAGACCCTGAAAGACAATTCACTGTTCAACAATCAGCAACAACAGCAGAATTTTAATAATCCGGGACTGTATGAAAAGGGCCAGGATGTAACCATGATTCACGAATGGTTAGCAGATCACGTCAACTCCGATAACAATACCGGATTACAGGATACGCTAACCTCCGATAGCTCAATCAATATTCTTATATAGAATACCAGCGAGTCGATTTTCACTATCTTTCAATTTAGGAAGTCATGATTTAGATGCTTGTTGTCACACACAATACAGAAAAAGCCGACCAGGAAAATCGATGTGGAAATCTACAAGAGGCTGAGCAGTTGTATAAGCTGCTTCTACAAAACGATCCAGAGAATCCTGACATTCTGCACTCATTGGGAGTGATAGCTCATCAAAAGGGACACCATGATACAGCCGTGGAATTTATTGGCAAGGCGATTAATAGAAACCAGTATGTGCCCCAATTTTATAATACCCTTGGGATTGTATTTGAGGCACTCGGTAAATTTGATGAGGCGATTCTCGCCTATCAACAAGCAGTGTTTATAATGCCTGATTATGCAGAAGCTTACCATAATATGGCAATCGCTATGCAATCACTGGGACAATATGCTTCTGCAGTTGAGAGATGCAGACAGGCGATATCACTCGGACCTAACGATGCACAAGCATACAACACAATGGCCTATTCTCTTGAAAAACAACAGTTGTATGACGAAGCGATTGAAAATTATAACAAAGCATTGCAGTTGGAACCAGGTTTTGTTGAGGCATACAATCATTTAGGAGTGGTTTTGAATGAGCAGGGAAGGACCGCCGAAGCAATAGAAAATTTCGAACAGGCTCTACAATACGATCCGTATTATGCTGAAGTTTATAACAATCTGGGGATTGCCCTGAAAGAACAGATGAAATTTGCTGAGGCAATTGAGAATTTTGAGAAGGCGCTGCAACTGGATCCGAACTTTGTCGAGGCCTACTATAACATGGCTAATAGTCTGCGAGATGAGGGGCAATGTGCCGAAGCAATTAATAATTATAACAAGGCAATTAGTCTTAAACCAGACTATGCTCAGGCGCAATGGAACCTCTCGCTTGCACATTTGTTAAGCGGAAATTATATGGAAGGCTGGAAGAGATACAGGTGGCGGCGAAATGCTGATTTGAAGGTTCTTACCGATTATCACAGCACCGGCAAGCCTCGCTGGGATGGTTCATCATTTGAATACAAGAAGCTTTTAGTGCATTATGAACAAGGATTGGGTGACAATATACAGTTTGCCAGGTACCTGCCGATGATTAAAGCACGCGGAGGAAAGATTATATTTGAGACACTTAAGCCGCTCATTGGCCTTCTGCATGGATTTCCAGGTATTGATGAACTTGTGGAGTATCATCCGGATAAGAAGTTATTGTTGGAATATGATGTTTATACTTCACTGCTGGATATGCCGAACATATTCGAAACAACAGTAGAGACCATTCCCGCTCAAGTGCCATACATTTATGCAGATCAGGCCAAGGCAGAATACTGGCGGGACAAGCTTGCAGGGCCGGATTTTAAGGTTGGTATCGTATGGGCGGGATCGCCCGAGCATGGGAATGACCGCTATCGTTCCTGTTCTCTGAAGTGTTTTGCGCCATTAGCAGAGATTGAAGGCGTCCAATTATATGGATTGCAAAAAGGGCAGGCAGCCGACCAGATGGATGAATTTGCCGGAACAATAACAGTGAAAAATATATCAAAGCACTTTGATGATTTCACCGATACCGCTGCTGCAATTGAAAATCTTGACCTTGTAATCTCAGTAGATACATCAGTGCTCCACTTATCCGGGGCAATGGGTAAATCCACATGGGCACTTTTGCCATATGCTCCCGAATGGAGATGGATGTTGGGTCGTCAGGATAACCCATGGTATCCTACTATGAGACTTTTTAGACAGGCAAATTGGGGCGATTGGGACTCTGTATTTCATAGTGTTACCAGGGAACTTCGGATACTTGCACAAAAACACAGGATGCGAATATAAAAAATGATTCCAGTAGTAATTCCATATTACAAGCGGAAAGACCAGCTTGATAAATGTGTTGCCCACCTGAAGAATCAAACAATTGAGCCGGAGATATTTATTAGAGATAACAATAATGACAACGTCTATTTTACCGCTGCCATTAATGAAGGTATAAAGAAATATTTAGTCCAGCCATGCAAGTACATTGTAATATTGAATCAGGATATGTACCTGGAGCCTGTTGCCGTTGAAAAAATGGTGGTATTTATGGACTCACATCCTGATTGCGGCATAGGCGCACCGCTGCAAATAGATAGCAGGAATCCTGAGCATGTGATTTTCGCAGGTGGACAAGAGTCTTTTCCTTTTGGAAAACACGTGCATGGGCCGGTATCAGAATTTACAGAAGACAAACAGATTTTCTGGAGCAATGGCGCCTGCATGATGTTCAGGAAAGACATGATTCAGGAGATAGGCCTGCTGGATAAGAACTTAGTTCTTATTGGCAGTGACAGTGATTATTGTTTTACTGCCAGGTTAAGAGGCTGGCAGGTATGGAAGATAGCAGGAGCAAGAGGTGTCCATGAATGTGGGGCTTCCGGAGCATTAATGGATACACACATCGAGAAATTGAAAATAACAGATATGATCTACTTTGGCCAAAAGTGGCTGACTGGAGAATTATATAAGGAACTGGCATACGAAGGGAAAAAATTTACCACAGAAACAATCAATGACATTATGTCCGAACTAAAACAAGCGAAGATTGATTTAGAACACTCATGTGACCATTTAGTCCTGCAGGGCCGCAAGTGAAGCTTGAGGGAACTTATAGACAGCTCCATTAAAATGCTGGTATAGAAAAAACCCGAAAAAAGATGACAGCGTTGGTATTATTTAATTTCCGAAATGAGTGGACATATGCAAGTGATAAGCATCATTGAAACCATAAATATGGCTGTGCAGTACTACCGGGCCGGGGATATGGAGCAGGCTGAGCGGCTGTGCCGGAAGCTTCTGCAAAGTGAGCCTAATCATCCTGAGGCGTATCATCTTTTGGGTGCGATAGCTTATCAAAGGAAGCAATACGACGTAGCTGTTGAGTTAATTAGCACAGCGATTGCAGGAAACCAGCGAATACCTCAATTCTACAATACCCTTGGGGTTGCCCTAAGAGCTATTGGAAAATTCCAAGAAGCAATTGCCGCCTACCAACAGGCGGTGTCTATCAAGCCCGATTACGCTGAGGCTTATAATAATATGGGTAACGCCTTTTTATCGCAGCGTCACTATGCCGATGCAATTGAAAAATACAATCAGGCGGTCTCACTCAAGCCCGATTATGCTGAGGCTTACAATAGTATGGCAGTCGCACTCCAGTACCAGGGAAAATATTCCGCTGCAATCGAAAAGTGCAATCGGGCCCTGTCACTCAAGCCCGATTATGCTCAGGCGTATGACACGATTGCTTCTGTGATGCTAAAGAAGGGTTATCATACCGAGGCCATCGAGAACTACAGGCAGGCGTTGCGGCTTAAACCAGATTACGCTGAGGCTCATACCAATCTTGGGATGGCACTTCTGTTATGTGGTAGGTTTGAAGAAGGCTGGGCTGAGTACCGATGGCGATTAAACAACAATAAGGCTATTTATCCCCTCCATCGTGAGCTACCATGCTGGGATGGTTCGCCATTTGTAGGTAAAAGGCTCCTTGTCCTGTATGAACAGGGCTTTGGCGATAATATTCAGTTCGTGCGATACCTTCCTATGGTTAAGGATCGTGGGGGAACTGTGATATGTCAGATGCTGAAACCACTGATTGGCCTGTTGCGAGGTTTTCCAGGGATAGATGAGTTGATAGATACCTCAACTGATACTAAAGCTGCTGTAAAATATGATTTTTACGTGCCCCTTTTAGAACTACCAGGGATATTCGGGACTAATCTTGAAAATATTCCCGCCGTGGTCCCTTATCTTCACGCTGATTCGGCCAAAGTCGAACAATGGCGACAAAAACTTGTGGGGACTACTTTTAAGGTGGGCATTGTCTGGACGGGGAATCCTGCTCATACTGAGGACAGTAATCGTTCTTGTTCACTGAGCCATTTTGTACCATTGTCGGAGATTCCGGGTATTCTCTTATACGGATTACAAAAGGGCAAAGCTGTCGAACAGGTAAAGGATTTGTCTGGAATAATATCGGTAATAAACCTTGCTGATGAGCTTAATGACTTCATGGACACCGCTGGAGTGATTGAAAATCTGGATCTGGTTATTTCAGTAGATACTGCTGTGCTCCACTTGGCAGGTGCGATGGGTAAACCAGCATGGGCCATCCTACCATTCACATCAGACTGGCGATGGATGTTAACTCGGCAGGATAGCCCCTGGTATCCGACTGTAAGGCTTTTTAGACAAAAGAGATATGGTAACTGGGACGATGTCTTCCAACGTTTGGCAGAGGAACTAAAGATACTGGTTGGCAAGCAGAAGAGGAAAAGCCGGAAATCTTAAGATATTGATACAGAAAATGAAGTCGTAGATTTTATCTCAATGTTTAACAAACCGATCATTTATTTCTGCCATCAGAAAAGCCTCTTTCGGCCTGCTCATCCTATGTTTGCTTATATTGTTCTATCGGTCCTATAATTATATCAAAATAATATCCCAGTAAGTAAAGTTGATGCACCTAAGCCTCGTGACAGTTGAGCACAAGCGCAGTTTTGTGATGAGTGTTGTTGATCTGCTTCTGCTCCAGACTGAATCATAGTCGATATTCTGGAATAAGAGTTGTCCTTAATAATTATAAATACATCATAGATAAATAATGTAGTCACGATCGAGGTATTATCAGGCTATAATCTTTCTCAAGTTGTCCGATAATGTCACACAATCTTAAAAAATGTTACTGACTTTCGAAAAGAAATTTACTTATGGCTAATAAAAATATTTATATATAGTCATCTTTAATATTAAAAGCGGCAGTGCTTGTGCATAATAATATTGTTAACCGATTATTTTATAATATTGGTTGAATATGTTGTTATAGCTTCAAAACTTTTATATTTTTTTACAGTTTTTTAAGCAATATCTATTCTGATTTCATCTGGATTACCGGTCTAGCAATTTTACACTTCTTTCCATCAAAGAAATTCCTCAAGTATCTTCTTTTTTAGTCGATAATGGCCAATAGAAACAAACTACTCTGGCGTGCTCAATGCACGTTCTAATGTAGTAAATTCGGTCTTTTGACAAGACCAAAACAAAAGTGTCTGGTTTTTTTAGGAGTCAATGATATGTTAGCAATTAAGAACAACATTATGGCAGCAAATGCTGCTCGGCACCTTGGTATGAGCTACGATGCTTTAGCCAAGTCGGTCGAAAGGCTGTCGTCAGGTTTGCGCATCAACAGTGCAAAGGACGATGCAGCAGGCCTGGCTGTCCGTGAGTTGATGCGTGCCGATATCGCTGTGCTCCAGCAGGGTGCTCGTAACGCAATGGACGGCATCAGTATGTTGCAGACTATGGAAGGAGCTATGGGTACTATTGATGAAGCTCTGGTGCGTATGAAGCAGTTAGCCGAGCAGGCTGCAACTGGTTCGTATTCTACGGCACAGCGAGCCATTATGAACAATGAGTTCAGCGAAATGGCCGCAGAGATCAATCGTATTGCGGGAGCTACTGAATTTAACGGCAACACTCTGCTAAATAGTGCTAATGCCACGGTATCAATTCAATTCGGTGATGCAACTACTGATAAAGTTGATATTACTGGTTGTGATATGACCAGTAGCGCTCTCGGCCTTAGTACTGCGAGTATTGCTCAAGCTGTCAGCGCTCAGGCAGCCTTGGCAACTGTGGCCACTGCAATCACAGATAAAGATACCGCTCGTGCCAGGTTCGGGTACAAGATGAACCGTCTGGAAAGCACCATATCGGTGATTAACAATCAGGCTGAGAATATGATGGCGGCCGAGTCACGTATTTCAGACGTTGACGTGGCGACCGAAATGGCAGCAATGACCAGAACGCAGGTATTGGCACAAGCCGGTGTTGCCATGTTGGCTCAAGCCAATGCTGTACCACAGATGGCGTTGAGTCTGCTCAGGTAATCACAGCAAAGATCAATATAGATTGACTTATAGGGGGAGATGTCTGGATTATATACATGAGGCATCTCCCCATAAGTCAAACACACAAAAGATAAAATCCTCAAATACAAATGGAGCACAACCATGAATGGAATCGCAGCATATCAGGACAGCGCGGTTACTATACAAAGTAAAGACCGTCTCATTGTTTTACTTTACGATGGCGCGGTCAAGTTTATGAAGCTGGCGATTAAAGAATTGCAGGCCGAAAACTACCAGGCAAAAGGGCAATACATAAATAGAGCTCAGGATATAATTAATGAGCTTAATGCAGTATTGGATATGAAAGCCAGCGGCGAAATAGCTACTAACCTTCGTAAGCTATATTGTTTTATGCATAAGCGCCTCTCTGAAGCCAATATACAACGTGACCCTCAAATGATACGCGAGGTAATCCAGCTTATGGAGGAACTGAATCAAAGCTGGAAAGCTATTGCCAGATAATAAACACGTGTCAGTCAAAAGGGGCAACATAATGCTCGAAGCAAAAGACATTATGACAAGGGATGTGATTTGTATACATAAAGATACTCCGATATTTCAAGCCATAGATCTTATGTCTAAGAATAACGTTACAGGTATACCGGTTGTTGAAAATGATATGAATTTGGTGGGGATACTCTCGGAACAAGACGTGCTCAGGTTGTTCCATACTTACGAAGACGAAAAAGACAGGACTGTAAATGATTTTATGACACAACCTGCTATTCACTTCGATGAGAAAGAATATGTTTTGGATGTTTGTTATTGTTTGAGGGACAACGCTATCAGAAGAGTCCCGGTTACATCAGATGGAAAAGTAGTAGGAGTGATAAGCAGATCAGATATTCAAAGTGCATCTTTCAGCTATGGCAGGAAAATGTTGTCCATGCTAATAAAGCATAGAAATCATTCAGAATAGAGGATATATCGACAACAGGTTGATCAGGAGGGTAACGGGGGTTGATAGTTTAAGCAAATCACAAACAGGATTTATATAAATTATGGATTCATTTATTACCGGATGGAAAGCCTGTTTTTTTTGCTGTTAGAGATTTATATTGTTTTATTCTTGATATAATATTTGTTTTTGTCCATAATTGTACATCATTCGGTTTAGATCATGCGCCTGTAGCTCAATTGGATAGAGCATCGGTCTACGGAACCGTGAATGAGTGTGTAAGTTCTGTAGTAGCAAAGGGTAAAAATGCGTTTTTGGGCCAAAAAAGTGGTTTGTAACTCAGTAACAACTCAACAAGTGAATACCATAGGTATTTTGAAAGTGGTTTACCACTGGCAACTGACACTTTTACTGACACCGTTTTAAGTCTTACCTTTTGGCCAGGCTGGATTGTCCAGCTTGCTTGCACCAGCTTCGCTTGGCACACGATTATCCGTTGCTCATTTGGGGAGGATTTGGCCATACGCTCACAGAATGTGAGGCAAACAGTTTATGACCGTACGCCATCAGTAAGTGTGGTCAAACCCTTGTGAATAACATTCGATGGTATTATTGGCCCCGTTTTTAACACAAAAACAAACAAGATAGCATTTGACAGCAACTATCACGAACTGTAAACTATGGCTATTTATTACTTGGCAATTAGGTAATTCATAATTGTCGGAGAAACGCTCTGATGAAAAATAAACCAGGTGACATATTGACTAGCTGCCCATCCCATTTGTGTTGCCGCACATCAAAATAAAACAGACCCTGAGGAACGTAACTGCGTTATTGTTTCTGCCAATAATTCAGTACTAATGAGATATTGCCAGAAGAACAAATGCTTTTATGCAAAAATAAAAGAATTAAATATTAATAAGCATCAAAACATATACCGGTGGAAATAATCATGAAAATATACCACTGGTCATTAAAAAGCAGCGTTAGCATTCTAAAAAATTGAAATGAAAAATCTCGGATCAGAAAATAATAACGGGAAATAGCCGGAAAGACCCAAGGCGTTTCTGGATTTATTGACATTTCCGGTTCTACCTGATGGCAACGGGGGCTTTACGCCTTGTCCAGAGTTGCTGACTGAAGAAGAAGCAATTAGATTCCTTCGGCTCGATGGAATTGATATCGAGGATCCGACCAACACATTAAGATATTACCGAAAGAAAGGGCTTTTGCGAGCAACACAAGTTGGTAAATGTATTCGCTATCGCCGTATAGAGCTAGAAAATTTTTTAGAAAGATTAACAGAAACTAATCCGCGGTAGGTTTGTTAATGCTTTATTTTCATGGGTATGAAAAAAATTTCAAAAAGTACTTGCGCTTGGCTTTTGTATGCGCTTTATCAGCTTGGATTAGACATGGTATCGAGGTCTCAGCAAGACACTACAATCTCGTGCTCCTGCTTTGCCCAATCCAAACCCATATAGTACCTTCGCTGCCCCAACTGTTTTGATCTTTTGCATCCATACCTATTTTCCTTATGCTAAACGTGAAACGACATCAAACGCCGTGCGCCTGTTTTCGATCGCCCTGATACAGGACCCTCGTGGGGTGTTGTTCTCTCAGACCTCTGAACAGGCACCACAATGTGAACCGGTAATCTACGTAAGTCCCTAAACGGGATGTCACCACACGACCGTGAACACGTTGCGGCGTTGAACCGACACCAACAAACCAAGCGAATAACAGCTTATCAACAATCGCCGCCGTAGTAACTAACAGCCTCGCTGCGTCTGGCCTCGTAGGGGCCACTCCGCTCGGTCTATTACTTACTACGGGAATGGTATCAGTTACCACAGTAGGCAGTTACAATCAGAAGTGTTATTTTACATCTATATTAAAGAGGTTTAGCATCTGGATCTGACAACATGCCGTTTGTTTGTAATGGAGGTCTCATGCCGCCGTACTTCTGCCGCCAGCGGTAGTAGGTGTGCTGACTGATCTCCAATTCCTTACACACTTGCGGGTCCATTTTGCCCTGACCAATGAGAATGTCTGCTTGCCTGAGCTTTGCCACAATTTGTGGTCCACTATGCTTCTTTTGCATGAGAGAATTCCTTTCAAATATACCTCTACTGTCGGTTATCCTCTCACAAACACTGGACCAATTATTGGGTAGCAGGCTAGTATCCTGTCCACGCTACAGTGTCGGGTATAGTTTTTTCAGTTTGATTCT
>CAZFOQ010000001.1:0-105643 GCA_964520535.1 uncultured Pirellulales bacterium | reverse complement strand
AATTGGGGCATTATAACCTCTCGCCATGTGTCCGTCATCTGTTCAGCACCTCAAGATGCAAATGGCCAGCACCTTCCTCGAAGCCGGCTGGGACTTCATGGGCGAGACTGCTAACGGCACCGACGACATCTGGTGGATTGATGAAGGCCAGGACTATCCGCGTTTATGGTGGGAAGCCGCAGAGGAATGAAATGAAATCGTATCTGCAGAAATCAGAAATTCGAATATCGAAATTCGAAACAAACACTAACTAATGAAGTGTTAATGTTCAAAACGGGTAAGACAAGTTTGGATATATTCTTAAGGCGTTGCAGACATACATCATCGTATTTGTAGCTTATTAATAATCAACCACGAGAAAAGGCTCTCATGTAAGGTGCGTAGCTGGACCACAGGTAGTTCTGCCGCAGATAGATAAGCCACAAGTACGCGTTTTATTTTGGCGGATTATGCAAACTAAGGCCGAAGGCGTCTTCAGCCGCTTCTTTGAGCACTTCTGAAACCGTCGGGTGCGGAAAGCTTATCTCCGTGATTTTTTCAGTGCTTCCGATGAGAGTTCTGGCCGCCCCGATCAGCTCGGTGACGGTTGCTCCGACCATGGAAACGCCAAGAATTTTGTTGGAGGTATTGTCTCTGACGACCCTGATTTCGCCGGTTGTTTCGTTGTGTGCGACGCTTCTGCCGTTGGCTTTGAAGAATGATTTGCCCACGGAAATATCCATACCTTCGGAGGTGCAGGTTTCTTCCGTCTTACCAACGGATGCGATTTCCGGAAACGTATAGACGGCTCGCGGGATAAGGCTGTAGTCGGCAATTTCTTCATCTCCGCCGGTTGCATTAACTGCCGCCACTTCGGCCTCGGCAAAAGCTCCATGTGCTAAATATGTTGTCCCCAAGGCGTCGCCGATGGCATATACACCGGGGATATTGGTTTGCATTTTCTTATCGACCGAAATGATAGGGCCGTCCATCTGCAGATTAAGGGCATCTACAGTTTCTTTATCAACAGTGGCCCTTCGACCGACAGAGACAAGCACATATTCGGCCTCGATTTGCCGGCCGCTTTCGAGGATGACTTTTGCCGGCAGGGCGGTTGTACCGACCGAGACAACTTTCTGACTTGTCAGAGATTCAATGCCAAGTTTTTTGAATTCACGTTCCATCAGCCGGCCGATCCATGAATCCTCCATGGGAATTAATCGGGACAGGGCTTCGACAATTGTCACCTTCGTCCCCATCGCGGCATAAACACAGGCCATTTCGCAGCCGATGACACCGCCGCCGACAATGACCATCGACCGCGGTATCTGCTCCAGGCTCAGGGCTTCCTTGCTGCTGATAACAACTTGGCCGTCGAATGGGATTGTCGGAATTTCAATCGGCACCGAACCTGTTGCCAGGATGATATTTGAAGCTTCGATTTCTGCCGGGGCTGTATCCGATTCGATCGTGATTTTCCCCGGTGCGGTAACGATAGCTCGGCCTGGGAAGATTTTTATTTTATTGCTCTGGATGATTCCGGTCAGGCCTTTGCGAAAGCCGGCGACAACGGCTTCTTTTCTTTTCTGGATATTCGGCCAGTTAGGAACGGGCGGCTGAACGTCAATGCCCATCATTTTAGCATGATTTATCATAAGCAGCGTATGGGCCGAAGCAAGCAATGTTTTCGATGGGATACATCCGCAATTCAGGCACGTCCCGCCGATATGACCTTTTTCGACCACGGCGACCGAAGCGCCCCTTTGAGCACACCTGATAGAAGCGGCATAGCCGCCCGGGCCGCTGCCGATAACAACAATATCAAATTTCTCTGCCATAATTGAACCTCGTATTGAGCATTATAAGTTTTATGATTCATCTTTGTATATGGGATAATATATCACAATGACTCTGGATGCAAAGTCTGTTGTCTGTTTTTTGAAAAAACTCAAACAATACGATACAGACTATTTCGTATATACTGCGTTTTTTATGATGTCGATTCGGTATTAACGATTTCTTCGATCTCTGCCACCTCTGAAGCGAAAGCTTCTGCCGCTGATAACACTCTCAGCACGGCGGTTGATATCGTCTGAGATGTTCAGGTCCCGGATTTTTTGAGCGAGTTCCTGAGCAGCCTGCCTGTCGGTTCGGAGCATGCCGGCTGCTAATTGGACGGCGGCAAACCCGGCTTCGGCTTTGAAATTTTCATCCTTGACAAGTTCCAAGAGTTTATCCGCTGCTTTCATACTGGGCAGGAAAGCCATCGTTGAAATGACTTGTCTTTTTTCCTCGTCACGGCGAGCGTTATCGAAGGCATTGATACAAAGTGACGCCCTGTCTTCGAGCGGTGCCGATTCGCTGGTTTGAATGAGCTGCAGGGCCCCTCTGGTTGCTAAAACGTAGTGAGTCAGGGAAGTTGTGGGCTTTGAGGCGATGCTCAGTAAAATTTCTGCCGCCCCGTAGTCAGGCCAGTTGCTCAGGGTAAGTATTCCGGCATCTCGTATGGTCTCATCAGGAGATTGAGTTGCCTCGGTGACAGTTTTTAATGCCGTCGAACCACCAATAGCATCCAGCGTGGTTATCAAGGCGAGTTTTGTCCGGGTATGGACTTTTTCCATCTGGGTAATGACGATTTTTGCCGCTTTGTCTTTATCACTGGTTTTTATCAAAATAGACCTGAGGGTCGTGACACTGCTATCGAGAGCCTTTTCGCTTTTTGTTCTGACCAGAAGATCGACTAGAGTCAAAATGTCCACTGAATCGGGAAAATAAGCTAATGCAGAAAAGGCGGCGGCACTAATGTTTTCATTATCCTCAGCGGCAAGAAAGAGTAAGCTTTTAACGGCATCGGTTACATGGCGTTCGCCAAGAAGTTCAATTGCTGTGACACGTGATGGAACATCGCCGGAGAGTGAATTGGCTTTGATTAAAACTTCGACACTCGGACCTTTCATTAATGCCAGGCCTTCGCGTGCGGCTTCTCTGGCGGGGCCTGAGCCGTGGACGGCTATTTCGAATAAAGATTCCGCCGCAGTAGCATCTCCGAGCTTTGTCATCGTATCGATGGTTGCCAAGTGTACCGATTCTTCTTCGCTGTTTAATAATTCTTTTACATTATTAATCGAAGAAAGATCATGGCGGTCTCCAATTAATTCGAGCACCTGTACCTGAGAATCCGTATCCAGTTTCGGCAGCATTTTCCCGAGGGCCTTGACCGGCTCCATGCTCGATGATATACGTGCGGCCTGAATGACTAAAGTGCGGGTCTTCGGGTCATCGGCCTGCATAATGTTGAGTAGTTCGCGGGTACCTTTTTCCGGATTGCAGACAATCAAACCGTTAACTGCGGCGGCACGAAGATTGAATGGATTCGGACTACCGGAATCGCGAGCTGCTTTCGTGGCATTTTCATAAAGAGCTTCGTAGATTTCAGCCGCTCCGGCGGTTTCTTTATCTGCCGCCATTTCCTGAGCAATATCGATGAGTCCCTGGGCCGCTTTCTGGTATATCGGGCTGGAAGGATTATTGATAACACCAAATAAGGCCTGTGTACTATTTTTGCTGCCTATATTCGAAAGGGCTGTCACGGCGACCGCGGCGATTTTTTTATCCGGATTATCGAGAGCGGTGACGATCTGCGGTACGGCTGATTCGGCCTTGCGTTGACCGAGTGCATTTATCAGACCGATTCTCCAACCTGGTTCTGTGGCATTTGTCAGCTCTTTCAACAGGGCATCAGTTGCACTCGGATCGGGATTCTTTTCGAGAGCTTTTCGGGCATAATCGCGTAAATTCTTGTCCTCTGAAGCGCACAGTTTCGTCAGTGCCGGCACGGATTCGCCCTTGCCGATTCGTTCGAGCTGCTGCACGAACCAGTGACGTACCGTATCAGGCATTTTGGACTGCTCAAGAGTTTTAATCATCACATTGGCCAGTGTTTGGCGTTCGGTCTCAGCTCCGGGACGCGAGGAATAGAGGCATACGTTCTGGAAAGTGATTTGATGGTTATAGCGAGAGCCGACATCTTCTGCCAACATCAAAGGCAGCAAATGATCAATCACTTTTTGGTATGCCTGTGCCAGTTGTGTCGAATTGCGCTGTGGTGCTTCTGCCTTTCCGGTGAGCTGATTGATCAGTTCATTCATATCCTGCCCGCGTGCACCGCCAGCTAAGGCAAGAAGGGTATATATAATAATCAAAAGATTTATCATGGAGAACTTAAGCTTCATTTCAATTTCCTTTCGATGAAAGCCATATCACATATATCGAGAATCCACCTTCTTTGATTGTGAATTCTTAAAGAACATAGGGCGCCCGTCTCGGCCGGTCGTACCAGCGTTCGGCCGCCGGATCGTTCAGGATTTTTTCCGCGACCGGGTCCCATTCGATTGGTCGTCCTAATCGTTCGGCAATGGCGTTTAGGTGACAGATTGTCGCTGTGCGGTGACCGATTTCCACCTCACAAATTGTTTTCTTGCGTGTTCGGATACAATCGAGCCAATTACTATCATGGTTTCTTGACTCATACAGATGAATCTCACTCGGAAGCAATGGAGCCTGGGCCAGTTCCATAGGTTTTGTGTCGATAAGATTATCTCGGCTGACCATAACTTCACCTTCTGTTCCTATGAACTGAATCATGTGATCGCCCGTAGTAGGGTGATCTCGCAGGACTTCGATGCCGTTGGCGTAGTAGTGAGTTTGATACTTTGTGCCGTTCCAGCCTTTGGGAACGAACTTAACCGGACCTGAATCATCCATCCCGAGCGCCCATTGTATGATGTCAAAATGATGAGCTCCCCAGTCACCGTTCTTTCGGGAACCGTACTCCCAGAACCTTCTCCATCCGCCGTCATTGTCACTTTTGACCCGTTCGGAATTATATGGGTACCAGGGCGTTGGGCCGAGCCAGCGGTCATAGTCAAATCCCTCGGGGATCGGCTGTTCGGGTAGGGTCATCGGTGGGGCAAATTGTCCAAGTTTTGTGTAGATAGTGTGTACCTTGCCGATCCATCCGTTCCGAACAATCTCGCAGGCCTTTCGAAACGCCCAGTTTGAACGCTGCTGTGAGCCAACCTGGAAAATTGTGCCGTATTGTTTGCAGGCGTCACTGACCATTCGCCCCTCGCGAATGGTCAGTGTCATTGGTTTCTGGCAGAAAACATCCTTGCCGGCTTTAATTGCGGCCAAAGAAATGGGCGCATGCCAGTGGTCTGGTGTACAGATGAAGACGGCATCAATGTCCGGTCGTTCACAGATTTTTTCATATTCCCGATATGCGTCACAACCCCTATACGTTCCGCTGGTAGTCCTGTTTGCGTAAGCCCTTTCGACGCTGTTCTTGGCGCTTTGGAGTTTGTGCTGGTCCACATCACATACGGCCAACACATGCACTTCGCCGCGACCGAGCATCCCCCTGAGGTGTCCGCCCATCTGCAGACCCATGCCAATCATGCCCATCGTAATGCGGTTGCTGGGTGCAGCGGCGCCGAAAACTGTTGAGGGTACTAGAGTAGGAAAAGCCGCGGCGGCACCTAAAGCTGCTGTACCTTTTAAAAAATCTCTGCGATTGAGAAGGTGTTTTTTCTTCATGAATCCATTCTCCTGATTGGGATTGTTCTTTTGCATGAGTGTTGGATTTACTTATGAATCATAGTTATCTATCGTTCCAGGATAAACCCCTAATTTTACCTCCTGATATGATAATTTCAAGAGGAGTGTCAAGAATTACTGTAACATTTTTTATGTTTTACCCATGGATATAACACAACGCTATACAACTGCATGGCTTAAAAGCGAAGTGATTCTTGTTGTTTATAGGCAAATCATATGCGGGCACATCAACTATTTTACGATGGTTGTATGAGCGGCATCAAACATCCTTATGCCGCCGGTGTCTAATTGGAGAATCAGACCTTTGTCCGGATCGATTCCAATACAGTTGCCGGCAAAATTTTTACGATTGAACCGCAGTGTTACTCTGTGGCCGTACTGGATGCTTAAATTGTGCCATTGGTCAATCACTTCCTGTTTGTTGTGTAATGCCGCTTCCAGCCAGTGGTCGATCGAGTACAGAAGTCTTTTTGCCAGATGCGTACGATCGATAACTGAGTGACTTTCTAAGTCGATGCTGGTCGCAGTTTGTTGTAACTCGGCAGGAAAATCATTTTCCTGTTGGTGGCAATTGATCCCGATACCTACAATACAGACATTTCGATTCTTGCCGGATGTTGTTTCGAGAAGCATTCCAGCGACTTTTTTTCCATTAATGATGATATCGTTCGGCCATTTAATTTTTGCCTGACTCCCGGTCGGCTTTCCGATGGCATCTGCGACTGCTACGGCACAGGTTAATGAGAGCAGCTCTGTATCTAATTTGTTAGCTGTTAGTAGGATTGAACAAAGAATGCTGTCTGAGCGTTTGCTGTGCCATTTGTTGCCTGCTCGGCCTCTGCCTGCAGTCTGCTCTTCGGCGAAGATGGCCAGACCATCGTTACATTTGTCTTTGGCATATCGGAGGGCAATATCATTTGTGCTTGACGTACAATTATAGACTTGGATTTTTCGGCCGATGCGATTGGTGTTCAGATTCGCCTTTATTTTATCGGGATCAAGTAGCTCAATTCCTGGACAGGCCATAGATCACCTGTCGAGTCCAATGTCAACAGCCGTGGCCGAATGTGTGATTGCACCGATGGCAATTCTATCAACCCCGCATTGAGCTATTGCTGAGACGTTATTTAGGTTTATGTTCCCTGAGGCTTCGAGTAAAGGTTTTTTGTTTTTACCGCACATTTCATTTCGCATCTCGACAGCATGTTTTAACTGCCATTGCCCCATGTTGTCGAGTAGCACGATGTCGATACTTGGAATCTCCAATACGTAGTTAAGCTGGTCATCGACGTGGTCAACCTCGACTGCGACGAATTTGACACCTTGGAGGTTTTTGGCCTCAGCAATTATTTTTTTCAGTTTTGGCTGGAAGTTTCTGCCGAATTGTGCCAGATGGTTGTCCTTAATCAGGATGCCGTCATATAGTCCGATTCGGTGATTGTGCCCGCCTCCACAGCGGACGGCATATTTCTCGAGGATTCGCCAGCCCGGCATGGTTTTTCGAGTATCGTAAATTTTTGCCTTTGTGCCCTGAATAGCATACACATATTTTCTGGTTGTTGTAGCTATTCCACTGAGGCGCTGTAGAAAGTTTAGCATTACCCGCTCCGCACTGAGCATAGAGCGCATAGGTCCCTCGATGGTACCTAACTTGCTCCCGACGTGGGCCGGTTCGCTGTCATTAACACGTATGGTGAGCTTGAGCTTTTCATCATAACATCTGAGAATCTCCTCGGCGACATCCATTCCGCATACGACTATTTCCTCGCGTGAGATGATGTTTGCTTTATCGACGGCATTTTCTGAAAATAAAAGCTGGCTTGTCACGTCTCCCTGGCCGAGATCTTCTTCAATGGCCATTCGGATAAGAGGCCGAGCTTTTGCAAGGTTAAGTTTTTTCATGAAAGTGTTTCCTTTTTAGCTATGCTTCTTGTGTTTTTTTGCAGCCAGGAAGTCCCTTTTCTTTTTTCTTGAGTCAACGAGAACGAGTTCCGGTAATTCCTTGAGCTCTTTGAGCTGGTCTCGCAAGAAAGCCGCCCGTTCAAAGTCGAGACTTTGTGCTGCTTCAAGCATTTCTTTCTCAATTTGCGAGGCCAGTTCAACTTTTTCGTATTCGCCTGCTCCAAAACGCACCGCCTGCTGTGCCGTTTGCCGTGCCTTTATCTGCTCGGTCAGACTTTTGCGAATTTCTTTCCGTATCGTCTCAGGCGTAATATTGTGCTCCTGGTTGTATCTAAATTGAATTTTACGTCTTCTGTTCGTTTCGTCAATAGCTTTTTGCATCGATGCTGTGACTTTATCGGCATATAGAAAGACCGTGGCATTGATATTTCGTGCCGTTCTGCCGATCGTCTGTATCAGTGAAGTCTGGCTTCGCAGGAATCCTTCCTTATCGGCATCAAGGATTGCAACGGCAGAAACTTCCGGTAAATCCAGACCTTCTCGCAGCAGGTTCACACCCACCAACACATCAAAATTGCCGTGACGTAAATCCGACAGTATTTCAATTCTTTCGAGCGTGTCAATTTCGCTGTGCAGATACCGGCATTTGTAACCTTTTTTTGTAATATAACCTGAGAGGTCCTCGGCCATCCTTTTTGTCAGGGTTGTTACCAACACCCGCTCTTTGGCTTTAACCCTTTCTTCTATCTGACCTAAAAGATGCGGGATTTGATTGCTGGCCGGGTGTACGAAGATTTCCGGATCCAAAAGTCCTGTTGGTCTAATGATTTGCTCGACAACCTCGTTGTTGCATTTTTCCATCTCAAGCTGGCTTGGTGTAGCGGAGACAAAAATCACTCTTGCCCATTTTTCCTGAAATTCTTCGAATCGCAGCGGCCTGTTGTCCAATGCGCTCGGCAGTCTGAAGCCGTGATCAATCAAGGTTTCTTTTCTTTTCCTGTCACCGGCCCACATTGCCTTCAATTGTGGGATGGTCACATGAGATTCATCGATAAAAAGAAGGAAGTCCCTTGGGAAATAATCAATGAGGGTATAAGGTTTGGCTCCGGGCGGCAGGCCGGCCAGGTGCCTGGAGTAATTCTCAATCCCGCTGCAGAAGCCGATTTCCTGCATCATCTCGATATCGTACATTGTTCGTGCCTGGAGCCGCTGGGCCTCCAGCAGTTTGCCCTGGCTGCGAAGTTCGCCTAATCTCTCTTGTAGCTCTGCCTTGATTCCCTCAATTGCTGAGCCAATCCTCTCGGACGGCATAACATAATGCTGAGCCGGATAAATAAAGACCTGTTCTTCAACGGCGAGGATTTCCGCCGATACCGGATTTATGTAGCTTATCTGATCTATTTCATCGCCGAAGAATTCAATGCGAACAGCAAAGGATTCATATGAAGGATGCAGTTCGACTACATCGCCACGGACTCTGAATGTCCCTCTTTGAAAGTCGATGTCGTTTCTTGAGTACTGGATGTCTGCCAATCTACCGAGCAGGTCGTTTCTCTCCAAATGGTCACCGACGCGGATGGCAACGACGCTGGCTTTATAATCTTCCGGCGAGCCCAGCCCGAAAATGCAGGAGACGGAAGCGACAATAATACAATCCTCTCTTGTTGACAGGCTGGTAGTCGTCGAAAGGCGGAGCCGGTCGAGGTCATTATTCTTCGAGGCGTCCTTTTCGATATATATATCTCGCTGTGGGATATATGCTTCCGGTTGGTAGTAATCATAATAGCTGACAAAATATTCGACGGCATTTTCCGGGAAAAGCTCTTTGAATTCTTCATAAAGTTGAGCTGCCAAAGTCTTGTTGTGCGAGATAACGAGGGTCGGCAGGTTGTACTGCGCTATGACGTTAGCCATTGTAAATGTCTTGCCGCGGCCGGTAACGCCCATTAACATCTGGAACTTTTTGCCGGAGCGCAGTCCATCAGACAGGCGTTCGATTGCCTGCGGCTGGTCCCCCGCAGGGTAAAACTGGTTGTTTAATTTAAATGTTCCCATATCAATCGCACTATTTTAGCGAAGTATTAGGCAAATCTCACGTGAAATTATCCGTTTGGATATGATAATCCGCTTGATTTATGCTCGATAATACTGTATTTTAATATATATTACTTGTTGAAGAGACAGCGAGAATGAGAAAGATAAGATTCATTTGCATTGTCCTGCTGATGGTTCCCGTAGGTTTGGTCTCAGTTAAAGCGGACGAATCAGGCTCAATCGTCAGTTGGGGAGCAGTCGCATTTGATTCCAGAGAGCTTGATGCCAATGATTTCATAGCCATATCAGCAGGAATATTCCACAGTCTTGCATTGAAAAAAGATGGTTCAATTGTTGGCTGGGGTGACAATTACCATGGACAGGCAATTCCACCCGATGGCAATGATTATGTTGCTATTGCGGCAGGAAGTAGTCATAGTCTTGCATTAAAATCAGATGGTTCCATTATTGGTTGGGGTTATAATGGCGATGGACGGGCTACACCTCCGGACGGCAATGATTATGTTGTTATTGCGGCAGGAAGTAGCCATAGTCTTGCATTAAAATCAGATGGTTCAATTGTCGGGTGGGGAGATAACTACTCTGGTCAAGCGACACCTCCGGACGGCAATGATTATGTTGCTATTTCGGCAGGAAGTAGACATAGTCTTGCATTGAAATCAGATGGCTCGATTGTTGGCTGGGGTTACAATTACTATGGACAGGCAATTCCACCCGATGGTAATGATTTTATTGCAGTAGCTACAGGCTGGGAGCATAGTCTTGCATTAAAATCAGATGGTTCAATTTTCGGGTGGGGCGATAACTACTCTGGTCAAGCGACACCTCCGGATGGCAATGATTATGTTGCTATTGCGGCAGGAAGATACCACAGTCTTGCATTGAAATCAGATGGTTCTATTGTTGGCTGGGGTAGTTATACACCTCCGGACGGCAATGATTATGTTGCTATTGCGGCAGGAGGTTACCATAGTCTTGCATTAAAATCAGATGGTTCGATTGTCGGGTGGGGAGATAACTACTATGGTCAAGCGACACCTCCGGACGGCAATGATTATGTTGCTATTGCGGCAGGAAGATACCACAGTCTTGCATTAAAATCCGATGGTTCAATTGTCGGGTGGGGTTCCAATTACCTTGGTCAAGCAACGACTCCGGACGGCAATGATTATGTTGCTATTGCGGCAGGATCTATCCATAGTCTTGCCCTAAAGTCTGATGGTTCAATTGTTGGTTGGGGAGATAACACATCTGGTCAAGCGACACCACCGGATGGTAATGATTTTATTGCTATAGCTGCAGGGCATCTTCAGCAGAGCCTTGCTATCAGGAAAGAACCTCCTCCGGACCAACCTGCCGATGATTGAAAGATTTTTCAATCTACCGGATTGGGATAGGTGATTGCGGCGAGAAGTGCCTTTCCATACCGCTGCCAGAGGATTTCCGGATTGAGTCTCGAGTCGTTTTTCTGCATTTCAAATGTAATGATTGGAATTCCCAAGGTAACTCCCGCATAAGAACCGAGCGAGCCGGGCTGAGCACCTATTTTTTTCACCGGTAAATCGCAGTATTGAGCCATGTGGTTTGCCAGCATTTGACCAGGGCCGTCGTAATCGATGCAGCCTGTCGGCATCATCGTAGCCAAACCTTCCGGCCCGGTGTCCATCACTTGGTGGATGCTGACGATACGCTCGGGGGTATATTGCCTGATGAAACGGTTAATAATATGAGCTTCCGGCTCAGAAAGAGCCATGAGCCCGAATTCCTCTTTGTTGATGCGGTTGGGCGACTCGAAATTGCGGTTCAAATCAACTTCATTAGCATTGTAACGGCTGTTTTTTGCGAGCCCGTCGGGATTGGCAACCGGCAGAAGCACGACAGTACGCCCTCTCAACAGTCTATGCTGGTTTTGCTGGAGATAATCTGACAGTCTTTTGACAAGCAGTGCACCAGCAGGCTCATCGCCATGAATTGCCGCCAGAATAAAAATAACTTCCGGGCCCTGGCCGATCACGTTGTACATAATCGGTCGATTTTCAATAGATATGCCGGCAATGTGCTGCTGTGCCGGAACTGGGAGATAGGACTCGGAAGTATCTAATTGAGGATAGGTAGTGGGCTTGAAGCAGCCGGCCAAAGTCAGAACGGCTGACAGGGCACATACCTTGAACATAATGGCCCTTTTCTTATTCACCTGAGATACTTTTAAGCCTCCGAAAATAAGCTACGGAACCATTATAGACTCTTACTGCCGTGATTATAGACGAAATACAGAAAATTTCAAAATCAATCCTCTGTGATTTTTTTTGCAGCCTTTCATAACTTCATTTCTTTAAAAGTAAAAAACTTGAGTAAAATCGCCTCTTTTGTTAGCATATCGGTTTTGTAAGTGGCCGATAATAAATATATATGGGAAAATTTACTGCCTTATGCATGTTCAGGAAATGCAGTAAATTTGAATCTGTTTTGAGGTGACTAATGAACGTATTGTTAATTGGAAGTGGCGGACGAGAGCATGCAATCGCCTGGAAATTGGCTCAATCGAAAGACTTAAGCAAACTCTATATCGCTCCTGGTAATCCTGGTACTGCGCAATGTGGCCAAAATATCCCGATAGGGGTCGACGATACCGATAAGCTTCTTGACTTTGCTCTTCAAAACGACGTGGGCCTCGTTGTAGTTGGCCCGGAAGATCCACTTGCAGCAGGAGTGGTTGATGTATTTGAGCATGCCGGTATAAAGGCATTCGGCCCAAGCGGCAAAGCTGCACAGTTGGAGGCGGATAAAGCATTTGCAAAGCAGTTGATGCGCTCCAGTTGTGTTTCCACCGCCGAGAGCAGAATCTTCGATAGATTCAGCGATGCCAAGGCATATATTGCAAGCAGAGATGAGGCGGTAGTAGTCAAGGCGGCCGGCCTTGCAAAGGGCAAAGGTGTTTTTGTTTGTGAAGATCCTGCTGATGGGATTCTGGTGGCTGAACAAATAATGTGTGATAAGATATTTGGCTCGGCCGGTGATTTAATCATTGTCGAAGATAAACTGCTTGGTGAAGAGGCGTCAATACTGGCGTTTGTGGATGGGCGGAATATCTATGTTATGGAATCGTCGCAGGACCATAAGCCCATCGGGGATGGTGACACCGGTCCCAATACCGGCGGGATGGGTGCTTACAGTCCGGCACCGGTTGTTACTGAGAATTTAATGAATCAGATTACACGGGAGATTCTTGTGCCGGTCGTTGATGGAATGAATCGCAACGGCACTCCGTACAAAGGTGTGTTGTATGCAGGGCTAATGATAACTGCCGGCGGACCGAGAGTGCTTGAATTCAATGTGCGTTTCGGCGACCCGGAAACTCAGCCGATTCTTATGCGATTAAAAAGTGATTTACTCCGGGTTCTGCTGGCTGTTTGTGACGGTAAACTGGACCAGGTGAACCTCGCATGGGATCCCCGTCCGGCGGTTTGTGTTGTGATGGCGTCCGGCGGTTATCCGGGCGATTATCAAAAGGACAAAAAAATTACCGGTCTCAAGGAAGCTGGGCAGCTTGAAAATGTTGTCGTGTTTCATGCAGGAACCAAACAAGAGAATGGAGATGTTGTTACGAACGGCGGCAGGGTGTTGGGTGTTACGGCCCTGGGTCAGACGATAGGTGATGCTAAGGCAATGGCATACAAGGCCGTGGATAAAATAAGATTCGATGGCGCTTACTACCGCCGGGATATAGCAGATAAGGCGCTTAAAGGAGTTGCTTCCTGAGAGTGTCACAAGCTTCGAATTCATAAATGTCTGTGTCGGCTATGGCCCAATTCAAAGCTCATAACTTGAAATTCATAAATATTATTCGCTGGCTTGTCTCAATATTGATTTTGGCCGTCCTTTTATGGTTTTTATACATTTATGCCGGTAGAGCTCTGTGTCATATAGCGTTAGGACAGATTGCCGAGCTGACCAATACAAAGATAACCGTCGGATCAGTTGATTTCCATGCAGACGGGTCGGTCTTCATGGAAAATCTTGTAATCAGCCCCCGCAAAAGTCGAAATGTGCATGCCACTATACTGAATGCCGAGAATGTGTATGCACGTTTTTATCCTTGGAGCCTGTTTTTGCTTCGGCCGCAGCTACATGTCATTGATGTCAATGATTTTGTCTTCAATGCTCAATACGATTTGGATTCAGGCTGGTCAAATTTGTCCTCTCTTGAAATTATACCCCCCGAGGGCAGCTTTGGCAAGATGCCTCGTATCTTTCTTAATGCGGGGACACTGCAGTATAGTAAGATTTCAAGCGGACAGGAAGAAGTCGCTGTTTCAATACCTCTTAATGCAAGCTTCGGACCCGACGAAGAATCACAACAGGGCTACAGCTTTGAAATAACGACAGCAACAATGGCATCCGGTTTTGGCACGAGCCGATTGACTGGGTCGTGGAAGCCGGGACTCGTCACGATTACAGGCGGAATTTCCTCCTTAGATGTCCCTGAGCTTGAGATGGCATGGATAATAGATGTGTTGGCCGCCGAGTTGAAATACGACCGGAACAATGATTTTTCAATGAGGCTGCATATAAAAGATTTGCACTCCAAACGCAGTGAGTCACTGGACAGGCTCGCATTGGTTGGACCGCCTTTCCTGGAAAGATCGGACCTATTTACCGCCTTACAAAGATTTTTCGACCGATACCAACCTCGGGGCAAGATAGATGTTGAGCTTGATGTCACCGGGAATTTGAGCCGACTAAATGAAAGTACGTTAACCGGTCAAATCGATTGCAAGGACGTAGCATTTTTTTACTCTGGTTTTCAATATGGGATCGAAAATCTGGTCGGCCGGATGGACTTTACTAAAAACAGCCTGAGACTCAATAATCTAATAGCCAACCATGGCGATATCGAATTGTACTTTAACGGATGGACTCGGGAGTTCGGACCTGAGCGGCAGTATAATATCCGGATTACAAGCGACAAGATGCCTCTGGATAATGACTTGTATAATGCGCTGAACGAAAAACAGAAGGAATTCTGGAATTATTTTTCCCCCGTTGGACAGGCGGCAGTGGATTTACGACTGAGCCGACAGCCACAAACGGACAGGCAGATGAATCTGACGCTTGAACTGCTCGGCGCAGAAGCCGCATATTGCAACTTTCCATATCCGCTGAAGAACTTGACGGGTAAGATGTCTTTTACACGTGAGCAGGTAAAGTTTTCAGATATAGTCTCACAGGAAAATGAGCGTAAAATTGCCATAGATGGCGAAATAATGCCCGGCAGTATTAATGGGCCGATGTATGATATTTCAGTCAATATAAATAATCTTCCACTCGATTCTACCCTGGAGGATGTATTGCCGGAAGGGCTAAAGAATTTTTATCAGAAATTACGTCCTACCGGCCTGGCCGACGGCTGGGTGAAGGTTTTGGCAAAGGATGATGAGCCTGCAAGTTTTATTGCCGATCTGTCCTTCAAAAACGCTTCTATATATTCCGAGGAACTTTCGTCGCCTATTTCAGACATATCAGCACGAGCTGTTTTTACTCCTGATTCGATAGATGTGAAAAACTTATCAGGCTTGTATGGTGATAGTCCGGTTTCCTTGACCGGCCATATTCAGCCCGATCAGAAACAACAACAGGCATTGTATGTCGTATCATTAAGTCTTGAACAGATACAGTTAAACGAGGATTTTTTTAACCTGTTACCGGCGTCACTGAAAGAAATTGTTACCAGGTTGAAGCCAAACGGCAAAGTAAATCTTGGCGTCGATTTAAATAAAGAGAACCTCTCAGATTCTCCGGTTTACAGGATAACTGTGAATTGTCTGGGTAATAACATCACATTGCCGGATTTCCCGAATCCGCTGAAAGATGTCACGGGCACTTTGATCATAAATGACAATGGGATGGAGCTTAAGGATGTTGTGGCATCCATAGGTGATATTGACCCTGCAGCAGCAAACATTACTGCGATAAAACTTAACGGCGAGCTGTCTTTGAACGACAGCAGTATATCCGGTGCGTTTTTACAGCTTACCGCCAATGATGTTGACTTCGACGAACGACTTACACAATTTTTGCCGCAACAGGCTAAGGGCCTTTACGATAAGCTTATGCGTTCAGGGAGTTTTGATTTGGATTTCAATGATGTCCGGATTCGATTTGGAGATAATGGACAAAAGTCCGTTGACTTTGCCGGAGCGGTCGCCCTTCATAAATGTGGATTAAATATATCCGGTGCCGGGACTCAACTGGAGATAGTATTGAAGACGAACGGTTTGTATCAAACAGATAGCGGATTATGTAGTTGCCGAGCTGCCATTGATAACGGTGAACTCAGGATTCAGGGAAAATCTTTAACCGGTTTGAAAGCAGATATTTGTTACGATCCCAACCAGCGGAATTGGTTCACTGAAAATTTTGTTTCCGATTGTTACGGCGGAAAAGCAACCGGCAAGTTCGAGTTTTTAGAATCAGCCGATGGCTCTATGGAGCATGTGCTGCAGGTTGCTTTCGACAATGTTGACTTAAAGCAATATCTCTCGGATGCAAATCTTGAAGACACTGGTGACAGTGTCTATACAAGTGGAAAAATGAGTGGTTCGCTAAATATTAACACTCATGTTACCGAGCAACCTTCACGTATCGGCTCATTGAGGCTTGCAATAAAAGATATGCAGGTCGGGAAACTATCACCACTGGGCAAGCTTTTACAGGTCCTGAATCTGACAGAGCCGAGCGACTTTGCTTTTGATCAGATGTTTGTTGATTCATATATTAAGGGTAACAGCCTGTTTGTCAAGAAGCTTGATTTATCCGGCCAGGGTATCGCCTTCTATGGTTCAGGGAGGATGGACTTAGTAACTCGTAATATAGATTTAACTCTTACGGCACGCGGTCGGCGGCTTGCAACAGAAGATCCTTCTGTTCTGCAGTCTCTAACTGAAGGGCTTGGTCAGGCCGTGGTTCGAATGGAGGTGACGGGCAATTTCGATGACCCCGTTATTAAAACCAAGGCCTTGCCTGTTATTGAAGGAACACTCCAGATTCTTGGTACAAAACCAAAAACACCTGATTAATTACCGCTCGCAATTGTCAATAATCTCCCATGTCCCTGTCTCTTGCTGTTATATTGTTAAAGACTCGCAGATAGGACAAATAAGACAGACTTAGATTTTTGTCTGTGGATTTGGTTCGGTTCTCCTGAGCATAAGCTACTGCAATTTTTTTTGCATTTTGGTCTGTTATTTCTTATATTTTAAATGGTTTTGAGAAGTGAGGGGAAACTGTCTCCATTTGTATATACATTTTTCAGGTCGGACCGAACAAATAACCGCTCAATCTTATCACAGACTGATTACGCCGGATTAGTTGCTATTTGTTTGCCGTCTGGAATAAATCGGGGGGCAAATATGAGTGTTAAACAAACTAAAAGCCATATAAAACAGCTAAAAGGTGAGATGAGGGAAGTTAATCGGGCGAATGATTTGCGGCTTCTCAAATTATTCGTATTGATGATTTTACTTGCAGCGATAGCCGCTATAATTCACGGCCGAATTAATTTTTTCTTAATGTAGTCTTGTAGTTGTTGAGATAATTTGGCCGATCCCTTTTTTCAGGCTAAGTACGCTCTGCACGTGTAGATCGTCCCGCCGCAAGGCGTCACTTGCGGGACCGCGCATGAGGTCCATGTTTTTCAGTTGTACTTTGAAGCTTAAAGTATTAACTATCGAAGACCTCTTCATCGGTCTCCTGCCAGGCAGGGTCAACTATACATAAGAATTCCAAATCGGAATTGCCGGCGTTTTCTATATATTGCATTGCATGTGGGGGGATATAAACGGCACACTGTGGGCCGACTTCCAGAGATTCTTCATCGATATGCATCCTGCCTTGTCCGGATAGTATGTAATATACTTCACTGGTTCGAAGCCTATGCAGCTTTGTCTTTTGACCGGTCGGGAGCTTTGCATGGGCAAGGCTGTAACGGATTTGCACATCCATTTTGTCGGGATGCAAAAATTCGCGTAAAATCGAATCATCACCGGCAATAAGTTCCCGGCAGTCTTTCAAATATTTGACGAGCATAATTATAGTCCCAGAAGAATTGAGCCTTCTGTAAAGAAAGTTCCTGCGACGCATGCGGTCAAAAGACAGGCTAATGTTGCCGCTAAAAGGGCGCGAATGGCAACCGGCCCTATATTGCGGGCTTTCTCAGGAGCCAGCGCACAAATTCCGCCGACAAAGATGGCCATCGATGCAAAATGGGCGAATCCGCATAATGCGTATGTGGTAATCACCGCCGAGCGTTCGTGCTGCAATAGGTTTTGCTCTAAGGCGGTAGCCAAATCTGTGTAAGAGACGACCTCCGTGACAATCAATCGCTCGCCGATAATTTTGGAAACTACTCCTGCGTCGGATGGGGGGATGCCTAAGATTAATGTGAACGGGTAAAAAATATAGCCGCAAATCGTTTTTAGAGACCACTGGCCCTCGAGGCCGATAAGTGGATTTATCTTTGCCCCCAGAGATGACATTATCAGGTCAGCCAATGCAACCAGACCTAACACGGCAATAAGTAGTGCAACGATTCCGACAATCATTTTGACGCCGGAGTTCGCTCCGTTGATTATCGCCTCAAAAAGGCTGTTCTCCTTTTCGTAGAACGGCCGAACTTGCACGCCTAATGTTTCAGGTTTTTCACCTTCCGGGAAAAGAATCTTTGACATAACGAGCGCCGCTGGCGCCGAGAGCAAAGACGCCGAGACCAGATGCCCGGCGATTGTAGGAAATACATTTTGAAGGCTCAGCACATATAGAGCCAGAACACTGGAAGCAATCGTAGCCATCCCAGCGGTCAAAATAGTGCAGATTTCTGAGTGAGTCATTCGGCTTAGATAGGGCTTTACGGTGAGTGTGGATTCGATTCCGACGAAAATATTACTGGAAGCGACCAGAGATTCCGCTCCCGAGATTCTCATTAGCCTGGTAAATACATACGCGAATGCCCTGATTATCCAAGTCATGATGCCGAAGTAGTACAAAATTGCAATAAGGGCAGAGAAGAAAATAATAGTGGGAAAGGCCTGAAAAGCCAAAATAACACCGATAGATTCCTCTCCCGAATCGTTGACCTGACCGGGCGGCAGGGCCAGTGGTCCGAACACGAATTTTGTACCTGCCGATGCCGAATCCAGAACTTTGACGACGATGTCGTTTATGATAAGAAAGACATTTTTCCCTGCCGGCACAACGAAAATAAACAAAGCGATTAATATTTGCAGCCCGAGGCCCCAGCCGATGACCCTCCAGTTCATATTCTTCCTGTCAGCCGAGAGAATCCATGCAAAGCCTAATAAAACGAATATCCCTGTAAAGCTGACAAGATTGTAGATATCCATATCGCTTGTCCAAATGTGCCCTGAACAACAAGGGACTATGTTGTTTTTTTCCTTATATTGCCTTTGTTGCTTAAACAATACATTAGGAGAATTTTTCCAATCCGTCAACTGTGAAACCAATCTTCCGGATTTGAATTGCCTGATCATTGCAGAAGATTATAATAACGACGTAATACTTTAACTCCAACTGACAGATTCGACCTGTCATACCTGCGAAAGCAGGTATCCAGAAATAATTTTGTTGGTCTGGATTCCCGCTGGAGTTGACCCCGTACTGCGTTACGGGGCGGGAATGACGAAGAAGAGAGCCTTATATGCGGATTTAGTCTGGAAAGTACTGAGATGTCCAAAAACAAGATTTTTGTTGGCAGAAAAGCTGAGTTAGAGCAATTCAAAAAAGTCCTTACAGATCCAAAGGGGCAGGCTATTGTTATTATAGGTCAGGCAGGTATGGGGAAGACCTGGCTTATAAATAAAATGGCTGAAATTGCTCAAAATAATCCAGCACTAAAATGCGGCTGCGTGCAATATGAGGTAACACCAACGGATAGTGTTGATTCCACAATGGCACTTATGGTGGATAATGCCTTTGAGGCAGGACAAGTAACAGAAAATTCCTTTGATGGGACAACCCAACGATTGGAACAATGGCGAAGTTTCTTAAATGTGTTCAATATTGGTGATTTGGTGATGAGTCTGCGTCGGGATATAGCAAGGCATACACGGGATCAATTTATTGAACGACTGAGACTGATTTCCGGGAGGATGCCGAAAAATGGACGTGCTATATTTATTATCGATCCGGAAAAATATATGCAGGAGAAGAGTGACCAGACTTGGGCTATAGTGGTAAAAGAATTGCCGGACAAAATAAAGTTTGTCTTTGCACAGAGGCCAGAAGATGTGCTAGTTGAAAGTGAGACATTTTGTGCTTTGACCAATGTGGTCTATATTCCTGATGAAAGATTAGATGTCCTTGACGAAGAAGCGGTTGATGAATTGTTAAATATTCGTATTGAAAGTTTGGAATATTCTATAACTGATGTGCGAAAAGTTTTAAATAGATATAATGGACATCCTTATGCTCTGGGGGCGGCTTTGGATTTATTAGAGGCAAAAACAAAATTAGAGAAATTACCGAAAAAGCCAGAGTCAATGAAGTTTGCCATTCAGCAGTGGGGAAAAATGTGTGAAAAGGGTGATGAAGCAATAAAATTGTTTGAGGCATATGCGATTTTAGAGATAGGTGTACCTGATGATGTTGCAGAAGCAGTTAGCGGAGTACATTCTACTTCACGGAAACGCTTACAAACAGATAAATATCTCAGAGGACTTATACGAGAAGAAGGGTATGGCAGGATGATTTATCATGCAATTTTAGCTGATTATATTTTAGAGCAAATTGAGGAAAATGAGAAAAAAGAATATCACAGCCGAGCAGTGGAGGTTTATAGAGGCAAACTAAAAAGAGCCAGAGATGAAAAGACAAAGCCAGATGAATTGTCGCTAAAGAAATTATCTAAACATGTCCTGGTGGCTGAAGGAGAAACGGCATTTGTGGATAGTTTTGTGAATGAGTGCACAAAACCACTTCTGAATCTTGGATTGTTGGATGCTGCAATAAACTTATCTAAACTGGCTTTAATAATAGTGAATAAAGATCCTAAAAGAAAGGCAATTTTAATGTGCAATTTGGGTTTTATTTACCAAAAGCGAGGAGATTTGGCAAAGGCCGAGCAAATGCTTCGTGATGGCTTGAAGATTAACGAAAAGCTTGAGGATCTTGAAGGGATGGCACCAAATTACTGCAATTTAGGATTGATTTATCAAGATAAAGGTGAGCTTGATAAAGCAGAACAGATGTATAATAAGTCGCTTGAGATTGCGGAGAAGTTTGGTCATTTAGAAGGTATGTCAATGCAATATGGAAATTTGGGGACAATTTATGGAAAACGAGGAGATTTGCTAAAGGCCGAACAGATGTTTCAAAAGTCGCTGGAGATAAATGAGAAACTTGGATTGTCAGAGTTAATAGCAAAACAATACGGCAATTTAGGAGAAATTTATAGAAAAAGTGGGCAGCTTGATAAGGCAGAACAGATGCTCAGAAAAGCCCTGCAAATTAATGAAAAGGTAGGGCTGATGGAGGAATTGGCAAGTTGTTATGATAGTTTAGGAGTGATTTTTCAAATACGAGGAGATTTGGCAAATGCCGAACAGATGCACCTAAAATCGATAGAGATTGCAGAGAAGCTGGACTTGAAAAAAATAATGGCAAGTGGGTACGGTAATTTAGGGCTGGTTTATCAAAAGCGCGTAGATTTGGTAAAGTCCGAACAAATGCTTCTAAAGTCGTTAGAGATAAACGAGAAACTCGGGCGGTTAGATGGAATGGCAATTCAATACGCCAATTTAGGATCGGTCTATGAACGGCAAGGCGATGACAAAAAGGCTATAGAGTACTTTGAGAAAGCATTGGAGATTTTCAAAAAGGTTGGGATGGAACAGGAGATAAAAGAAGTACAGGGTTGGATTAAAGAACTATATAAAAAACTGAAAAATTAAAGTAAAAAATGTAAAATTTAATCACAAAATTCAAAATTGTAAAAAACGATACATGAGGTGCAAATGTAAACAATGTATGATATAAAAATGGATTTGTTAAAAGAGAAATTATCAGGTAAGTTTATCATTCTTGATGGGCCTGATGGCTGTGGCAAAAGTACGCAGGCTGAACTTTTAGCCAAATGGCTGGATGAGCAGGGTGTTGCAACGAACAGGTTCCGCGATCCGGGTGATACCGCTATCGGCGAAAAGATAAGAGAAATCCTGCTCAATCCGGATCATCTGTCTATGAACACAGAGACCGAAGTTTTACTGTATATGGCCGCCAGGGCACAACTTTGGGTCGAAAAAATATCCCCGGCTCTGCAGGTAAATCGGTGCGTTGTTCTCGACAGGTGGCTTTCCAGCACGTGCGCGTATCAGGGCTGGGCAGGGGACTTCGGGATGGATAAGGTCATAAAAATTGCAGAGGATTGTCTGGAAAGAGTCTGGCCGGACCTGACGATAATTCTCGATGTGGATTTGAAAACCGCTGCACAGCGATTGGATCGGAAGTTGGACAGAATGGAGGCCAAGGGCGACGGCTATCATAAAAAAGTCCGCGAGGGCTTTTTGAAGTTGGCCCAACAGCGCGAAGATGCCGTCGTTGTTGATGCTACCGGCGATATTGAAACGACTCATAAAAAGGTGTTGAAACTTATCTCGGAGGCGAGTTTTACATAGATGTCTTTTAAGCAAATCTTCTGTCAGGACAAAGCAGTCGACATTTTGCAAAGGGCGTTTTCTGCGGGCAGGGCGGCACACGCTTATATTTTTGCCGGGCCTGAAGGCGTCGGTAAATTTTTAACTGCCGGTAATTGGGCTAAGTTGCTGCTTTGCCATGATCCGGTTATAGAAAATGGTTTTGCCGAGAGTTGCCAGCGGTGCCAGTCTTGTCGGCTCTTCGAAGCCGGCTCGCATCCGGACTTCAATCACATCTATAAGGAATTGCGCGAATTCACCGAAGACGGCAAAGGCAAAGGTCCGCCCGTAGATTTGTCGATAGATGTCGTTCGAGATTTCCTTATTGCAAAAGTGTCGATTCGACCGAGCCTATCTCGAAGAAAAGTCTTTATCATAAGTGAAGCTGAAAGGTTGAATGCTTCCTCGCAGAACAGCTTGTTAAAAGTTCTGGAAGAGCCGCCTCTATACTGCTGTATTGTTCTGCTTTGTACCCGTTTGGACAAGCTTTTGCCGACGACCAAATCAAGGTCTCAGATAATCCTGTTCGGTCCCATAGTAGAAGAGAGGATAATCGAAAGCCTTAAAGAGATGGGTCTCGATGATAAGCGGGCGCAATACTTCGCGCGCCTGGCTCAAGGCAGTTTAGGCACAGCTTGCCGGTTGGCTCAACTTGAATTGGCTGATGCAAACCTTTACCAGATTAAAAAAGAGCTGATAAAATCTCTGGCTGATTATGAATTTGCCGGAGCGTTGGATTTAGCTGATGAGCTTCTGGATAAAAGCAAGAAAATCGTCGATGTCTGGACGGATCTCGATAAGAACACCAGCAAGACCGACATTAATCGAAGAGCTTCAAAGACTCTCATCCAGATGGTCATATCAGCGTTCCAGGATGTGATAAAGCTCCGTTTCAAGCCCCGGCAGGAGTCTGTGAATTCCGACCAAAAAGAGCATATAGAAAAACTGGCTCGTCGATTCAATCCGGAGCAATCAGCAGAGAAGATAGCCGACTGCTACCGAATGTTGCATTGGATAGAATCCAGTGTTAATGAAAGGCTTATTTTCGAACATCTGTTGTTATCTCTGGCCGATTCTGGTAAAATGCGGGTTTAATAATGGTATGATTTGAAAAGGCATATATCCGGGATAATTTTGATGTCGAATACATCGGAAACAAAACCAAGACAGGCAAAAAATATAAAGTACATGTTGGTACGCTATGGCCGAATGAATGCTTTAGCTTTCTTCGAGCATCATGAATCTGATATACCGAAAGTACACTCTCGCGTTGTGGTCAAAACGGAAAGAGGCCTCGAATTGGGGTATATTGTAGGGCAGTTGAGTGCTTACAGGAGCGGTCACTTCAAATTAAAGCAAGAGCAGATAAAAGACTATTTCGATAGAAGCGAAATCGATTTCTGCCCAGCCCATGCCGGCAAATTCATTCGATACGCGAGCGCCGATGATATAAGCGAAGAACGACACCTGCGGAAAATTGTACAGGAAGAAATTGAATGCTGCAGGCGGATCATCAGGGAGATGAATCTGCCGATGAAAATAGTAGATGCAGAACACGTATTCGGCGGAGAACGCATCATTTTCTACTTTATGTCTGACGGGCGAGTGGATTTTCGCGACCTTGTAAAAAGAGTAGCACAGGAATATCAGACAAGAATTGAAATGCGTCAAATTGGCTCACGGGACGAAGCCAAATTGCTCGGCGATGTGGAATCCTGCGGGCAACAATGCTGTTGTCAAAGGTTTCTTAAACTTCTCAAGCCGGTTAATATGCGGATGGCCAAAATGCAGAAAGCAACACTCGATCCGGCCAAGATATCCGGATATTGCGGCAGATTGAAATGCTGTTTGCGATATGAAGACCAAACCTACAATGAACTTAAAAAACGTCTGCCGAAAAAGAACACAAAGATAAAGACCAAACAAGGCCAGGGAAAAGTTGTGGATACCCAGATATTAACTCAACTGGTTATGGTCGAATACGAAAGCGGGGAGAGAGATTTTGTTAGCATAGATGAGCTGGAGGTTATCAAGACAACTTCAGAGAAGCGAGATAAACAGGAAAGTAATCAGAAGGACAATAAGCAAAAAAGCAGGGATAGTGAAAAGCAATAGTATTCAAGGAAGAAACATGCCTCGTAAAATCGTTGTAACATCAGCCTTGCCTTATGCAAACGGCCCAATACATTTGGGTCACCTTGTGGAATATCTCCAGACCGATATCTGGGTACGCTTCCAGAAGCTGTGTGGTAATCAGTGCCTCTATTTCTGTGCCGATGACACTCACGGTACTCCTGTTATGATAAGCGCTCGAGCAGCCGGTGTAGATCCCGAAGAGTTAATTAATAACGTGCATAAAGAGCATAAAGCGGATTTTGACAGCTTTCATATAGAATTTGATAATTACTACACCACTCACTCACCTGAAAATAAGCACTTCAGCGAACTGATTTTCGATCGTTTGAATGCAGCCGGTTCAATAGTCAAACGGGACGTCGAACAGGCCTATTGTGACAACTGCAAAATGTCGCTTCCGGACAGATTTATTCGCGGTACCTGCCCGCGATGCAGGGCCGAGCACCAGTATGGTGATTCCTGCGAGGTCTGCAGCACAACTTATCGACCTTCTGAGCTGATAAATCCTTATTGTGCAACCTGCCGGACGACACCTGTTCTGAAAACATCGGAGCATTATTTCTTCAAGCTTGCTGATTATGAAAAACCCCTGAGAGATTTGATTGCCGGCGGATATGCACAGGAATCCGTTGCCAATAAGCTCGATGAATGGTTTAAGGCGGGTTTGAAGGACTGGGATATATCTCGCGATGGACCGTATTTTGGATTCAAAATACCCGGAGAAGAAAACAAGTTTTTTTATGTTTGGCTTGATGCTCCTATCGGGTATATGGCTTCAGTGAAGAACTACTGTGATGCAAAGGGGCTCGATTTCGAGAAAGTCTGGCCGCTACACCAAGATGGGGAGATTGGCAGCGATGAATATGAGCTGTATCATTTCATCGGAAAAGACATTATGTATTTTCATGCACTTTTCTGGCCCGCAATGCTAATAGGCTCCGGGATCAAAAAGGCGGACAAACTTTTCGTCCACGGCTTTCTGACCGTAAACGGCGAAAAGATGAGCAAGTCACGCGGAACTTTTATTAAGGCCAGTACATATTTAAAACACCTGGACCCGGGATGCCTGCGATACTACTATGCAAGTAAGTTAACCGACGGCATCGACGATATAGATTTGCATATTGAGGATTTTGTTAACAAAATCAATTCCGATCTGGTGGGCAAATTTGCAAATCTGGCCTCCCGTTCCGGGCCAATGCTGACAAAGAAACTTGATTCTCAGCTTGGTCTCTTGAATGAAGAGGGCCATGAATTAATTAGGAAGCTTGTCGCTGCGGCAGACCAGATTGCCAGTGATTATGAGAATCTTAAATTTGCTTCCGTAGTTCGAATGATTACGGCTCTTGCCGACGAAGCTAACCGATATGTCGAACAGAATCAGCCGTGGGCAACAATTAAAACTGATCCGGAAAAGACGCGAACTACATTAACTGCCGTGATCAATGCAGTCCGAGTTTTGACAATTTATCTGAAACCTATCCTTCCGCGATATGCTGAGAAGGTAGAAAAGTTCTTGAATGTTGGACAATTACACTTTTCAGATTTGGAAACAGTATTAGAAAATCACAGGATAAACGTTTACCAACGATTAGCTGAAAGGATTGATGAAGAACAGGTGAAGGCTATGATAGAAGAAAGTAAGGAAACACAGGGCACTCAGGCGAGTTCGGCACAACCGGCCGATCCGATTAAACCGGAATGTACAATCGAAGATTTTGCCAAGATTGACCTTCGCATTGCAAAAGTAATAAAAGCTGAAAAGGTCGAGGGAGCCGATAAGCTGCTTCGGCTGATTCTGGATGTAAGCGGCATGGAAAAGACGGTTATGGCCGCTATAGCTACCGCCTATCAGCCGGAAAATTTGACGGGGAAAATCGTCGTTTACTTTGCAAATCTCAAGCCCAGGCAAATGAGGTTTGGTCTGTCCGAAGGGATGATTCTGGCAGCCGGTACCGGCGGAAAAGATATCTTTATGCTCTCAGTCGATCCCGGAGCCACACCAGGACAAACAATACACTAAAAGTGTAAAAGCGTGCCCTGAGCCTGGTCGAACGGGTCAAAGTGTAAAGTGCAAAATTAAGGAATCTCGACTTTGTCGAGAACTTTTTTATTCTTCTACCGCAATACTACGGGTGAAACCCGTAGATGGAGTTATCCGCTGTCTTCTGGTAGAATGAGTATGTGGACTATAAGAAGCAAAATCATAGCGTCTATTACACGCGTTATCATTTAGTGATATCGACCAAATACCGCAGGAAAATTTTGCGAGCCGGTTTTGGCGAATATCTGAAGAAGCTGATAGTTGGAATTGGCAGGCAGAATCCTGATATAGAGATTATCGAGGTGAACACAGATATCGATCATGTTCATATACTTCTTTCGATACCACCAAGGCTCTCAGTAAGTGATGTGGTTAGAATGATTAAGGCCAAAACCGGTGCAATTATGCGTAAACGGTTTCCATTTTTAGATAAGGTATATTGGGGAACGGACGGTATTTGGTCGATAGGGTACTTTGTTTCGACAGCAGGAATAAACGAAGAAGTAGTCAAGAAGTATATTAAAATGCAAGGCGAAGAAGACAGCGGGCAAGCGAAGCTTGAATTCTAAATGCTACGGGTGAAACCCGTAGTAGTTTTCTTTATAATTTTTCACAATACTTAGTAGCTTCCGGACACTTAATATTTAAATAATCCTTTTCACAACCTTGTGCAAACCAAATAAAACGATATTCACCTTGATGAGAATATTTTGAATGTTTAATGAAAAAAGAATCATCTGATTGCTTGCCAATATACTTATCATATTCTGCTGCCCATTCTTCAGGATTAGAAAATGTATCTGGAGACCTGAATGGCATATTATCTTGTTTCGTTATAAGTATATCATCCCGATAAAAACATAATCCTTGATAACCACCTATAAAACCAGGAATATAATGAGAAATACAATCTGCAAATGCTAGAGAATTCAATATTCTAAAACTCGAGTCCGTTTTAAAACATTCTTCTTTTAACTTTTGACTTTCAATAGTACTTGCACTTAACACATAAACTTCCTGTCCGTTAATCATACAAGCTGCATGATGAGCATTAGGACTATTTATTTCCATAAATGCTCTGCCCTCAAATAAATCCCCACGTTGCTCATCGGTGTGTTTTCGGAATTGTATAAAAGATGGAATCCGTAAGGAACCATCTTTAAAAAATGCTTCAACATACTTATTATCGATATACCTAACTAACGGGGGTAACTTTATACTCCAAGGATGGCTAAAAATTGTATTTATTCCATTCATATAAGTTTAGTCTCGTGTGATTGCTATTTCCCCAGAGAATATTTCATTTTCACGCCAGTTTATAGGCGATTTGTTCATCCAAAATATCTTTGACTGTCAGGGCGATTATGGACTTGCCGGTCTTTTTGAAAAAGGACTGGATTTCAGAAAGGGCGTCATGAGAGTAATCGAATGAAACGAAAAAACCTTTTTGTCGATCTTCACGCATCATAACAGCTTCAAAGGAATCTATATCAGGGCGTCCGACCTTGTCTTTTTGCTTTACCTGGATGGGATACCAGACATCCATAAAATCAAGCTCACCTTCTATTTTCTTCGGTGTGGCCGAGACTGGATAAATTCGGCCATCTATTCCCATATCGCCTACCTGAGCCTTATTGGGAATGCCGCCCAAAGCAATAACAGCCCAGTTCTCAAATTCAAAGGGTGGAATCTTACGAAGCTGCTCCTCAGTCCATGGTAAATCGCGAACGATAAAACCTCTGCCAATCCGCCAGAGTTTTTCATCCTCTTTCAGACCGCAAACGTCACGCAAACGCTTGGCCATTACCCGGCAGGCAGTTGGCGAAATATCGATCCCAATCCACTGCCGTCCAAGATTTTCAGCGGCAACTAATGCCGTACCACACCCACAAAAAGCATCTAATACAATTTCGTTAGAACTAGAGCTTGCTTTAATAATGCGGTCAAGTAGCGCAAGTGGCTTTTGTGTCGGGTAACCGAGACGCTCAGCAGATTGTGAAGCTATAGGCGGAATATCGATCCAAAGATTCTGGAGAGCGACACCAGGCATTTCATCGAGATACTGTTTCAAGCGAGGCAATCCTGACCTTGTGTAATATAGCCGCCCCTCTCGATCAAACTTTTCCATATTAGCTTTTGAGTATGCCCAATAATGACCTTTTGCTGGTCGTTTTCCCTTCCATTCATAATTAGTGTCACCGCCCGGCTTAGCTGCGGTAAGATCAGTTGATTTCCATCGACGCCCATCAGGATCAGCATTTCGATAATTGCCTGATAAATAGTTTTCGTCATAAGCCTGATATTGAGGATTCCATGTCCATGGTTTACCTTTGGTGTAAAAAAATATAGAATCAAAGATACGGCCATATTGAGCCATTCCCTGCTTAGTATCACTATGAGCGCTGCTTCTTTTCCAGACAATCTCGTTTTGAAACAGATTCTCACCAAAGATTTGGTCGAGCATGATTTTTACATAGTGCGAGGCATGCCAGTCGCAATGGTAATAAAATGAGCCGGTTTTCTTGAGAGCCCGGTGCAGTTCTACGCAGCGCGGCCGCATAAATTCGATATAAGCCTGTGTAGATACGTGGCGGTCTTCGAATGAACGTTTTTCCTTTGTCTCGCCCCAGAAGACTTCATAATTGCGGTTAGAATTAAAGGGGGGATCGATATAAATCAAATCGACGCACCCATCGGGAAATTTCTTAAGCTGTTCGAGATTATCGCCGCAATATATCACCCGTGTATCAACAAGAGATGATGGCTTCCCGGTAGTCTTTGGTTTTTTATCTTTCTTTGATTTCGCCGCTTTCTTTGCCATAGCCAATTAGTCTAATCTTTGCATGTTAATTTGCAAGAGGTTATTCGTGAAGAAAATGAGCAATGTTTATAGGATTTTTCGACTTCGCTGTGCTAACAATAAAAGGGCGTATTTTAAGAGGTTGTCTTAAGAAACTCTAACAAGACCAAATTTGAAGAATAAGGAAACGCTCCGCGAAGCTATTTAAATAGATTCCTCGGCTGCGCTCGGAATGACAAGTTAGGTTTTGTTTCAGCCTTCAAAAATATTCGGTTTCAATAGTATGTGGCAATTTTTCAAGAGGGCAGCTCGTGCTTCGCAGCGAAGAGCAGCTTTGCAGAGTAGCGGCGGGGCATTTGGCTTTAGGCTTGCAGAATTCTTTGCCGAGCCTGACCAGTAATGCGTGATATTCATTGAAAAGTTGCACGTCCTGCGGCAGATTCGACTCGAACAAATCTCTTAACTGCTCGTAATCAGCGCCTGGCTCTATCAATCTATGGCGCATAACAATTCGTGCAGTATAGGCATCAATTACGAAAACAGGTCTGTTGAAAGCATAAAGGAGAATTGAATCGGCGGTTTCGCGGCCGATGCCTTTTACAGATAACAGCTCAGCCCTTAATTGCTCGGTATCAATGCTTTCAAGGTTTTTCAATTTGCCATCGTAATTTTCAAAGAGCCAATTCAGGAAGCTCTTTAAGCGTTTTGCTTTTATATTGTAATAACCGGCAGGGCGGATAAGCTCGGCGAGTTTTTGGAGCTCAAGTTTGTGGAGTTTTTCTGCGTTGAGACTATCGGCAGCTATCAGATTTGTTATTGCTTTTTTGACGTTGGTCCAGTTCGTGTTCTGGGTCAGAATCGCACCTGTTATAATCTCGAACCGGCTATTGCCGGGCCACCAGTGCTGAGGTCCAAACGCATCATAAAGCAATTGATAGATTTCAGTAAATGTCTCGTGGATCATCATAATGCGGTTATACTGAAAGTAAGGATTCTTTTTCAGTATTCGGTTGTTCGGATGAGAACCATTTCGGGAACGATTTTATTTGCTGCCGTTGCAAGTCAAAACCGTAAACAATGGAGTTACCATTATCGCCGGATTCGACAAAGTTATTATTGCTCAGAATGGTCCACATCTGGTCGTTCTTCGGGCCTTTTTCGAATCGCAGAATCACTTTTTCAAAATGCTTTGCTCTGGCATGATTGAGCACTGATGTTAGGGTATAATCTTCTACGCCTCTGCTCATAATGCGACAACTGAAAAGCAGAGTATCAATTTCGTAGACATCATCCCTGTGGAAACCTATGCAAACTCCGACCAGGCCGTAATCACCAAACTTGTCGGAAACGTTTACTGTGAATATGTCGCAGTTTTGTTCACGACTGAAAGAAATAATCTGGTCTTTTTTATAACGTTTAATAGACGTGTTTAATTGATTTGTTCGCTGAATCAATTCACTGACACGGTCCACCTGGTATGGTTGCATTTTCTCTATGCTGATTGTGAAGTTACACTGCTCAAGAAATCCGTCTCTTGTGGATGTGTTTTGAGCCTGCTTGCGTTGATTTTCCTGAATGTAAAACTCTGTCCTTTTTTTGCTTTCTTTGGTGACAAATTCAGGTTGAAATTCCGGCAGATAAAGCAGTTTTTCAAATATGTTCTGGTCATAGACTCTTACTTCGGGAAGTACGGCTTTCATCTGCTCTCTCTCGAAGGGACTGTCGTCTATGAAGGCGATGGAATCAAGACCGATATTCAACTGCTGCTGCATCTCCTGAAGATTTTCCCATTTGTCCTTCCAATTCAGTTTGAAGCACACAAATTCAGTTCCGGCAAGATGCTCTTTTATAAAAGCGCGTATCTCACTCTCAAGATACGGGTCATTTTTACTTATTACTCCGATTAGAATACCTCTGGCATGGAGGATAGACAGGACATTCCAATGAAATCGTTCTTTGTCAATTCTTATCTCGATGTTTTCTACGCCGTCGTTTCTGATAATGCCTTTCCACATTGTGTTGTCAAGGTCTACTATAACGCACTTGACTTTCTTACTGCGTCGCAGCACGAAATCCATAATGTATGTATATTCCTGCGCGAGATGCTTTGCGGGGAACTTAATATGGCTGTACCACGGAGGGTCTGCCTGTTTTAGTGTTTGTTGGAATCCGTACATTGAACAAATGTTGGTCAGGTTAAGGAAATAAAAGTTCGGATATCTGATGGCAAGCTCTTCCATCGCTATTACATACTTTCTCATAAACTGCTCTTCGTTGTAAAATGGCGCTGTGTGCTTGAAGCGATTGAGTATATTCGTTCTAAACCATGGGAAAAACTGCAAAATAATTGGCACATTGAGCTGTGAGAGCGTTATTATCATCAGCTCACACTGGCCGACAAGTTCTTTGAGCTGCTGGTCCTGCTGTTCTTTTGAACTGACGCGGTTTAACTGTATTTCTGTCATTGGACCTACCATAGCATCGTGCTGTGAAAGGATAACTATATCGGGATTGCTCTCTATGACCTCCTGGGTGTGATCGGCGAGAAATGTGTAGGGATTTGTTTGGCCGCGATGTTGGTAGCTGTGGAAGTAGTCAAAGTCAAAATACGTGTTAGGATTGGATTTTAGTTCAAAGATAATATATTCGAACTCGCACCCACCGAGAAAGCATAAGAACGGTTTCATATATATCACCTCTTGGTCTTTGGTATTTATTTCGTTTGACTATTGTATTTTCGGCTTACTTGAAGTAGACTCTGCACAAAATCAGTAGTGGAAATTAACAAATATCGACAAGGCAAATATGAAATTGCGGTCATTTTTTAAAAACTCAAGACGCAAAACCATAATAGCGAACGGATCAAAAAATAGGTTCATAAACAGTACAAGTCAACTGTTTAACTTTACACAGGATTCCTATTTAGAGAGGACTTCTCGCCCGATATATGCCGTATTTTTCCTGTTGCCGTTTATTGCATTCTATGAGCTTGGGACATTTCGCATTAATACAGATATCCTGAATCAATCGCAGATTCGGGTGGTTGCGTTTGTCTGGCTACAGCACGTGTTTGAGTCATTAGGCTTTGGTGGGAAATTTGCATGGGCAGCGCCTCCGTTGGCTGTTATTGTTATCTTATTGTCACTGCAAATTACTTCCGGCAAACAATGGTATTTCTGGCTTGGTGATATTGTTCCAATGGTGATTGAGTGCATATTGCTTGCAGTTCCTTTGATTGTTCTGACGTTGTTTCTAAGCTCGACTGGGACTTATGGTGGTGTCAGTCGGTTCGAAAACTTTCAGATACAAAACAATTCCATCTCGCCTATCGTCTGCTCTTCTGTACAAGAAAATAATTTACACCCATCTACTGATGAAGTTGGCGATGCCGAGCGAGACCATTCATTGCTGGCTAATATCGTTACCGGAATAGGAGCTGGGATCTACGAAGAACTTATTTTTCGTTTGATTTTGATATGCATTTTGATGTTATTGTTTCAGGATGCGCTTAAGCTTAGTCATGAAAACGCTATTATACTTTCGGTTCTAATTTCAGCGGCATTGTTTAGTGCACATCATCATATAGATATCCTCAGCGGCCGGCCGAATGTTGTGGATCCGTTTGATTGGACAAGGTTTGCGTTTCGAACCGTTGCAGGTGTATATTTCGCTGTCCTTTATGCAATTCGGGGTTTTGGAATAACAGCTGGAACTCACGCTTTTTACAATATTATTGCCGTCTCTATTACTGCATTCTTTTTCACATAGTAGAAATTTAAGGTATAGCCCTTTTTTTTTCAAAAAAACTTGCCTGATGTTACTCTTTTACTTTGAATAGCTTGTAGAATAATCGTCCCATAAGTGCGCAAACCGCCCTTATCAATACTGATATAGGCCTTGAATATGTGGTTAGATTTTGGTATAATAATGAAAAATCAGAAGAGAGTTTTGTGTTGGGATAGATTTATGGAATCACCACAAATCAATGTTGCTGTTGAAGAATTAATGTTTAGCCTCTTTCAACGACCTTTGCATCCTGAGCTTTTTCAGATCTATGCCAGCCGGCAGTTAAATACCGAGAATTACGAGACTATCATCTGGGTTACTGGATGCACACATGTCGTCAGTGTCTTTGCCGGCGACATTTGTCTTAGTGAGGTAGTAAGTACTCCTGGTCAGATGTTACCTTCACGAGGACTGATTGAGCGTTTTCAGTTCCGTGGCCCACGGACTCATAAATGTACCTTGAGTCGGGGAATTAGTTACATGACCGATTTTCAGGTCGAGAGAATGAGTCCCAGCTTGTATCGGCAGAGCCATACCGACCTTGAACGTTTTGCGCGAAACAGGGGTGTGTTTGTAAAATTCCCTGAATTGGAAATTGGCAGTCTTCAGCCGTTTTGTTATGTGGATTTCGAGGCCAGAAAAACGGAATTACACATTCATACGTTCGCTGCTTATCCGGATCAAGTGACAATGATTAAAACTCAATCGTTGTTCGATTTTCAGTAATTACGGAATAAGCAGTATCCCTAATTGTTTTGCATTTGGACGTTTTGCTTGAGGATATCCAGTTTTGCCCGGATTTCCTCGGACATTTTGCTGTTTGGAAAATCCTTGATAATCTGTTGGCCGATATCTAGCGCGCCTGTCCATCGCTTTTCGGTAACGGCAATAGAGAACTGAACGCCGAGATTGTGCAGCTTTGTACGAAACACGTCGCTTGCCGCTTCCTGCAGAGCCAATGCTTCATTGGGAGTGAGGTATTGATCAAGCTCTTTCAAAATATCCAAGCTGCGATCTGTTTCCTCATGCGTGATTGCATCATCCCAGGCGGCCAGCAGGATTCTTTTCCGCTCCTGTTTCTTATCGTACAGGACTTGACGCATTGCTTTTGCTTTTTCACTGTCCGGATAATTCCTAATCATCCCTTCAATCTGTGCGCTTGCCCTGGACCATTGGCATTCAAGTATCAGTTTTTCAATATGTTCTATGATCTGATTGAGTCGTTCCTGGTCGGTCGCATTGTGGTACTGTTCTGCCTGTACTCTTAACTCTTCAGCCAGTTCCATATATTCCGAACGATTCGCTATCTCGTTAATAATGTCGTTGGCGGCATCGTAATCCTGCATCTGGAGCTTCTCAAATACGGCCTCCCGCAGAGATTTTCTGTCTGCGTCGCGGAATGCAATAGCCTTTGCTGTTTCGCTGATGCGAGTGCTGTGGTTGATTTGCGTCAATCCTGTATGAATTTTTTCCAGGGCACCGGTAAGTCCTTCGAGTTTTGTACTATTATCTCTAAGGGCATCAAGTATCTTAATTACTCTTGAGAGCATTGTAAGAAGTGCACTGAGGAATACTAAAGCTCCAAGTAATAATACGAGCTGACGCAACAGGTTAGTTTCAGATGCCTCGAAGAGGTCAGTGAACATCGTCAATATAACAACAATTGCCACTGCAGCACAAATAATTACAATGTGCCATTTAAACCGCCATAAAAAGCTGTCTTTTCTTGAGTCCATAGCTTGGCTCTCAGAAAAAGATATTACTCACATTCTGCTTCACTTCTAATACAATATCATATATAAAAACTCCGTTTTTGTCAACAGTTGACGAAGTAATAACGTAAAAAATATAGTTTTGCCAAAAAAATGACTATGACGGTTGATTTCGTAGTTTACCTGTTTTCTTCGTTTTTATTGGAACAGTTGACTATGTTTCGTATTCGGCAGGATGAAAAATTCAGGTATTATTGGAAGTATATTAACAAAGGTATATATACAATCTATGGTGTTGAAAAACACCCCCTGCTTCCATGCACTGTGATAAAAACTCCACAAAAAGTATATGAGGACATTTACAGAGAGACGGGTGCAAATTTGCCCTGAATTGTTTAACAACACCGGCTCTCTACAGAAGAGAAAAGGTCTTTTTTACCTTATGAGTTGATATAACCCTAAAGGCTCTTGCCCTTGCTGTTCTACTTCATCAGTTTATTGCTGAGTTTGTATAATGGCCCGTTCCTCAGTCGACCATTCGGTTTCATTACCGAATGCATCACGTGCCTTCACACGGAATATGTGGCCCTGTCCACTATGGCCAACCTGGACGGTATGCGTTGGAACGGCTATCCATCCACTGCTGAAGCCCCGTTCCGTAACGCACTCGAAGAAATACTCCACAATGCCGCTGGCGTCAGTTGCTACTACAGCCCTCATTTCCACCCAGTAATCAAAAGTGCCGCCACCAGCATTGGTTTCACGAGGTAATCCGGTGAAGCCGTTCGGGTCATCAGTCATATCCCATTGCATCGGATCCGGATCCGGAGCTGTCAGATCCAACGGCAGAGGAGTGGTGACATAAGAAACAACTGACCAGTCGGTTTCATTCATATTGGGTGATAAGTCTCTGGCTTTAACCCGGTAGCCGTACTCGGTGTTGGGATCGAGGCCAACGTCTGTATAATTCGGTTCTTCCTGCCAGCCGCTATCTTCTCCGCCGTCAGTCATTGCCTGGAAATAATATTCTACATCAGTATTATCGTTGGCAATTGTAGATACCATTGTGATTGAAGTTTCCGAATCCGCAACAATAGATTCAATATATGGAGCGGGTGCCGGTGGTGTGGTGTCCCTGCCGGCATAGCGAACCTTTGACCAATCGGTCTTGTTCCCCGGCTCACCTGTTCCGTCATTCGGAATCCATTTGACACCATCGCGAGCTCTTACTCTATAGCCGTATTCGGCATTGGAGGTCAGGCTGCTGTCCGTATATATCGGGCTCTTCTGCCAGCCGCTGTCGTGGCAATCGCCGTTGCCGATGCATTCGAAGTAGTACTCAACTTCCCATCCCCAGAAGTCAGTGGTAGTTTTAGCGACCATGGTGATTGAACTTCCTGAACTCAAGTAAGGCTCTGTTTCCCATTGACTTGGATTAGGAGATGGAGCGGTTAGGTCTTGGACAAGCCAGCAATCAGCTAAGAAAATGACGTCCTTAAAGTCAACACGTGAATCTAATGTAATGTCTGCGTGCCGGCACCAGTTATTCACCTCAGAGCAATTATCATTGTGCCATTGTTCGGCAAGAAGCGCAAAGTCCTGGAAATCTATCACACCATCAAAGGCAAGGAGATCACATAAACTGCACTGATCCTGCACCAGGTAATGGTAGCCCATATCAACTAAACCTGTATCGGCTATACCGTCTGTTCGGGTTGTATACCCGATCAGATTCAGATTGCTTGTATAATTACTGCCGGTATTGACACAGGGGCTGTCCTGTGGCTGACCGGCACTAATATGACTGAGGTAATAGCGGCCATACGGTCCAACTACAAATAGCGGATCGCCGGTTATGTTCCTGTCGTAGTTGAGCATGCAATCGTCGTCAAGCCAGATTGCGGATCGTCCGTTCTTGATATCGCTATTGTAGATTGAAAGGGTTGAAGGTCTCCGGTCGAATTCGAATCCTGTCGCCACGGCAGCTCCGGTGCCTTGCAGGGCGAAGTTGTCCCAGAGGATGCTGTCGATAATTGTACAGTCGCTGAGATAGGAGCAGTAAAGGCCGCCGCCGAAGCCGGTCTCATCAGTTTCATCTTCATCAGTTTCATCGGCGCTACCTACGGCTGCGTTGCCTGCTAATGTGCAGTTGGAGAAGACCGAATATGTATACCAGTTGACCGAGGCACCACCACCATCTCTGCCGGCCCCGTTGTTTACAATCAGATTATTGATAAATGAGGCAAGGCCCAGGTCGCGCAGATATGCACCACCTCCGGAAAAATCAGCTATATTGCCGCTGATGTTGCAATCCTGGACGTGTATTCCTCCCGTTGAGCAGAACAAGCCGGCCCCACTGGCGAGTACATCGTCATCGTTGGGATCATTGACATCGGTAGTTGCTCTGTTATTGGTAATATTACTGTTCGTGATATCGACTAAGGTAGTCAGGCTGCATAATGCGCCGCCACGAAGTGCGGTATTGGATATAAGATTACAGTCGACGAATGTTACTTCTGTATCATCGAGGTAGATTCCACCGCCGGAATCGGATTCATTGTCAACGAAGTTGCAGTCCACAAACGTAACACGGGCGCAGTCCTCGGCACATACACCGCCTCCGTAACCGCGATATGGATCAAGACTATGATTGGGATCAGCGTCCGCCTGAGTTCCGGAGGCAATATTGTTTTCAAATACGCAATCAGTAAAAGTGATTGTGGAACCATCTGCACAATAGACCCCCGCTCCGTAACTTGGAATCTCGTAGGGCACCAGAGGCTCTAAAGGCCTGTCGCTTGCGCCTATCACGCCACCTTGTCCGCTCATTCCGCCGGAAGTACGATTGCCTCTGATCTGGCAATTTATAAAATCAACATTACTTCCGATATCACAATATGCACCTCCTCCATATCCGGAGTACCATCGATAGTCGCCTATGAACGAGGTTAACAGCGGATTATTATATATAAAAGTCCCATAGTAATATGCTTGATCCCATGTCATAACCGACCACAGGCCATCAGTGACATATAACATATCAAGACTAAAAGGATCGATGAAAAATCCCTCTTCTCTACTATAGGTTCCTCCGTAGTTCGCGAAGCCTCCGTCTGCATCGTAGTCGCCACCATCGCCACCATCACCGCCGAGGGCTTGATTATTCTCGATTATACAGTTGATAAATTTGGGACTACTGTCCGGGCCGCAATAAATACCGCCGCCGCGTGCCCAGCCGCTCCAGCCGCCTCGACCTGCATTAGCAGCATCATCCCCCGACGTTGCGTTCTCGCCGTCACTGCCATTACCTCCCTCAATCCAATTGTTTCTTATAATGCAGTTTTTGATAATGGGAGAAGCTCCATTAGCGATGTATATTGCAGCCCCTTCGATGCAGCCGCCATCAAAGCCATCCGGATGACCGGCGTCTCTGTCCGAGTCAGGACTAGTCCCAACTTGGCCGCCACAGTTTTGTATCGTAATGCCGTTGAGCACTGTTTTGGAATCTGTATCAGGGCCGAAAGAGATACCTATATTAGTCCATTCATTGGTCCCTAAATACCCATCGAGAATCGTTGCCGATACACAGCAGGGGTCGTCCGGATTTTTCGATGTGATCATAATCGACTTGTTCACCTCAAGCGATCCGTTAGTTAATATATATCCACCGAAATAAGTGCCGGGATCGAGTACTATGATATCGCCGTCTTTCGATTCAAAAACTGCTTCCTGGAGTGTCGTATAATCACCGGGCACAGTTATGGTTTTTCCAATGTATTCAGTGAATTCGACAATAACAGTTTTGTCCGTATCCATTGTCACGTAATTAATAAGAGCATTAGAGTTGTCATCGTCGGTACCTATCCACCTGACCCGATAGCCCAGGTCCACTGTCGCTGTGAGCTTTACTGTAGTATGTTTGCGGTAGGTCCCGCTTGTCGGCCTGACCGTACCATGCTCGCCGACGACCTTTACAGTCAACCGATACGCATCCTCTCCGATGGGATAATGGAAGCCCATATCAACTCTACCAACATCACCTTTATCGTCCAGTCGGGTGGTGAAATTGTTCAGGTTGAGATTAAAAGCCGTATCGCTTCCGGCATTGACACATGGGCTATTCACATCCTGGCCCTCACCTGCGCCGATTTGACTGAGGTAGTACGTTCCGACAAAAAGCGGGTCGATGTTGAGATTACTAACCGGGTCCCATTTTAGACTACGTCCCGGCTCGATGTAAGTAGCGCTGGGAGAGCGGCCACCCTGGACGTCGCAATATTTAACTGTGAGGGTGGAAGGTTTATCCAGATAGTATGGCTCCTTAACACTACCAATCGTGAGCTGTTTACCTTTTGTTGCTGTATTGTCCCAGAGGATACTGTCGATAAGAGTTGTTTGACTTCCATAGGAACAGGATAAGCCGCCTCCTCTTCCGTGACTGGCTTCATTCGGGTCAAAAGCCTTGTTTTCAACAATAGTACAGTTGGATATTATTGGCGTAGAAAGCCAGGAGGACATAATGCCGCCACCGTTAAGGGTGGCATTGTTCCCTTTGACCAGGCAGTTTTTAAGTATTGGTATATCGGAGGTTCCACCGAAATATACACCACCACCCGAGCCGGAAGATGAATTGTTGGTTATGAAGCAGTTTTCAATTGTGGCTTCGGAAGACCAGCAGAACATTCCACCGCCGCCGCCATAGGGCCAATCAACATCAACAATATCAGGGGGAGAAACTCGTGTTTGGGCCCTATTACCTATGAAGTTACAGTTTGAAATAGTCGGTGTACCACTACTCCAGTACAGACCGCCTCCATGATCGGCGATATTATTACTGACGACTGATTTGGAAATCGTTACCTCTGTACCGTCGCCGTGCCAGTGAAGAGCGCCTCCGAACGACGCCTCATTATTGCCAAAGATAGTGTCATGAATCGTTATCGAGCCGCCGTTATACCAGCCTCCGGATCCCATGTCGATTATTCCGCCTGCGTATACCGCACCTCCGGCGCTATAAGACATGATTGCCGAGTTGCCGATAAAGCTGCTGTCATTAATGTCCAGTGTATTTTCAAATAAGCAGAACAATCCACCACCGTCAAGGCCGGCAGAGTTATTTACATAATTACAGTCATTTATATTTACTGAACAGGCCCAACCAAAATATTGACCGCCTCCACTGCCACTATAGCCGGCCAGATTGCCGATCGGTTCACAGCGAGTCAGTTTCACCTGGCACGAATCACTATAATATTCGCCGCCACCGTCCTGGCCGGTGCCATCGGTTTGTCGAGAGGCATTATAGCTTATCGTGCAGTTATTATAATCAGCAGTGCAACCAAAATCGTAGTAATTGGCACCACCGTAGCTTGAAGTGAAACTGGTCATGTACATACCATAGAAACCATCAGCACCGGCTTCGCCACCATCACCTTCTTCGCCTCCGGGACCACCGGTGCCTGTAGTTACATTGGGTGCATTTGGATCATCATCTTCGTCGTCCTCTTCTTCCCCTTCTGCAGGAGGTATTGGGAATGGACTGCCTGCGCCACCATCACCACCGAAACCTCCGTTACCGCCAGGAGCATCTCCATTGCCGTCGCCGCCGTCGCCACCGGCGCCGCCATCGCCACCACCATACATATAAGTCGGAACGATTGTTATGGCTTTGTTCTCACTTATAATAGTATCATCCATGATGACCTGGCAGTTTTCACTGAAGAATATTGCGCCGGCCCACGATATTGCGCCATTGAAACCCAGATCACCGCCTATTCCGCCGTCGCCGCCGTTTCCGCCGGGTGCTTCGGCGCCGTCTTCGCCATCTTCGCCATCGGGATCGCCACTACCACCACTGCCGCCTGCTCCAGGGTCAGCTCCGGCTGCGCCGTTTCCACCATTGCCGCCATCACCGCCATAGTTACCCAGCCCCTGCCGGGTGACGCTATTGATAATTTCACATGAGATTATTGTCGGACGGCAATTGGGACCGAAAAATATTGCTCCGCCTAAGGCTATGCCACCATCGCCGCCTTTTCCACCGTCGCCGCCTTTTCCACCACTTCCTCCGACTCCGCCGTCGCCGCCCATTCCTGCGTTGCCACCTGCAGCGGGCGTGCCATTGTTAAGCGCTTCAGTTGCGTTTTGCCCGTCCTGGCCATCCTGTCCGGGTTGTCCGTCTTGGCCATCTTGTCCGTTTCCGCCGGCTCCGCCCCAACCGCCATCGCCGCCGACTGCAAAGCAGTCGATAATTTTACAATTCAGGATGACTGGACTACTATTGGCGTCGAAGTACATCGCGCCTCCATAGGCGTCACCACCCTTGCCGCCGGGCAAACCGGCCGGGCCTTCGGCGCCATCGGCACCGGGTTCGCCAGGCAAACCTGGTTCGCCGTCCTCTCCGGGAATACCGGCAACCGGTATGTTTTCATCGCCGGGATCTACGGGTTCCGGGAGGTCTTCCGGAGGATCGGGCGGGTCCAGTGCATCCTCCGCATCCGGCGGATCTTCCGGGTCCTCATAGATAGTCACATTGTTCTCGCCGTCACCACCTCGGGCAATGCAGTCTTTGATAACCAGATTAGACAAAGTTGGACTACTTCCGTTAAGGCATTGTATTGCTCCGCCGAGGGCATCCATACCGGGTGTCCCTACGCCGTTTGGCTCAAATAGTGCATAACCGGGATCACCTCCGCCTTGAATCGTGAAGCCGTCAATTATGGAGTCATTGCCTTCACCACTTTGGAAAATAAATGCCGGTGATGGCGGCATAATAGATGGCGGGAAGGGTGCGCTTACAGAAATAATTGTCGCAGCTACGAAGCAGGGATCATCCGGATGTTCGCTTGCGAGGGTGATTGCCTTGCCCTGGAAGTCATAAGAACCGGAGTAAATGCCCGCAGAGACGATTATCTTGTCGCCGTGAGGGTAGGCTGCGTTGATTGCTTGACCGATATTCCGGTATTGTCCCGGTACATGCAGAGTCGCCGGTCGACGGAATGAAACGGTAATATCTTTCTCAGAATCTATTGTTACCGTATTTTTCGAAGACCATAATGTATCGTCATCGGTCCCCTGCCAAAGGTCGACAATGTAAGTTTGGTCAGGGACGGCGATAAGCTCGATTACTGTACCTTCGAAATATTCCACCCTTCCTCGTTGGTAGTCCTTGATTGGCCCTGGATTGTCTATGTCGGTTATGTCTCTGGTCTTGATTGTCCCATGGCCACCGATGATTTCGGTGTGCAGGCTATGCACAGGGATCGGCTCAAATTCAATTTTTACAGTGGTATTGGCGAGCATTGTAACGGTGTTGTTCGGCTCTGTTGATGTATCATCATCGGTTCCGGACCAGTCCTTGATTCGATGACCTGGTTTGGGATATGCTGTAAGATGTACTACTTCGTATTGCTTAAAAGTACCGCTGTTGGGATCAACATGACCCATAGAATAAGCTGATGGAATTTCTACATTTGAGACTACTTCGATAACCTCTAATTCAAAGAGCTGAGCCGGCTTTGCAGGGTAATGATAACCCATATCAATGACACCGTCATCGGGTTCGCCGTCAGTTCGGGTTGTGTACTGATCTGTTTGCAGAAACGGCTCCGAAGCCGGATTGCCGGCGTTTACACAGGGACTTTCAAACAACTGTCCTGCTGCAATCTGGGGTAGATAATATTTGCCGAGTGGTCCTTCTATAAATTTTGGATATAAATGTATATTGCCCCCACCCAGGTCTTTATCTTCGATATCGGAAAAAGTTGCCGAACAGTTAAACAGGTCGTCCCCGTTGCCCCAGAGTATGCAGTTTGTAATTTTCGGCTTTGAATCGTTAAAGGCAAAGATACCCCCATCTTTGAGAGCGTCAGGTTGGTCAATAAGAATTGTACAATTGGTAATCACCGCCGAAGATGAATCCAACGCGATTCCACCGCCAGTGGTATCTTCTTCGTCTACTTCGCCTTCTTTGCCTCCGATTGCGGAATTGTTTGTGATGAGGCAATTCGAGATAACGACATGCCTGTCTGGATCAGTTGGATCCGAACCGTAACAAGCTATTCCACCACCGATATCTCCGGCAGAATTGTTGGTAATTTGACAGTTGGTAATCAAAGGAGAAGAATTATAACAATCGATTCCACCACCGCGGCGTGTTGAGCGATTTTCAGTGATAATGCAGTCAGAGATTGTCGGGGATGCTCCTTCACAACTGATGCCGCCTCCATATTCGGCGGTGCCATCGCGAATGGTGAAACCTTTGATAACAGTATTATCAGGATTAATGATGGTGTCTTTTTTTGAAATAGTCACTACGGGAGTGGGAATCCCTGAATTCGATGAGCCAATAATAATAGTATTCTCGGGACTAACTTTTGAATCTTCCGGCCTGTTGGGATCACCGCTTCGAAGTGTAATTGCCTTACCTTTGAAATCGATGGTTTCTTCGTAGACATGATCGGCCTCAACAATCAAGACATCATCATCATTTGAATCGTCTATCGCTTCCTGTATCGTATCATATAATTTGTCATCATTAACATTCAGCACCTTGCCATCCGTTCTTCCGGTTGGTGTTGACAGTAATGCCTTTTGAAGATTAATGCTGCCATTGGATTGAGAAAGCCTGTAGGGACTCGATATAGGATCAGCAGTGTTTAAAAGAAGAGATTTTATTGATAGATTTGGCATTGATGAATATTGCGACCATAGAAGAGCGCAGGCAGCCGAAGCGTGCGGAGCTGCCATCGATGTCCCGCTTAAAAGTTCGTAATTGGTAGAAACGCCGTAAATGAGCATCGCGAATGTCTCATATGTCGGCGTTGTGCTCAGGATATCCATTCCCGGCTCAGCTATATCAACCGAACCGGCTCCGTAATTCGAGAAAACCGACAACTGGTCATCGCTATCTTTCGATGTTACGGAAATGATGTTATCCAGGTCATAGCTTGCCGGATAGACAGGACTCGCATCGTTATTGTTGCCATAATCGTTACCAGCGGCAGCGATGAAAAGCAATCCTGCATTTCCGGCGTCTTTGATGGCGTCATAGAGAGACTGCGAATAGAAGTCCCCACCCCACGAGGCATTGATTATCATGGCGCCGTTGTCAATAGCATAACCAATCGCTTCAACTGCGTCACTAACAAATACTTTGGGCTCTATAGCGTAATCATCGGCGAAGATTTTCAGGGCCATCATCTCGATATTACAGTTATCGCCGAGAATATCTTTGTTATTATTACCTACTGTGTCAATGATGCCTGCCACATGAGTGCCGTGAAAGAATGTATCTTTGGGATCATTGTCATCATCATTCGGATTGCTTGCTATGGTGCCGGCGAAATCGTAACCGTAAATGTCATCTATGTAACCGTTGTCGTCATCGTCAACGTTGGGCGTGCCGTTCAGCTCTGCTGTGTTCACCCACATATTATCCACCAGATCAGGATGTGTATAATCAATGCCGGTGTCGGCCACTGCTACGATGATATTAGAATCGCCGGTCTGAAGTGCGTTGATTTCGCCCTCGGTCTTGCCGCCGGTCTGAATTGTGTTGTCTGTACCCCATAATTCATGGGAACCGGTGATATTCGGAAGATCAAGCAATCTGTACTTGTAGTTTGGTTCCGCGTATCGTATGTTTGCCGAGAGGTTAAATTTGATAAAGGCATCTAAAACTGTTGTAACTTCAGGCAGTTTTATAACCGCCAGCCCGGTCGAAACATTATCGTATTCTCTCTCGACAACAGAGCCTTTAATAACGTAATCTGAAATCGCATTTCTTATTGAGCGACGGGATCGCGGTCCGACTATCATCGGTCCGGCTATCGGCTGGGTGCCTGGCTCCGGATCGGCAAAACGCACAATCAGTTCTTTCTGTTTATAGGCTGCTAATCCCTCTTCAGATAAATTGATTCCAAGTCCTCGTAACTCGAATGCCTCCACAAAACCAGTTGCGGATAACAAAACTAATAAGCTGATTAGAAATTGCCGCTTCATAATTCTACTTCTTAAAAAATTCCTTTTATTATACCTGAAACCGTAAGTACCGTGTGAAACCACGGGTTAAACGCTATCAATCAGGTCCTGTAAATAGTGGGAATAACCACAAAAACCCCTGCAAAACACTTTAAGGCTACAATCCGTTTTCCATTGCACCTATTGCTTCGGCTTCCTGCTCGTCCTGTAGAAGGATAGTAGATTTCACCAGCACCAGCAGTATCTTTTGGTCCCTAACTTTGCTTGTGTTACTGAACAGTCTTCCAAGCAAAGGTATCTTGCTCAGTACAGGTACGCCCGCCTCTATCTCAGCCTCTGATGTTATTTTCTGACCGCCTAACAGCAATGTCCCGCCATCAGGTATGTTTACACGTGTTGAAATTGTTAAAAATTCGGTCTCAGGAATTTCTACATTGACCGTTTGAACTTCCCCACCTCCTAACGGACCAACAACTGTGGGTATTTCGACCACACTTTTTCGAAGCCCAAGATACTGATTTTGAGTTGTACTTATATTGAGTAAAACATTCTTCTTGTCGTGTGTAATGATTGGTGTAATAAACAAAGAATTTCCTGATTGTACTGGAAAATACTGTGGTGTCAAACCACCACCAGTACCTGAAGCGCCGCCTGGTCCAAATGTGGTGAGACCTTGCTGTTGAATGGGGGGCAATGCGAACGTAATATTCCTATTTAGTTGAAAGTTTACTGTTTCTCCACTCAATACTGTGGCCCTGGGAGCATTAAGAGATTTCGCATCTCTATGGGCTTGAGTTGCTCGCAGCAGGAATGCAACCTGTAAATCATCAAGTATAGATCCATAACCTCCGGAAATCAAGGCAGATGCCCCAATGCCACCCAAACTTCCTGGAACTTCTGTCTGTTCTGCTCTCGCTGAAAAAGCGGAATCTTGCCCGAAAGTTAGCAAACCCCAATTGGTACCAAGGTTCATTGTGAAATCTACGTCAAGACCGATTTCTTCGAGAAAGTTCTCAGTCACAACCAGGAATCTGGCTTCGATGGAAACCTGATGTCCGAGGGATTTTCGCAGCGCCTCCAGCAGTTTTTCGATTTCTGCATGGACCTCAGGGGTGTTATAGACAGCGAGCTTCTTGGGTTGTTGGAATGGATAGGGAAAAATGGATCCCTCAGCTTCTTCGGGATTGATATCATACCAGCTCATAGGATCGATGCTCTCCTCAATAAGTGTGACCAAGTTCTGGGCTATCATACCACTGGCTTGTCCACCCATACCTCCCATCATGCCGCCGCCGTATCCTCCCATGCCGCCGCCATAGCCGCCCATGCCGCCGCCATAGCCACCGCCACCGTAGCCGCCACCGCCCATGCCGCCGTAGCCGCCACCGCCCATGCCGCCGTAGCCACCACCGCCCATGCCGCCGTAGCCACCCATGCCTCCCATCATGCCGCCTCCGTATCCTCCCATACCACCAGTCATACCGCCGCCGTAGCCTCCCATTCCCCCCATCATGCCGCCACCCATGCCACCCATACCACCCATCATGCCGCCTCCATAACCACCCATGCCTCCCATCATGCCCATGCCGCCCATCATTTGGCCGGTGGCTGGCTGGCCGACAAGGTCTGTAATGTCATAGACGCGGTTTACCATGTTGCTTGGGAGTGTTTCGGTTGTTGCAATAATTATGACTCCCTCATCTACAACATAGCTTAGTTCTGAGACATCGGTCACAGAAAGACCAGCTAATAGAACATCAAGAGCTGTTCCAATCTTAACACCTACTAATGGATCCATCTCGGCTGTAGTTGTCCTGTCAATGTTGGCATTCTCTGCTAAATCATTCCAATTGGTTTGAATCTGCAAAGGCGGATCGACTTTTGTAATTATTCTGTTTAATACATCTTCAAAAGTCATTTCCGGCCTTAAATCTGAAAGGTCAACAACTTGCTCTAATAGTTCATATACAGCCGCATCAGCCTCAGATAAGCCGAGTGGCTTATCCGGTAAACGCGTTGGCTTTGCAATAATCTCCCGCCAATTCTTGGGATAGGTAAGCTCTTCGGCATATGGAATTTGAGACTGATCTGTTTTGAGTAAAATTTCCGCTCTTTGCTTATTAGACTCCCTCTCAATCTCTAATTGTCTCCGGAAATAGATCGTATCTTCAAGAAAATCCTTCATTATAAGTGCTTCGTTATGTTGCGGATCCAGCGCAAGCAGGCTTTCCAACTGACCCAGAGCTGCTTCATGGTGGCCTTGCTTCTGATAGGTTAACGCGTTATTCATCAATTCAGCTATTCTGTTTTGCCTATCGGTTTCCATTTGCTCTCTATACTGACGTTGAGCCTCCATTGATGTCACGCGTTTTGCATTCTCCTGTTGTTGATTTTGTATATTCTCTCTCTGGAGTATTGACTCGGACAGTGTCTTGAGCTGGTCTGTGTATTGGTTATGAAGCTCATTTCCGAGATACATTTGATATTGATTCACGGTAATTTCAGCCGTTTGGACCTCGTGTTTTGCCATGTCGAAGTTGCTGTGGTTCATATATGTCTGTGCTTTAGCCATAGCGTTACTTACAACCGCTTTGGTATGGCTTCGTATGATATTTCTCTTTCTGTTAACCGCGTCTATGTAGCTGCCCTGGCCTGTAACAGGCGCAGATGTTTCTGCCGCAATCATCTCCGGCTGGATAACCTCGGGAAAGGCTGTTTGCGATTTAGTAGTTGTTATTGGATTTTGTTTGGCTTTTTCAGCTAAGATCCCGTCTATCCGTGTTAAGTAACCTTTTAAAGTCTTTTCCATTTCCGGCGGTATTGTGCCGCTGTTAATTACTTTTACGAATCCTTTTCGTGCCTCTTTAAATTGGCCGGTCTTATAAAAACCTATGCTGCGGTTGTAAAGTGTAGGAATGTCTTCGTGCTCTTCTATAGTTTTATTCGGTTGCTTGAGCTCTAATTCAGGTTGTTCCGGCTTTTCCCCTGGCAAAGGGCCTTTCTCTGTCTTCTTTTCAGAAGATTCTTTACCTTCAGTTATCTGAATTTCGAGTTGCTTGAGCACTTTTGCTACTTGTGCCCGCTCGTCTTTGTTTAGAAATTCATTGTCTTGAATTGATTCAAGACGTGTTTTGGCCTGGGTAATTTGCTTCTGCTTAATCATCTCTTTGACTAAACGGAATATCTCTAAGGCACTCTTCCTTTTTGATATTGCTGTTTGTGCCTTTTCGAGAAGCGATGTTAGTTGCTTACGTTCAGCAGTAGTTAAATATTCACTGTATCTCTGGGCCATTAGGAAGGTTGTCTTTGCCTCTTCATAGTAACCTTTTTCGTATTCTTCCTCGCCAACCTGAATATAACTCTGGACTATTTGGCGGAATGCCTCCTGCCGGTTTGCGTTCTCACCTGCGTGAGATGGGGCCACTTTAGTAAATGCTATTGTTAAAAGCAGAAATGACACCAAGGTTATGGACAGGGACCTTCTACCAAAGAATTCGGTCAAGAAACTCGGCTTGCTCAAAATAAACCTCCTGCCTAAAAAAAATGCTACCCTCGTAGGGAAATTCCCAACGAATTATTGTTACTTACAACCTCCAGTTTCAAGAATAGACCGGACTTATAATAATTCAGTCTACAAAAAAAAATATTTATTGCAAGAGAAAAATTTGATTTATGTCCTTTTGGCCGATAATATACGGCATATTAATATGCTATACTTGGAAAACATGGAAAACAGGGAAGGAAAATATAGCCCTCATGTAATCCTATTTTAATGACTTATTAAGAGTTTTAAAGGATTAGTAAGATAAATTCGTTGAAAAAAGGAAATATGAGGCAGGAACCCTTTATTTTAGCCGTTGAAACTTCCAGCAGAATAGGCTCGGTTGCAATAGCTTTAGGAGGGAAAATTCTGGCTGAAACAGTGTTTTCATGTCCAATGATGCATAGTGCCGAGATATTTCCTGCTATCATTGCCCTGTTGGAGCGTGTAAGGCGAAGGCCGGATCAAATCGAGCATATCTATATATCAGGAGGTCCCGGCAGTTTCACGGGCCTGCGTATAGCTACGACCCTGGTGAAAGCAATGCATCTGGCCAATTCGACAAAAGTTGTTGCGGTTGATACACTTGATGTAATTGCATGTAACACAATTGATTATTTCAAGGGAGAAATGTCTAAAATGAGCCGTTCTGAACATAGCGAGGCATCTAACGTAAAAATCGCCACAGTTATTGATGCCAAAAGGGGACAGTTCTTCATCGCTGTATATAATCGTCTTCTCAACGAAGATGATGCACAATATACCGTATTTGATAAACAGTATGAAAAGATTTTACCCGACTCTTTAATGAGTGCTTCGGAATTTCTCGCTCAATTTGCTGGGATGGATAAGCCAATCTGGTTGCTCGGTGACGGTCTGGTGTATCACAAAGATAAATATAAGGCAGAAGGTGTCTTCTTTTTAGACGAGAAGTATTGGAGTCCGCGAGCGAACAAAGTTCATATGCTTGGCTGGCAAATGGCCCAGCAGTCAAGGTTTGCCGACCCTATCAAGCTAACACCTTTTTATCTGAGCCGACCGGATGTAAAAATAAAACCTCGATGATGTTTGTATACGATTACCCCCAAGGTCAATCCTCAGAATCTATAATATGTTAAAAGAGTGAATGGTCGATTTGGTGGTGGATGCTGTTGGAAATCCGCATCTTCTCATATAAATTATTCGAGCTACATTATTGTCTGATCTAACCATATTCTTCACGTGTTTATATTCATTCATTGAATGTTGTATGCCAGGCATATTAGATCTTTTCGAATCCCTCAATATAAGAAAAGGTTTGTTTGCATATTTTAATTTGATCAAGCGATTTTTCAGGATAATTTGTTCATAAAATAGATTTGTCTGGTAACTTTATATAAAACAAGCAATTAAGTTGTTGAAAGATTTTCTATGTATGAATAAAAATGTACGAATATACTTGACAGATGTATGAATAAAGAATAGATTGTTACTCATATAGCTTGTGAATGTGAACTCAAGCACTAAGTATTCGAACTGAAAATCATGAGATACCATAAAATTCCAGATGAAACAATTCGGCGATTGCCGATTTATCTGCGAGGGCTGCTGTTCTTGTCGGAACGGGGCCAACAGAGTGTGTCGAGCCGAGATCTGGCAGAGTTCGTTGGGGCTTATCCATGGCAGATAAGAAAAGACTTTTCCTACTTTGGTGATTTTGGAATTCGAGGGATTGGCTACAATATCGAAAAGTTAGCGAAAGAGATTAAACGAATCTTAAAGCTTAATATAGTTCAAAAAGCTGCTTTAGTCGGGGTAGGTAATCTTGGTTCGGCGGTTTTGGCGTATTCGGGCTTTGGAATATATGGATTCGATGTCGCGGCAGCCTTTGATGTCGATCCTAAAAAAGTCGGCAGGAAAGTAAAAAATATTGTAATTAAGGATGTTTCAAACATAAAAACGTTGAAGAAAAGTAAAATTAAACTTGGCATCATCGCTGTTCCTCGTCAGGCTGCGCAGGATACAGCTGATAAATTAGTTAAAGCTGGAGTCACGGGTATTCTGAATTTCTCTCCGTGTTATATAACAGTGCCGAAGAAAGTCAAGGTGATAACAATTGATATTGCGATGGACCTCGCTCGGTTGCCGTATTATATGCCGACGAATTGAAATGTTGAATTGGGTAATTTTTCCATCAGTGTTTTAAATAAAGAATGAAACAATAAATTGTTTTTTTTACTTGTTTCATCTGGTAATATACCAGGCTTACATTAGTAATAGGTAAATGCAGATGAGCAAAATGAAGAACGTTTTCATAAGCGAGTTAAAGCCGTTGCTGGATACCTTTGCCAAGCAGATGGATGTTTATGTCCCGAAGAAGGCAGATTCGCATTTTGTATTTGAAAGATACGACCCCGCTTCCGGGATTGAAGTGGTATTAAATAACATACGTGCGTGCACACCAATCAAAGAGTTTTTGTTTCCTCTGCGCGAGCTTGCAGCAGTTTTTCCTGAGCCATTGGAGCCGGAGGACATAAAACCATTTGCAATTTTCGGGCTTAAGGATTGTGATTTGCGCTCCATTGAAGTCCTCGATAAGGTTTTCACAGAAAAGGAATTCGAGGACCCGTTTTATATAAGGCGACGTGAAAAGATGTTCATCATCACATCCGACTGCTCTGAGCCGGCGGCGAGTTGTTTTTGTAATGTTATGGACGGCCGGCCCTATGCTCAGAGCGGGTTTGATTTGAATGTCTCTCAGGTCAACGGTGGCTTTACAATCGAAGCGGGTTCTCAAAAGGGCGAGGATTTTATAAAAAAGCACTCTCAGCTTTTTAGCCAGGCTGGTCAAGATATAATAGATGAGCGGGAGAAAAACCGGGCCGAGACACAAAAGCAGCTTGAGCAGAACAATGCCGATATGAAATTCGATATACCGGTAAATGAGATTGTGGAAAAAAGCCAGGAAAGCGAGGTTTATGACCGGGAAGCGACTACCTGTGTTGAGTGTCAGGCTTGTACGCGTGTCTGTCCTACTTGTCATTGTTTCTATCTTTATGATACCAAACAAAAAGACTACTTTGGTAAGATGAAAATGTGGGATAGCTGTATGAGGCTTGCTTACGCCCAGGTAGCGGGCGGAGAAAATCCCCGCAGAATCCTTGGTGACAGGCTCAGGCATCGTTTTATGCACAAATTCTCCTATTTTCTCGACAGGTATGGTATTGATATGTGTGTTGGCTGCGGCAGATGCGTTGATGCTGAGGCTGGTGACGTGGATATCAGGGTGGTATTGAAAAAGCTGAATGAAGAACTTCAAGGTAAAGGTAAGGAAAAAGAGAAAGTTGCAAAATGAACAAGAATCTCTACCAACCGATTAACGGCGAAATTGTTGACATTATAGATGAATCACCGACTATCAAAAGTTTTGTCGTTGTGCCTGAAGAGGAATTTAAGTTTGAAACCGGCCAGTTTGTGGAATTAACTTTGCCGGGCGAAGGTGAAGCACCGTTTACCCCGTCCTCGTCACCGGCTGTCGCTAAGAAGATGGAAATTACCATTATGAAAGCCGGAAGGGTGACGGCTTTGTTGCACGATTGCGAAAAAGGACAAAAGGTTGGTATTCGCGGGCCTTATGGCAAAGGTTATCCGGTTGAAGATTATGTCGGAAAAAATGTTTATATTGTCGGCGGCGGTGTTGGTTTGGCGCCGATAAGGTCTCTGTTTTTGACACTTATTGACAGAGTAAAAGACTTCAAATCGGTGGTTTGCAGATTCGGAGCCAGAACGCCGGCTGATTTTATCTACAAAAACACGCTTTTTGACTCCTGGCAAAAAATCAATGGTGTGGATATTAAGCTGACCGTCGATCAGGCTGACGAGAAGTGGAAAGATAATGTCGGAGTTGTCACGACGATCCTGTCACCTGATGATGTTGATATTAAAAACAGCGTGGCCGTTGTCTGTGGTCCTCCGATTATGATGAAATTTGCGACTTTGAAGATATTGGAGTTTGGATTCAAACCTGAGCAGATTTATCTTTCAATGGAAAAAAATATGAGCTGTGGATTTGGTAAATGCGGGCATTGCATGCTTGGACAATATTATGTGTGCAAAGACGGCCCTGTTTTTACCTATGACCAGATAAAAGGTTACCCAAACATTTGGGATTGAAACGGATCGCATGTGAAGCGAAATATGAGATACCTGTGGCAGGGCTAAGAGATTATGGGTGCGAAGTTAATAATTGATTTGGCAAAATGCAAACTTCAGGAAGAAACCGAAGTACGCTGTTCGTACAAGCATCATCCTGAGAACAAAGGAATTGACTCCCTGCTTGAGATGATTCGTTTCGCCTTGATCTGTCGCAGATGTGAAAGTGCACCCTGTATTAAGGCATGCCCGCGGGATGCCCTGGAGAAAGTGCCGTCTAAAAATAATGATGCCGGTATTCTCAAGCGGGCAAATATGTTGTGTACGGGCTGCGGCACATGTGCAATAGCCTGTCCATTCGGAACGATATATACAGATTTAATACCATACCCCTCCAGTGTTTGTGATGTGTGCAGAGGCAGACTGGCACCGGGCGAAAAACCATTATGTGTCAATACCTGCGAGGACGGGAGCATAGATTATAAGGAAGTGACAGTAGAGGGAGATCTGACAGAGGTTTTTGACGATATCGTTGTAAAGGTCTCCGGCGGTAGTACGTGGGAGCCGTTTTTAAGGGAAAAAGCAAAGATATGAGTGCGGCTATATTCTGGATATTAGTTGTTCCCGGGACTATTGTTCTCGGTTTGATTGCTTCGTGGATAGTACGCAAGGTCAGTGCCTTAGTGCAATGGCGTGTTGGCCCGCCACTTTTCCAGCCGCTCTATGATGTTATGAAACTGATGGGCAAGGAAATCCTTGTACCGCAGGAAGCTAATCGAACTGTATTTCTTATGGCGCCGCTTGTTGGGCTGGTTGGAATACTTTTACTTTCGGTGATGCTCTGGAGAGTATTGGTTGCCCAAACAGAAACGGCCCTGATTGGTGATATTATTGTGGCGATATATCTGATGGTTTTGCCTTCGCTGGCATTGATTCTTGGCGGCAGCGCCAGTGCCAGCCCGCATGCGTCGGTAGGGACCGCCAGAGAAATGAAACTTGTCATGGGATATGAGCTGCCGCTTGTCCTGGCGTTTGTTGTAGTGATTATTAAAACAGCAGGGCTTGTCGGACAAGGCCAGCAGCTTAGTTTACATGCTATCTCTCAGCACGCACCGGTTTTGAGTATATCGGGGATGGTGGCTTTTTTGGTCGCTTTGTTATGTGTCCAGGCCAAGCTTGGATTTGTTCCATTCGATATAGCCGAGGCCGAGACCGAGCTTGGAAGTGGTATTCTTATGGAGTATTCAGGAGCTTTACTTGGTCTTTGGAAGCTTATGCATGCAGTAATGCTTGTAGCGTTGCCGTTATTTTTGATGACAGTTTTTCTTGGTGGTTACGGTTCAAACCGTTTGGCAGGTAATGGGAAGTATGTGGCTATTTTATTTTTATTAATTTTTGTCGGCGGTAGATTATTAGCGAACCGTAGCAAATTTCTGGATGTATCGGCTTTATTAAGCTTCATTGTGGTATGTATATTGGCCGGGCTTGGCATGTATGTATTAATATTGGTTTTATTGATTTTAATAAAAAATACAAATCCGCGTTTGCGAATTGACCAGGCAATGAAGTTCTTTTGGATTTATTGTGGTGTTGCCATGGTCACCGCGATTATACTTGCATCATTAGGCTATTGTTATGACATCAACTGGCTGTAAGGTGAATTTATGAGCTGGAAAATGTGGTCATTGAAAAAATCGGTATGGGTTTTTCACGTTAATACCGGCGCATGTAACAACTGCGATATTGAGATTGTTAACTGTCTGACGCCGAAGTATGATATTGAGAGATTCGGTATTAAGTTAGTTGGATCTCCCCGTCACGCGGATGCTCTGTTAGTGACTGGAGTAGTGACTCGTCAGGCAGCTCCGCGATTGGTAGAAGTATATCGACAGACCCCAAAGCCTTGTGTTGTTTTTCCTATAGGTGCCTGTGCGTGTGATACGGGAATATTCCGCAATGGTTACCACGTTGTAGGACCTGTGGATAAGATTATAAGAGAGGAAGACCCTAATGCAATTATCGCGTATGTGCCGGGTTGTCCGCCGAAACCGGAGGCAATGATTTCGGGCGTGGTCAAGGCATTATCGGCAATATAACCAGGATAGAGATATGAACCAGGAAAAGCTGAATAACAGATTGTTGGAAATTAAGGATAAGCTTATAGATATAGAGCAGACAACGGATAACAGAGTATTCCTGCCTTGTGAGTCAGAAAATAGTTATGCTGTTTGCAAGTTTTTGTTCGAAGATTTGGCTCTACGATTCGTTATCGTCACGGGAATCGATTCCGATGATTGCTTTGAGGTTCTATACCACTTCTCGAATGACGAAACCGGCCACGTTGTTACTGTAAAAGCTTTTATTCGGGATCGGGAGAATCCTGCGATTGAATCTATCACACCATTGATACCAGGTGCCGAGTGGATAGAGAGAGAAGTACACGATATCCTGGGAATAGAGTTTAAAAATCATCCGAATATGAGACGGTTGATCCTGAGTGATGATTGGCCGGAAGGTGTTTATCCGTTAAGGAAAGCTTGTCCTGAGCGGAGCGAAGGAACTATAAGATGAAACAGACAATGAAAAAGCCGGTCCTTGCCGTGGGACCTTTTCATCCGCTGCAGGAAGAGATGGAATTTTTTCAGCTCACCGTCGATGGCGAGACAGTCACCGATATTGACATGAGGATATCCTACAACCATCGAGGTATAGAGAAGATCAGCGAAACATTACAGTTCGATCAGGTGCCTTTTCTGGTCAGCCGAGTTTGTGGAATTTGTTCGGCCTCACATCCTCTGGCTTATGTACAGGCAGTTGAGGAGCTTGCCGGCGTAAAACCGCCCGAGCGTGCCCTCTATGTTCGGACGATTATAAACGAACTCGAACGCATCCACAGTCATATGCTTTGGGTAGGCTTGGCAGGGCATTTCATCGGCTACGATACAGTTTTTATGTGGGCGTGGAAGTACCGTGAGCCTGTGCTTGATTTGCTCGAAGCGATTACCGGTAACAGAAACAATTACGGCAATGTTCGGGTTGGCGGCTGCCGGGAAGACGTCCCCGACGAGATTATCCCGAAGATAATCCAGGATCTCGATATGGTTGAGAAGAAAACCGAGATGCTCACCAAGGCGGTGCTTGATGATCCTATTCTGCATGCACGTCTCAAAGGTGTTGGGATATTGAAGAAAGAAGATGCTATACAGTACGCGGTGACAGGCCCGACTGCCAGAGGCAGCGGTATTGCTATTGACGCAAGGTACGACGATCCCTATGCCGCTTATAGTGATCTGGAATGGAAAGTAATTTCTCAGCCGGAAGGTGATGTTTTCGCAAAGGCGGTTGTTCGGCTGCTTGAGGTCTTGGAATCGGTTAAAATGTGCCGGGAAGCCGTTAAGAAGCTTCCCAAAGGTCCTATTGCTTTGGAAATCAAGGAGATTCCGGCGGGCGAAGGTTGCGGACGAGCCGAAGCTCCTCGCGGTGAGACTTTTCATTACGTCCGCAGCGACGGAGGCAACAGGCCAATCCGGCATAAAATCAGGGCTCCAAGTTATGTAAACGTGCCTTCTTTCAGGGCTTCATGCATCGGCCAGCATATTTCTGATGTTACAATTACACTTGCTGCGGTTGATCCGTGCTATAGCTGCACCGAAAGAATGGCCGTTGTAGACTCACATCATAATATTGTCCATGATTACGAAACATTACTACAAATGAGCCGTGAGAAAACCACACGAATCAAAAAGGAACTTGGCGCCCCGGAACTGAAGATGGAGGATTTGTAAATTGGAAACAAGTATGTTGTGCATCCCTGTCTTTTTGCCGTTGATGGTTGGTTTTGTATTGTTGTTTTTGCCGAACAGGATTAGTTCTGTGTTCCGAGCATTGACATTGATTATTTCAATCATCGCATTTGTGCTTGCCATTTCTATATTTACATCCGGCGGCTCCAATACTACCTGGTCTGTTTTAAAGTTAGATGGCCTGGAATTAATATTGATGCTCAGTGTGACCAAGCTGGGAGCATTTATGTTGCTTTTCGCTATGGGTTTTGGGGTGCTTATAACTTTATATTCACTGAGGTCACGAGCTGCAGGCGACGAGAAACGGAATTCGAATATTTATTACGGTGCAATTTTGCTTACGATAGGGGGCTCCGCGGGGATATTACTTTCCAATAATTTGCTATTCTTGCTGATATTCTGGGAGATTGTTACCGTTTCACTGTACCTGTTAATAACAACAGGAGGCAGAGAGTCCAATTTTGCAGCAACGAAAAGTTTTGCAATGATAGGTGCATCTGATGCCGCTTTGATGCTTGGTGTAATGATGGTCTGGGCATTCTCGGGCACGTTTGTTATCTCTGATATTAGTCTGGTGACTACGTCGGCAATTCCGATTATTGCATTTTTATTGCTTATGGTGGCCGCTATTACCAAGGCAGGTGCATTGCCTCTGCATACATGGCTGCCGACGAGTGGTGAATTTGCACCGGCCTCGGTGATGGCGCTTTTGCCCGCTGCTGTTGATAAACTTTTGGGAATTTATCTGCTTGTTGTTATCGTTCGGGAAATGTTCATAATTCAATCGGCAGTTCTTAGTACTGTCCTGGCCATCATCGGTGCGGCTACGGTTATTATTGCCGTAATGATTGCAATGGTTCAGCACAATCTCAAAAAGCTGTTGTCCTATCATGCTATCAGCCAGGTTGGTTATATGGTTCTTGGTATAGCGACCGGAACGTCAGTTGGTATTGCCGGCGGTGTGTTCCACATGCTTAATCACTCGATATACAAGTGTTGTCTGTTTCTATGCGGTGGTGCAGTTGAACAGGCAGCGGGAACTCCTGAATTAGATAAACTCGGTGGCTTGGGTAAAAAAATGCCGATTACTTTTGTTACCTGCCTGATAGCCGCTTTGAGTATTTCCGGGATACCACCTTTCAACGGCTTCGTTTCCAAATGGATGGTTTATCAAGGCGTAATTCAAATGGATCCCGCACAGACCGGTACCGCAGCAAACCTCTGGCCCATCTGGTTGGTTGCTGCTATGTTTGGCAGTGCACTTACCCTGGCATCATTTGTCAAGCTCATACACTCAATATTCCTTTCGCGCCTTCCGGACGACCTCAAGGGTGTAAAAGAGGTTTCTCCCTTCCAGACTGTCCCAATGGCAATACTTGCTTTGCTGTGTGTGTTTTTTGGAATCTTCTATCATGTACCATTAAAGGTGTTCATCTTTCCTGCATTAGATGTAGCACCTGAGTTGAGCGTGTGGGGTGCCGGACTGGCGTCAATTCTGATAGCAGTTGGCATTGGCATTGGTGTGCTTATCTGGCTTGTCGGGAAGATGTCAGACAAGATCAGAATCGTGCCAACCTGGACTTGCGGCGAAGTTCAGGATAATGACCAAATGATAATACCTGGAACGCATTTCTATAAGACTGTCTCGTCTATGGATGGTTTAAAACAGCTTTATACCGGGCAGGAAAAAGGCCTTTTTGATTTGTACGATCAAGGCGGAAGATGCGGCCTGAGCCTGACAGGTTTTCTGCGATGGCTTCATTCGGGAATTTTGCCAATGTATCTGACCTGGATTACTGTGGGATTACTAATCGTTATGTTTGTTGTATGCGGAATTTGGTGAGGGAAATATGGCTATCTTCTATATCTTGCTGCTTTTCATATTAATTGCTGCTATCGTTGCAGTGGAGACCAAAAACTTATTAAACGCAGTGATTTGTGTCGGTGCGATTGGCTTTGGCGGCTCCTTGATGTTTCTGTTCCTGAGGGCTCCCGATATTGCAATTACCCAGATTGTGGTGGAGGTCCTGGGATTAATTCTGTTGATTCGCGCAACGATTGCTCGTGACCTGACCTTTATCAGTGGTGACAGAGAATTTTTTGGAACAGTGGTTTCTGTTGTGATTGTTTTTATCATTTTCCTGGCAGGTGTCAGAGTTTTTGAAACCTTGCCTGAATTCGGCAAGCCCGTCTTTGCAGAGACCTCGAACGCCGCCTCACAAACTTACATCGAAGAAGGCCTGGAAAAAACAGGGGCGGCAAATCTCGTCACATCGGTGATTCTGGATTTTCGTGCTTATGATACACTCGGTGAGGCGACTGTGCTGTTTACATCCATTATCGGGGCGACAGTGATATTGAGAAAGAAGAGCAAAAAAAAGCTGGAGGATCCAGACGTATGAAAGGTATGACAGTCATTGTGAAGACCATCAGTAGCTGGGTCAAGGTGCTGATTGTCCTGTTTGGAATTTATATTATTCTTTTCGGGCACCTGACACCCGGCGGAGGTTTTGCCGGCGGTGTGATTTTGGCGTCTTCCTATGTGCTGCTGATGCTGGCGTTCGGAAGAGAACGTGTGCAGGAAAATCTGCCTTTGTCGCTGTGTTCAAAGCTTGACTGCCTGGGAGCATTCGCATTCGGGATGATAGCGATTTTGGGATTTGTTTTTGGTGGTGCTTTCTTTGCACATTTCCTCGTCAAATATGGAGAGGAGTTTAAACTTTTCAGCGCTGGTGCTATACCTCTATCGAATATTGCAATTGGAGTGAAAGTCGGTGCGTCCCTGTTTCTGGTAATATTTGTTCTCTCGATGTTCAGACGTAATCCGTCGGCTGACGAGAAGGAGTCAGACTAATGCCTTATGCACTATGCTTTTTATTGTTTATGGTCGGGCTGTATTGTGCAGTTGTTAAAAAGAATATGGTTAAGATTGTAATCGGTATTTTGGTTATGGAATATGCTGTTAATTTGTTCCTGATTATGCTTGGCTATCGATTAGGTGGAGTGGCTCCTATCGTCGATAGAAGCGCAGTGGAAGCAGGAACAACAACTCTTACCAGCAGCTTTTTGAATAGTGCCGTTGACCCTTTACCTCAAGCACTTGTGCTCACGTCAATTGTGATTAGTCTGGGTTCGTTGGCTCTTATGATTTCAATTTGCATTAGAACTTATGAAAAATACGGCACCTTCGACATCACCGAGATAAGGAGGTTAAAAGGATGAGCGGACTTTTGCCTGCTTTTGTTATTATTCCTTTGATCACGGCGTTTATACTCCCGCTTTTCGGCAAGAAAGGCAAGGATGCGGCAACAATCTTAGCCAATGTTGTAACCATTTTACTTCTTGTGTTAGCTATTTTCGTAGTAGCTTACGAGAAAACCGGTATGTATCAAGTCGGCAAATGGACGATTCCGCTTGGGATCAATCTTGTCCTTGACGGCTTGAGTGCGTTGATGCTTTTGGCCATTGGTGTTGTCACTGCCGCTGCCATGCTCTATAGCGCCAGATACATGGAACGGTACACCGCCAAAGCCAAATACCTGAGTCTGTTTCTGCTTATGGTTGCAGGGATGAATGGTGTCGTACTATCCGGAGATATATTTAATCTCTTTGTGTTTCTGGAAATTGCATCGCTTGCCTCATATGCACTTGTCGGTTTTGGCTGTGAGCATGAGGAGCTTGAGGCAGCTTTTAAATATATGGTACTCGGAACTATTGGTTCGATATTTATACTTTTTGGTGTCGCCCTTGTTTATGGTAACACCGGCACACTTAACATGGCTTATATTTCTAATGCGATCCAGGAAGCCGGAGTAAATGCAGGCCTTAGCTTTGCCTTGGCTTTATTTATTGTTGGCTTCGGCTTGAAAACCGCCCTTGTACCTTTTCATGCATGGCTTCCGGATGCTCACTCATCGGCTCCCGCACCGATTTCTGCAATGCTCTCCGGTCTTATCATAAAAACTCTTGGCGTATATGCCCTGGCTCGCATGGTTTTCAACGTCTTCGGTGTTTCCGTATCAATCGGCTGGCTCTTAGTCGGACTTGGTCTTTTGAGTATGGTTGCCGGAGCCTTTTTAGCAATAGGACAATGGGATTTAAAGAGGCTTATGGCCTATTCAAGTATCAGCCAGATAGGTTATGTCATCTTAGGTATAGGCCTTGGTGCGACTTTGATTGCCAAAGGTGAAAATCCAACCTGGGCTTATCTGGCTATCCTTGGCGGATTATTCCATCTGATCAATCATGCTGTTTATAAATCCTTGTTATTCTTGACCAGCGGTTCGATTGAAATGGCGACAGGCACAAGGCAGCTAAAACAGATGGGTGGTCTGGCAGAAAGGTTACCTTTCACCCGCACCACTTGCACTGTTGCATCAGCATCTATAGTCGGCATCCCGCCTTTCAGCGGTTTCTGGAGTAAGCTCATTCTTGTTGTCACCGCAGTTATGGCTCATCTTTACTGGATCGCAGCAGTTATTGTATTTGTAAGTTTATGTACTTTGATTATGTATTTGAAAGTTCAACGATACGTCTTTCTTGGAGAACTTCCGGACAATCTGCGGGAAGCGAAGGAAAATAGGGGCTCCATGCTTGTAGCGATGGTATTTTTAGCCTGTTTATCTGTGTTTATGGGATTGTTGCTTGTGCTGGTGCCTGGTTTAAGAAATCATATTCTGGAGCCGGCTGTTCAAGTGTTAATTGATGGACTTAAATACTCCGCTGATGTAATTGGGATGAAATAGTAAAGGTATAATCGTATGAGACGACTTATTTATTTTGTTTTGGCTTTTATTGTTTGGACCTTACTGACCTGGCCTTTTGTTGAGGGTACAATTGATTTCCAGGTGGTCGTCGCGGGTCTGATAGCTTCTATTTTCGTCGCGATTATTTTCCATGAAATACTGCCGAAGGAGCATCATATATTTGTTTCACCGGTGCGGATATTTTGGTTGTTAGTTTATGTGCCTGTATTCTTTTATTATGTTATGAAAGCCAATCTGGATGTGGTTTATCGTGCCCTGCATCCCAAGATGCCGATAAAGCCGGGAATCGTGAAAATAAAAACAAATCTTAAAACAGATTCAGGTATTACTGCATTGGCGAATTCCATCACTCTGACGCCGGGGACTTTAACGGTGGACCTTACTGAGGATGGCTTCTTGTACGTCCACTGGATTAATGTCAAATCTGATGACATTGAGGAGGCGACAAAATTTATCGCCAAAAGGTTTGAGTGGTTTATACAAAAGATTTTTGAATAAAAGAGGTTGCTATGGAGCCGTTGTTTTATATCTTTTACTTTGGCTTGTTTATATGTTGTTTCCTGTGCTTGTATCGGATAGGACTTGGCCCGAGCGCACCGGATCGAACCGTCGCGATTGATATATTAGGTATTGTCGTGGTTGGTTGTTGTGCCGTGCTTGGGCTGTATACGAAAAAGGATTTTTATCTCAATGTCGCTCTTGCCTGGGCTCTGCTGAGCTTTATAGGAACCATCGCGTTGGCGAAATTTTTGGAGGGAAGAAATTTCGATGACTGAAATAATTGGATACATATTGATAACAATTGGTATATTGTTTGACATATTCGGCTGTATCGGGCTGGTTCGCTTTCCCGATGTTTATAACCGCCTACAGGCCGCAACAAAATGTGTCACTCTTGGTACTATTGTGCTTTTAATTGGTGTTGCCTTTGCCAGCGGTTCCGGAGCGATGGCCGCCAAAGCAATTATTTGTGCTGTTTTCATCGTGTTGACTTCACCAACTGCCGCTCATGCAGTTGCCAAGGGCGCCTATTCTTCCGGAGTGGAACTGTGGGAAAACAGCGTTGTTGACAAGTACGCGGAAGAAATTGAGCAGTAATAATAGATCCTTATCAATAAAAAATTACCAACGGAGGTTTGAAATTGCGTTTACCAAAGTTGAGAGAGTTAAAAGAAGCTGTCACGGCGGTTATTTCTCCACGATTTACAACTCATTTTCCGGCTAAACCATGTATTGTACCGGATAAGTTCAGGGGTAAGCCGGAATTTGATCTTGATACCTGCATCGGGTGCGGTGCTTGTGTTAATGTCTGTCCGAGTCCCAATTGTCTGACCATGATCGATGACATTGAAGCGGACCCTCCGGTAAGAAAAATAACGCATCAAACATCTGCCTGCATCTTTTGCGGCAATTGCCACGAAAATTGCACGACGGAAACCGGCATAAATCTTTCAAATAAATGGGATTTGGCCACACTGGATAAAGAGAGCATCATTGAAACTCACGAATTCGAGCTTCAGATATGCGAAAAGTGTGGTGAGTTAATTGGAACGAAGAAACATCTTATCTGGCTTTACGAAAAACTTGGTCCACTGGCCTATACCAATCCTTCATTATTGATTGCCAAAAGTGGTCAATTGCAGACTCAACCAGAGCATATTCACCAACCGTCTGATCAAGAGGCCCAGGAAACCCAGACCAGCGATTTTATGCGAATCCTGTGCCCCAAATGCAAGTGCGAAGTGAATATCCATCTGTAAAACTCCCTAAGCGAGATACGAGATACGGAACTTGAGCATCTAAATAAACTGCGTGACTCCTCGATTGTTATCGTAGGAATTGGAAATATACTCAAAGGTGACGATGCAGTTGGTCCGCTTGTATGCGAACAGCTCCAGCGGGTAGAAATTTCTGCACATCTGATAGATGCAGGTACTGTTCCTGAAAATTATATCCAGCCTATTATCAAAAAGGCCCCGCAAAATCTGCTCATTATCGATGCAATCGATTTTGGAGCATCACCCGGCACAATAAAGATATTCGATGCTGAGCAACTAAACTCACTGGCAATTTCTACACATACTCTCTCGCCACGTTTGTTTGTTGATATCATTCGTAAGAGTGTTGAGCTTGATGTGTATTTTGTTGGCATTCAACCGGCACAGACGCAGTTGGGCCAGCTTGTATCTAATAAGGTAAACCAGGCAATTCAACAGCTCTGCTGTATCCTTACAAAGATTTTCCCGCCCTTGAATTAGATTTCTGTTACGTTCATACAGGCTGTTTTTACTGGATCAAGCGCAGAGCTTTGTTGACATCGGCATCTGAATCAAAGGCCAAATAAAAGATGGCACGGTTGCTTATGGAAGCGCCGCTGAAAGCTCGAAGATTAATGCCTGCATCGGCAATTTTTCGTGCCAGTTCCGAGCTGAATCCTGGTTTGTTCCCTGTGGCGATCCGGATTCCATGCAGGGATGTGGTCTTCTCAAAACCAGCTTTTTTGGTGGCTCTGATTTGTCTGGCGCCTTTTATGGGCATAACGAAAACTACGCCTTGTCCGGGTTTATCGGGTGCTCGGCGAGCGTTTACGAATTCAAGATCGATATCTGCCTGTGCAAGAGCGTCGAGTTTCGCAGCCAATCCGCCGGGACGATCCTCCATACTGGCAGCCCACACATCAACACGACTGACATCCATTCTCATGATAAATCCTCCATAAACATCATTAATAAAAACTTCCAACGAAATAGTGTTATGGATAAGCGTGTAAGTCTGACGTTTACTGCCGTATTTGTCAACACTTAAAGCGATTAATTTTCAATAAGTTTGGATATTTGGGCGTGCTCAATAAGGGATTCTCAATATTAAAGAGCTCCTGTTTTTAGTGGAAATAGTTATAAAAAGGAGGCCTATACAGAATCAATCAGTATAGGCCCCGAGATAATTTTATAAATCAACTCTATCTTTGTACTTCCAGCTATACTCTATAGCTTCTATCACCTTCAGGCCGATACCTTGATTCCGGTAGCTGTACCACAATTAATGTATCAACCGTTGCCGGGATTAATTGCCGCTTTGTATCGGTGGCCGATATAGCCGGATATCATCAATGTACATTATACCTTTGCCGCCTGCCTGCTGATTATCTCTGTCGCCTAAACCAATACCTAAAGAATTGACACCGGTAAGATCCACGTTCTGATCCGCAAAACTCTGTAGTAAGATATTCCATTCTGTCCACTGGTCTATCAACGATGCATTTGGATCGGTTTGCATGGTGTTGGGATCTTCATAATAGACCACGGCTGTGTCATTGAGAATCGCATACATCGGTTCGGCCTCATTGGTCAATATGCCTATATCTTTGGTAGCCCATTCCGGACCAACGGTTGTATCAGGGAAGCTGACATTGGAGAATTGAGCCTCGCATGGTACAAGTGAGTCATGGCTTGACACCACTAAGCCTATGTATATGGGATCAGCCACGCTTACTTGTTTCAAGGGAAATTGATCCCAGTCCGAGCCGTTTTCCGAATAATACGCTCTGACAAGTCCGCCGCGGTTCCGCTCTAAACGAACCCAATATGGTACTGCTACGTTGGGATCGAATTCTCTTTCTGTGGAATCATTTACGCTGGTGCGGTACTGGAAACGAACTCCGTTTTCAGGGGTCATAAAAATTCCACAGTACCTGGCATTCGCATCAAGCGTATCACGGATCATAATACCGGCCCTGGCAAATGGATCTGTGTTCTCCAGACTATCAATCCTTGCTGTTATTTTACAGGCACCGCTTAGCTCCTTAAATGCAAAGTGGAATTCGTCTAATCTGGCCCAGATATCGGTGCCGATGCCTTTGACTGTGTAGATACCAGCCGGCTCTTCTGCGAAGCTGCTGACTTTTGTCGGATGGCCTCTGAACCAAATCGTTAAGGATTCGACATTATCTCTTGTCCAATCCTGTGGTTCTGTCCATCGGTGTTCGGCTTCGGAATAGAACAATGTTCCGGATTTTTCAATGTCAGTGCCTTCATTTATGGTACCGTCGTTATCGTATTGCAAAGGCATGGATTGTTTACCGGAGCGAATTATATCACGCTCTACAGAAGGAATTTCAATGTAACCAGTGGTCATGCCGGTATTGTTCACAACGTAATCTAACCAGGTATCATATATGATATTATTGACATCGTCATAGCTCTCGAAATCATCCACCAGCATGAAGTTGGCCGTCGTAAAGCTCCATACGTCACCTTTCCAGGGACTGTTTGGGTCCAGATCATTGATTTCATCGACCCGCCAGTAATAGATTTTGTTAAAATCGAGAAGATCGGTTCCGAGAGGTTCAAAAGTGGTATTGTTCTGTCTTTCGGCTACCAGTACGCCTCTCGGATCAGATACGCTTGCTTCGTTGATATCATTGAAATCTGTACCGAAGTACACATTATGTGTATCACTATATCGTCCTTCCCTCCAGCTAAGAAGTGTGTCTCGGGGCACGTCTTGGGTTTCATTATCGGGATTGGGGCTTGTTGCGGCTGCACTTAAACCGCTTACCATAATAATCTGAATCTCCTCCTGCGACAACGTTCCGTTGTAGACGCGGACATCGTCAATCTTGCCCAAAAATGAATTGTTCTCGGGAGCGTTACCAATAAAAAGGGGTTCTGTACCCGTAGGTATTACCGTTCCTTCTCCGGCGTTATCAATAGGTAGTGAAGGTTCTCCATTGATATAATAGCGTTGTCCGCCGTTTATTACCATCGCACAGACATGTACCCATTCATTGAGCGGCACCTGGTTGACGCTGACAGATTGAGTAAAATTACCCTCAGGGCCAAGGCTTAAATGAAGGCCACCGGTACCATCATCAAGATAAAGGTTGTACACACGGAAGTCAAGACCCTTTGTAATAATCGCTTGCCAAGGTGAATTTCCAGCACCTCTGTACCTTGGAGTGTTTATCCAGGCCATTACAGTAACTTCTGTGCCCGGCTGCAGCGAGTCGTCATGTGGCACCTCAATGTAATCATCGATTCCGTCAAACCACAACGCACCGCCTGCGTATCCGGTCGTCCATTGTGGGTCGGCTATAGGGGAGCCGTCTATTTGAATAAGTTGGCCGTGATTTTCATTGCCGCTTGAGTCATAAGCGATTTTGCCGGATTTCTCATCGAGTTTCCACCAGCCGAGGAGATTTGGGTCTTGAGCATTGGCTGCGTTTGTCAGAGCCAGGCCGAGCACCAGACCAAAACAAGTCAAACAAATCAATCTCTTACACATAATAGTCCTCCTTCAAAAAGTGTCGGAATGAATAAATTATCAATATTGTTTCTTTGCCTATATCGGAATATATTCCGCCCAGAATAATGCTTGTGGAACTGAGAACCACCTCCTTTCCTTAAATACCCACCACCAATTAAAAAGTAAAAAATATAAGGTAAAAAGTACACCTAACTGGATATAATATAAACTATGTCATAATCTATTTCAAGAAAATCCTCATTTTTTGTAAAATAAACGTCACTATGTGCACCGACCTTAAAGGCACAAGGGCAATAGGGAGAGTGTACAGTGGGCAGCGTTTAGCCGTTGTAGTCTTAGGCAACGGTTTATGTAATATTTAGCCCGCCGATTCATTCGGGAAGTTTTGTTCGCCAATGGTTGGCTTGCTCCGGCTTGTCCCACCAATTCCACGTTATCCTGAGTACAGCATAGTAGAGTCGAAGGGCTTGTCCCGAGTTTATTAAAAGGATCCCAGCCTGTGAATAAGTGTAATTCTATACTGTCGGAAAAGTCTTGCTAAGCTATTGAATTCACTGTATATTTTATACTCACAACATCTGATTCATTTTCATGCGGTTGACATATTACCGTTTTATGTGAGGGAGTACGTGATATGGAAACGAAATATAAAACATTTCTAATTCTGAAAGTCACATTGATTTCCTTGGTACTGCTATTCGTTACCAGTGGATGTGAAAGGTCATTGACTGACTCAATCGCCGCAGAAACAGAAAAACCGAACCCCAATTAGAGCTCAAAGTATCTCGATGCTGTGCGGGAGTTTGCTGATAATGTACTTAAATATGGCCGGGATACTTACAGTAAACCTACACCGTTTTTCGTTGATGGCCTTAACATCCACACCCACGAGCCGGTGAAGTGGATAAGCCCAGAGGGTGAGAAGTGGGTCTTATCTAACCTGGCCAGTCAGCAGAATCTGTTCCGCACGCTGGACGGCCTAAGTACAATAACCGGCGACCCGAAATACAAGCAGGCAGCGATGGAGGCAATTGAGTATGCCTTTGAGAACCTGAGAAGCACAAATGGCTTGTTGTATTGGGGCCATGCCACTGCATACGATGCGGGTGCAGATAATATATGTGGATATGAAGACAGAGCCCACGCATTGAAATTGGATAATCCTATTATAAGCTGATGTGGGAGGTAAATCCCGAGGAGATGAAATCCTAAATAAGATCTCTACTTTGTTGGGTATGGTGAGAAGGACATAACAGAAACTCATCATTTAGTAATTGTATTCTATTGGCTAAAGAATTACTTGTCATTCGATGGTAAGTAGATGATGACCATATCGTGTTCGGAAGCCCATTTACTTGCGGCATCATACAAGTCTTTTGGACCATAATTGGCGTAATCCTCGGCTAATGACGCACTTCCATAGAGATTCAACAGCTCAATGAGTTCGGGGATACGCGATACATCTTTTTTACGTGTGATTATATATTGGTGGCATAATTCCCGCACGCGTTCCCATAAGCTCGGATGCAATTCAATCGGATGCAATTCAACCAGTGCCACGGCTCCGAGGATATCCCCCAGAGTTCTCTCTCTGGTCGCTCCCTGCCTCAAGATTTCAGTCATGTATGCCTGGTCTAAGCGGACCGCTGCGGCGAGCCTTACGGCGGGATCTTCGGCTGTTGATGCAAGAGAGGAAAGTTTCGTAGAATCGTGCAATTTACTAAAGCATTTCTTCCTGAGTTCCCATTCCTCCAATTCTACGGCAAATTTTGCCAGTTTGGCTTGGTCGGTTAGCTTTGAAACTGCCGCTTCGCGGATATCTTTATACTTGGCTTCGACGACAACCTTAGCCAGTAATGTTTGATCCTTAAGGCTATCTACAGCAGCTCTACGAACGTCGATTTTTTTTTCATCATCAAGAGCAAGTTTCGCTAAAAGAGATTGATCAGTCAGATTGCATATTGCAGCAATTCGCACTGAAATGTGATCGTTCCCTAAAGCTATCTTTGTCAATACCGTCTGATCAGTCAATTCTCCCACTGCGGCACGGCGGACATAAATATCCTCATCATCAATGGAGACCCTCGCCAGAATTGCTTGATCAGTAAGCTTCGCTACAGCAGCGAGACGAACATCACTTTGTTTTGCTTCAAGGGCGACTCTGCCTAAAACGGTCTGATCGTTTACAGCCTCGATGGCAATAAGCAGCACATGTTTTTTCTTGGATTCGAGTGCGACTTTTGCAAGTGAAGCCTGATCGGTAAGCTTTACAACGGCGTCCCTGCGTACTTTGAAGTTCTTATCTTCGATGGCAATTCGCGCCAAGATTGCTTGATCGACCAGATTGGCTACCGCCGCCTGACGTACTTTCCAGGATGTATCCATTATGGCGGCTCTGGCCAGATGATCCTGGTCGGTTAACTGTGATATAGAATCTAATCTAATTTGCAGCGATTTTTGTGCTTCAAGCAGTAACGTCGAATCGGTGACTTTCTTCTCGGCGTCGCTTCTGATAGATATATCACTTGCTTCGATGGCGAGCTTGGCTAAAAGCACCTGATCGGTCAATCTCGCAAGTGCCATTTTGCGGTTCTTGTAGTACTCATCTTCCAAAGCCACTCTGGCGAGCAGCGCTTGGTTAGTTACTTTCAGGATGGCTGTTCCTCTGATCCTGTCACTCTCATCATGGAGTGCAATTTGTGTCAATATTCTCTCATCATTCAACTTCGAGACGGCATAGCCCCGAATAAATTCGTCCTCATTCCTAATAGCGATATGAACCAGCACAGCTTCGTTGGTTATCTTCTTAACAGCAATTCTTCGAACGACATTGTGTGGTGCTTCGAAAACAACATGTTCAAGTGCCGACTGGTTCGTCAGTTTCTTAACGGCATCTTCGCGAATATATGCATCCTCGTCTGCAATAGCAACCTTGGCCAGGGTTGCCTGGTCGGTTAGGTTTGCAACCGCAGTCTTACGTACATCATCATCATCATCTTTGAGAGCAACTTCTGTTAATACCGTCTGATTGTTTATCTTCGCCACGGCGGCTCGGCGTATATTTTTGTGTGGCGCCTCCAGAGCAATCTTTTCTAGGGATGTCTGGTCCGTTAGCTTTTGTATGGCTAAGTCAGAAATGGACAAATTGGCTGCCAGCGCGATATCCGTCAGTAGATTCTTATCTTTCAGTTTCTCTATGGCCTTCCTACGAATTCCGTTGGTTTTTGCTTCCGAAGCGACCTTGGCCAGAAACGATTGGTCTGTTAATTTTTCAATGGCTTTGACGCATGTGATGCTATCCTTTGCCTCGATAGCTACTCTTGCCAGACTGGCTTGGTTGGTCAATTTAGCGACAGCATCACGACGAATTGGCCAGTAGGTGTCTTCGATAGCGATCCTAGCGAGTATATCTTGATCCTTTAGTCTAGCCACCGCCCGCGCACGTTCTGCAGTATTATTGCTTTCCAGATCCGGCTTTCGCCTGGTAACCAGTAGCAGACATAAGACAAAGGTTATAAGAATACATATTCCGTACGCTGTTTTTCGTTTCATTGATTTTACTTCTCTTGTATTGCAGGGTACATTTTCTAAACGCTTTAATTATATATAAAATTATCCTCTTAATTATCCAAAAAAGCAAGAACAAAGGTACAAGGCATAAACTACAAATCACGAACTACCGGTGCCAAATCAAGGACAATTTAGCCAAAATACGCGGATTATCCATGTTTCTTTCGACTTCATTTTCGCTCAAAAACCGCGATTGTTGAAAAAATGGGAAAACAGCCGGAAAAGTAATAATAAGAAAAGGCCCGTACGTAAAGCGCGTACGCGCTTTACGTATGGAGATTGTAAAAACTGTGTGTAGCAAGAGCAATTCGTTAGCAAGACTTAACGTTTTTCGGATCACGGATCACGGATTACCAGTCACGAATCAAGGACAATTTCGCTTAAAAACGGGGATTTTGCTTGTAAATCGATTGTTTTCAGATAAAATATAGAATGAACAATCGATAGTTCATTGTTTCTTGTTCATAGTTCACTGTAAAACGTCAATCGGGGGGAACAAGTAAAAGCTTGTCCTGAGCGAAGTCGAATGGATCCGAAATCCTAAACAATCTCAAATGTTCAAAATACCAAATTATAGCGAAAAATTTAAAATTTATGCCATATGTAGGATGGGCAGATCTCTGCCCATGCTGTTTGGTTTGATTTACATTGAAAGCACAATAAATCGAGGCAAATTAGAGAGTATAATTCACACTAAATTATGCAAAACAAAGCCAATTTTAAAAAAAGTCAAATGAGCTTAAGTTCATATATATTAAGGGATTACGGCGACAAATCGGACTGGACACTTAGTAAAAACAAACCCAATTCAAAGCCAATCAAAGCCAATTTAAGCCAATCCTTCGACTTCGCTCAGGACGGGCCAAAGCCAATTTTCTTAAGGTAAAAAAGCGTTAAATGGATAAAATATAAATCAATGGCAAAGATGAACACAACAAGTTTACTATTAAAAGCATATTATGAGGCATTGTATGAGCTTCTTGTAGCTCACAAGGATGCAGTGGCCGGCAGAATAAAAGAAGTTCTTACCGAGGTGATTCAATCCGGCGGATACGAGAATTTTGACGGTGAAAAGTTCACTGCATATTGGGAAGCGTCTCTGGCTTTTATCGACGAGCGGATAGAAATGTATAATCCATTCGGGATTCAATATCTATATGATCGCGGCAGGGCGAAAGAGGCCTTTGAACTGGAGTTGCAACTGAACTGGTATGACAGCCGTGCAGAATTTGAGGCTTTGGTGGAAGCGGCACGTAATAAGGCGGCATTGATGGCTACTGAAGATAATTTTGAGCCGCTGGCCATCGAACTTATTAAGGAGGTCGGGGCCTTCCCGGATAAGAGTATAATTTCCGCATATCAGGCCAAGCCGTCACTAAATAAGCTGCCGGACTACGTGGTCGCACGAATCATCGAGGAGATAATCACATGAATTGAAGTGCCGTCTCTTATAAATTAAGATTAAAGCCTCTGCAGTATTATGCCGCCGACTATGAAAATTAAGCCGATTACTGTTGCGGTAAAAAATTTCTTCACCGAGAACAAAATGGATAACGATAAGCGACAGAAAGGGGGTCAGATAAATCAGGTTCGCGATATGTGCTGTTGTTTTTGATAATTTCAGCGCTTTGAGCCAAAGCAGAAATGTTATCCCCATTTCAAACAATCCGATATAGGTTGCTCCGAGGAGCCCTTTGATGTCCGGGATTATATTTATGCCGGTAATAAGTATTGCTATAGATACAAATATGAAACCGAACACGAAATTCAGAAACAGCCTGGCAGCTTCATCGCGTTTGTCTCTGACGTTATATATCCAGAACAGCGACCAGATGAGCGTGCTGCCCAGGGCCAAAGATACTCCCGCCGGACTATCGATTCTGAATGCGAAAATATCGCCGCGTGTTGAAATGATAAAAACGCCGAAGAAGCTGATGAAGATCGCGAAAATGTCCCTTGCCTTGATTTTTTGCCGGAGTAAAGGGATTGACAACAGCACAAGCGTTATTGGCCAGACAAAGTTTAACGGCTGGGCCTGCTGGGCGGGCAGCAATGTGTACGACTTAAGTATGACACAATAATACAGAAAGGGATTAAGAAAACCCAGCAGGGCGGAATGCAGGTAATCTTTTTTCGAGAAGGTTTTAAGCAAATGCAGCTTTTTAGAAAAAAGAAGGCAAAAGAAGAAAGTGACAATGGATACGAGTGAGGCACAAAACAAAAGAGGTGTGACATCCAAATGGACTAAGGAAATTTTGAAAGCCGCAGGGATTGTCGACCAAAACAAGACTACTATGACAGCGTAAAGATGAGCCTGTTTTTGTTTTTCCATACCAACCGGTTGGATAATCCAATTATATTTTCAATGTAGTTATTACAGCGCTATTATTTATAGTCTGTATGGACGGCTTCTGCAATAACTTCTATTTGCTGAGCTTGACTGCCGTACCGTAAGCTAAAAGTTCAGCGGCACTGCCTACAACACTCGTAGTCATATAGCGGACATTGATTATTGCATCCGCTCCCATCTGACCGGCCTGAGTGATCATCCTGTTAGTAGCTGTTGCCCGAGCACTGCCCATCATCTCGGTATATTCAGTCAGTTCTCCGCCAAGGATAAGTCTGATTAGGGCCGATAGATCTTTGCCGAGCCAGATTGCATATACCGTATGGCCCTGGACCAGGCCGAGAATCTCTTGTGTCTGGTGGCCGGGAACTTCTGCGGAATTCAACAACAGAATCTTGCTATCGGGCTCAGTGGGTAGTGACGTTTCTGCCGGACTTTTGTTTATACTTTGTTCGAGTGCTAATGTTACCAGAACCACAAGAATCCCGCCGAGAAGGCAGAAAATTGCTATTCTCAGCCACCAGGGCACCGCCGGATCATCGGCTACCATCACGTGCCACGGCACACCGGCAAATATTGTGACGAACAGCCCCAGTACAAACGCTAACGAACCAATTTGTCGAATTGTTTTCATAGCTTCTCCTTTCTTCACTTAGGGACATCCAATGTTTTTTATCAACTGTCCCCAGCCATTAATAGGGTAGCCGTCCCTACTATACTCCAATGCAGCAGCAGGTTCGGCATTCTTTTTCCAAGGCGTCAGTTCACTGGCGAGATACAATATTGTGCCATCTTGAAAGGTAAGGGTAGCAAGGCCGCCTGGCTTGACCATCCATCTGATAGTGGTGCCATCTTTCAACTTGATTGTTCCTGTTCTATCCTCGAAGGCAACATGACTGTAGCCATGCTCCCAGTGATCTTGCGAGACCTGATACCATGTATGTAGGATGTCTTCAAGATCTTTTCTTTCGACCTTGAAATTCATGAAATGAGTTCTTTCAGGAAGTGGATCGGCTATGAACTTGACAATATCACCTGCCTTTGGGATTACGATAGCGACAGTGGGCTCATCCTGTGGGTTGGTCACCAGTGTGTGAGTAGTTGAGACAGGATTTTGCCCACATCCTCCGGCCATCAAGATAGCAGCTAAGATAAGGACTATTGGTTTCATTTTCTGATGTCTATTTATTGTTTATATGGTTTCAGATAATTGTGGTGTGCAGACTTCGGCGAGCTCAGTCGAGTCGTGCACACCTGACATTTTATTATTCATTGCAGGGCATCTGATGTATTTCTATCCGCGGGTGTCGTCAGCCGCTCTTGGTTGGAAATTATACCTGTATATTTTGTTGGTTGTCAATGAACAGTAATGTGAAATGTCAAAAATTCGTAAGCCGGATGCTTCTCCTTCGGCTCAGCATGACGCCGGCTCAAGGGGTGTGGAGATTAAGCTGCTGATTATTTGTAGTTTGACAGAACGGATTTCGCGACGCCCTCGCTGATTGTGCCGGCTTCGAGAAGGGCGGTGACGGATTCGGCCATTGTTACCATCTTATGTTTTTTGCCGGTTTCGATTACAGTTCTCAGGAAGAATCCGCCTTTTCTTCTGATGATATTCTTGGCGGCATTGGTGACAACCAAAACTTCGCAAGCCACTCTTTGCTTGCCGTCGACTGTAGGGATAAGCTCCTGGTGAATCATACCCTGCAGAGACTCGGCTAAAAGAAATCTCAACTGGCTTTCATCGGAGGAGGGGGCATAACTTAAAAGCCTTTCGATAATCTTATCGATTGATATTACGTGAAGGGTTGAAAGAACAAGAACGCCGGTTTCAGCGGCGGCCAGGGCAATCTTGATTGTCTCGTAGTCTCTCATCTCGCCTATGGCAATCACATCAGGGTCCTGTCTCAGGGCCGCCCGTAGTCCTGTATAAAATGTCTGAGTATCTCTTCCGACCTCTCTTTGCCTGACGACGCCGACCTTATTTGTATGCACGTACTCGATTGGGTCCTCGATGGTGATGATATGTTTTTCGCAGGTCGAATTTAATTCATCGATCATTGCCGACATTGTAGTGGTTTTACCCTGGCTTGTGCTGCCGGTGATAAGGACTAATCCTTTTGTTCTTTGGGTCAGGTTCTTGACGACGTCGGGAAGGGATAATTCTTCAATTGTTCTGGGTCTTGTAGGGAGGATTCTGATGGTCGAGCCGACTGCACCGTTGAAATAGCCGACATTTATCCGGTATCTGCCGGTACCCTCGGCTAACATTAAATCGAAGTCCAGATTTTTCTCGAGCTGGATTTTCTGCTCTTCGGTAAGTAAATCAAGAGAGATTTCGCTACTCTGCTCAGCAGTCAATTTCTCTTTGGTAATGGGAACTAATTTGCCTCCAACTCTGAACAATATCGGAGCTCCGGCAGAAATATGTATATCAGTCGCCTGCTGGGCTTTTGCGTGCTCTAATAATTGCTTTCTGTTTATCATTACTTGATTTTATATGTATCATCGTTTGTGAGAGTTTGCCTTCCACGACTGCACGATGTTCTGATTTGAACCTGCGGCTGCATTTCTGCGGGAATACTCAGTTTCACACCTAAACTTGAGCCGCGGATGTTCATCTCAGTCACATCTAATTCTATCATTTTGCCGGAGATATCTCCACTGTCTTTTGGAATATATATTTTTGCCCACGTCCGCCCGCTGGCAATCAGGTTTCGCTCGCAGGCCTGAAGATACATGCTGTTCGCCTGATACAGTATCGTTTGTGCCTCACTGGTTAATATGAACACGATGATGGCAGTAAGCTCTATCAGCAATACAACCAGGATTAGGATAAATCCTTTTTCTCTGTTCTTTTTCATTTTGATTTACTCAATGATTCCGGGATAAAATAAATGAGAATTTTCCATTTTTTTGATCAGGTGACCGTGATGAATATATTCAACGTTGTGTTGAATCTCAGCGGCATAACCTTTGCCGTTTTCTCGGTGAACCTGCCATTGGATTTTCGTTTTGGGAAGCAACCAGCTTTTTGTTTCTTCGGGGATTTTCTGAGTACCTGCAAAACCATATCTGAATACACGATCGTCTTTCATCTGATAATGAATCACTTTGTCGGTCTGCTCGATCAAAAGCAGCTCATTTCCGGCGGTATATCCGTTGATGGACCGGGGAAGATTTTCTGCCTGATCGATATCCTGCTCCATTTGCCGGAGCATATGCAGCAGGACCGAGTTATTCTGTATCGTATTCCAGGACCGCGGGACATCGGTGAGCATGGATGAAAACAGACCGTCGATCACGACCAGAATAAAGGGAAGGATTGCAATGATGACGATGAGTTCGATTAAGGAAAAACCTTTACGCATAGTCATAACTCCTGATCGGCCAAGGATATCTTGGCCGCCATATATCTGGATAGTTGGACTTTCACCGGCTGACTGAAACCCATGCCGCTGGCTTCCACTTTGACCAGATTCAATCCCTGCCATTGACCTGTTCCATCCGATTGCTTGATCGAAATGCTAAGCTTGGGCCAAAGCCGCTGAAATTCTTCATCCGGGATTGGCTTACCTGTCGTTGCGATGCTGTCAAGTTGTGCCTGGGCCGCCGCCGTACACTGCTGCCTGACCAACTGAAAGCGATTGAACCGTGCGAATCCGCTGAGTGATAATGCAAACGCGACGATTAGAAATCCCAGAACAGAGATTGCAACAATCACTTCCGTTAACAGGTAACCATGATATTTTTCATATTTTACACACACGTTTTTATGCTCCCATAGTCCTGTCATGGTGTTACTAATGTCACTAAACTACTGATAATCGAGATGCTCGGGGTAAAAATCGCAAGAACAACAAAACCTACAAGGATTCCCATGCAAACGATGATACACGGCCAGATGATGAACCGTGCCAGGTTAACGCAGTAGCTGTAGTTTGAGCGATAGAACGCCTCAAGCGTCTCCAGAATAGTCATAGTATTGCCCTGGTTGACCTGCTGGTTAAAGGCCCAGGCCAGGGCGGAACCCAGCTTGCTCTTTCTTGCGGCAGCGGAAATATTATCACCTCGCTCGACTTTTTGGTGCCATGTTCTCAGTCGTCTCTTGAAACAAATGTTGACATCCAGGCCGATCGTATTGTCAATGGCATCATTGACGGGACAACCGGCATTGAGTGACAATCGCAACATCTCGACGACCTGTACCATCGAGTAATTTCTCTCAAACCAGTGCAGGACGGGAAGATGCCACTTGATAAAATCGCCGATTTGCGAAAATAGATAGGGTTCATCCGGCCGACGAGATCTGAACCTGAAGTAAATGAAGGCGGGAATTCCAATAAAGATGAACGATAATAATAATGTCCCGAACAACCATCCATATTCAAGAAAGACAAAGGCTGTAATTTCTAAAAGGACACGTGTAATTGCCGGAAGCTGTGCTCCTTCTGTCATTTCTGTTAGTGCGGTTTCGAATTGTGGGATTACAAAGAACATAAGTCCCATCAGCATAAAGAACATAAATGTTATCACAATGACCGGGTAAATAGGATGAACCGGCCTGATTTTACGGTTCTCTTTTGTTTGGGCGGCAATATTTGCTTCAATGGCCTTCAGGGCGAACGGAAGCTGATTAATCCGTTCGGCGGCGGATATCATGGCTACGGCATAACCGGGACATCTCGGATAACCTCTTTTCATTGACTCGCTGAGAGAATAGCCCTGAACAAGCCATTTTTTGATATTCTGAAGGATTATTGAGCGCTTGTCCGACTGTCCACTTGCCGCCGAGTCGAGCGCCATCGGTAAAGGAAGGTTCTGCCGGATGCTTGAGCCGATTGTGGAAAGGACAAAAGCGGCAGTCGAAGAGCTGGATGCTGATGCGAAAATGATTCGCAGACCAATGAGGGATGCAATCAGTGCAATCAGGCCAATAAAAATGATCAGAGGCAGGATTTCTTCATCTTCAATAGCAATATACAGACAAACAACCGCTAAAAATGACAGTAAGGCAATGATGATACCTATTAATGTGATTTTTGCCACACTCATGGACCATTCCTGCGCCTCGTATCCTTGTTTGGATGCAAGCGCGACGATTAGTGTCACAATAAAAATGACAGGTGCACTTGCGATGATAAAAAAATTCTCTTGGACGGTTCCGGCTATAATCAAGGTTCCTGCCAGAAACAGTGACGTGATCAAAGCAACTCCCGGCTTTTTCAATCCAAGGAATATATAGAAAGCTAATATTGCTAATAATAGTATGATGATTTCCATATCCTACGCCGCACTCGATAGATTCGTTATAATTTGTATCATAGGTAAAAACATTGAAAGAATTGTCACGAACAGAAAACCTCCGACGACAATCAGCATCAGAGGCAACAACATCGCCTGTAATCTTGCCTGGCCGAATTGGGCTTGTTCGGCATACATCTGGCCGAGACTATAGAGATTGTCCTGAAGCTCGTTACGTTGAGAGCCTAATTGTATCGAATAAAAGAACAGCTTTGGTATCATCCTGCAGGATTGTCCCGCTTCCATAATACCTGCTCCCTGTTCGATTTGACCTGCAATCACCTCGCTTTCGGCAATAAGTTTTTCACTTCCTGTGGCGCCTGAACTTAGCCTTAGAGACTCCGGCATGTCACAACCTGCTGCAACCATAATTGCCATCGCTTCGGACATCCTGCTTAGTGTGCTGCTGTGGTAAACTCTGCCAAAGACGGGCAGAGAAAGCAGAACCGATTCCTTAAACCTGCGTCCTGCAGGGAATGACGATAGTAGTGCAAAGAGAATTAGTATCCCGGCGATTATCAATCCGACGGTTGTCCAGAATGGTATAACATGTTGTGACATACTTAAAAATGTTCGTGTCAGGACCGGTAATTGCCCGGTATCTGTCATTTCCTGAAGGACCATGCCGAATTGAGGGATGATGAACATGAATACGCCGGTGATAATGACCGCTGCCAGAGTCAGAATGACTGCCGGATAACTTATCGCTTCGAAAATTATTCTTCTGGTTTGGTTGGCCATCTCCAGATGCCTGTTCAAACTGGTCAACATTTCGCTGAGTCGTCCTGTTTCGACGCCGGCCTTTAATATTCGGCCGTATAGGGGCGGAAAATGCTTCTGCCTTTTTTCAAAGGCTTTCTCGATGCTCACACCGGCTTCAAGCTCGCCGGCAATGGCATCGATGAGTTTCCGCATCGAATGGGAACTGACATCATGGGCAAGCTCACGCAGGCCTTTTTCGAGGGGAATACCGGCCTTTGTGATGGAGGCCAATTGCTGATTAAAGAGCATAAACTCGTTTCTTCCGATTGCCGTTTTTGGCTTTTCAGGTTTAGCTTTGTCAATGGAATTGACGGCAAGCTGCATCTGTTTGAGTAATTCGCTTGCCTCATCGTGCGAGCCTGCTTCAATGGTACCCTTCATCAATCGTCCGGCTGATGTCAGTGCGTTATATTGAAATGTTGCCATTTTGTTATGTATCCTTTATTCTTTCAGTTTGAGTTCGTACCGTACCGAATCTCTACCCTCTGAGCCTTCAGTTGCTTCCAATTCAAGGACGGCTTCGGAGCCGGTGCTTTTATAAGAGAACGGTTTCTTAGTGACCGGATCGTCCGGAATCTTGATTTCAGTGACGTCACTGAGTTTTTCGGGGAATTTGCCGTCATGCGCACCGGCATAAAGCCGCAATGCCTCTATGCATTGTAGTGTAGCGATGTGGCGGTCCATTTTGTTGGTGATCGGACGCACTTTTTTAGCGGTGTCTGGTTCTTCTATTTCCAGTTGGTCACTCAAGTCAATAAACGGTTGAGGCAGGTCCCGCAAAGCCTGATAGAGATTAGGTGCATCGGGTTTTTGGACGAACTGGTCGATTTGGCCGGATATAAGCTCGGCGATTTTTACTGCGACCAGACCGGGAATTATGGTAGGCTCTTTACTTAAGTTTTTTCCGAGAGCAAATCCGGTCCGCACCGTATCAATCGCATTATCATGCCGGCCCTGAGAGATTTCAAAGTGTATCTGAAGTGTCAGAATGAACGCCAGGTTGCGATACTTAGTCAGCTTTTGGTCTAAGGCATCGTAAGTCCAATCGCACCGTTTGCATTTGGCAGCCTGGTCGAGCAGTTGCAGAGAAGGTTTGAACTTCTGCAAAATTGCTTGTACCTGTTTTTGGGGTAATTGATCCAGCGGAGTTTTGCGCCATTGATTGATTTGGTTTGTGTTGAGGTCTTTTGGCATAGATTCAATGGCTTTTACATATAATGGCACCGCATCGGCGTCAATTAAATCCTCGTCTTTCGGTAAAAGCTGGTATTTCTGTCCGGATTCGGAAGCTTTGGCCGGATGGAGGGTCAGTTGGACCGGTCCGCCAGAGGAACGGCTTGCCTGCGCATAAGAAATAAACAATACAATAATAATACGAATAGTAATGCCTTTGGTCAATCGGCCTGCTGAGGTGATTTTTTTATACTGGATTTTTGCCATTTTGTTATGTATCCTTTATTCTGTCAGTTTGAGTTCATACCGTATAGCATCTCTACCCGCTGAGCCTTCAGTTGCTTCCAATTCAAGGACGGCTTCGGAGCCGGTGCTTTTATAAGAGAACGGTTTCTTAGTGACCGGATCGTCCGGAATCTTGATTTCAGTGACGTCACTGAGTTTTTCGGGGAATTTGCCGTCATGCGCACCGGCATAAAGCCGCAATGCCTCTATGCATTGTAACGCGGCGATTTTACGGTCAACATGATTCATCTGTTTACGAACCATGTCATGTGCAGGCTGTAATACCTTTTTAGCCTGCCGGCGGACCAAAAAGTTATAGTTTTTGAGATTGTCCGTTTCGATTTTGATTGCTTTTGTTACACTAACAAGCGGTTGTGGTAAATCCTCTAATGCCCAGTATAGATTTGGTGCATTATCAGATTGAATCAACTGTTCAATCCTGCTTAGATTAAAAGCCGCTATGGCCATACCGACCATTCCCTGAATCAGAGTAGGGGCATCACCCAGATGCTTTGCCATTTTAAGACCTGTCTTTAAAGTCTCATTTGCCTGGTCGTACCGGCCTTGTGCAATTTGGAGTTTAGCCTGTACATCGAGGATGAAGGTGAATTGCCGATATTTGCTAAGATCATCCATAAATTGTTGACTAACCTGACCAGGTTTTACGAAAGGCCAGTTACACTGTTTACATCTTGTCGCCTGAGTAACCAAATCTAAAGTGGATTTGAGCTGTTTCAGAGCCGATTCGACATCTTCGGCGGGTAGCTGGTCGGGCGGCAATCTCCGCCAATCAGAGAATTGTTTTGGTTGAAAATTTTCCGGCAATGACTGAATCGCTTTTTGATATAACGGGACCGCATCGGCATCGGTTTGTTCCTCGGCTGTTGGCAAAAGCCTGTATTTCTTCGCAGTTTCAGTTTCTTTGGCCGGATGAAGAGTTAGTTCAACCCAGGGCAAGGACTGGCTTGCATAGGCGAAAGATGTAATAAATAACAGGATAAAAATTGTTGTAGTGCGTTTCATAATATCTTTCCGGGATAAAATTAAATGTTGTTCTGCTGATTAATAAACTCATGCCATTGTTTTTCCATTTCTTTCGGGTCGGTTCCGTATATTTGCCGGATTGCTTTTTCGATATTAGCTTTTTTTTGTGATTTTGTGATGATTACGTAAAACTGCTTGAATTTTTCAACATCCTTTTTCAGCAGGAAATCAATCAGTATGACCAGTTCCTGGCTGCTGCTTTGTGAGGCTAAAACTTCTGTAAGAGAACTTAATTTCCCTTCGCTTAATTGACGTTTTATTATCTGCTTTGTCGGGACGATCTGCATATTGTTCGGCTCAAAGTATGCAGCCAAAGCTTCAACTATACCTCCTTTGTTGGAACTGTAGTTTTGAAAATGATAGGAAAATATATGCGCTAACTCGTGGTATGGATCACATTGATATTCCTCGTTATATACTTCGCAGATATGTTTGTTTGACCTTGTATTGGCCGGTGTCCATTTTGTGCCGCTGCCTAAAGCTTTGGCTTCCATATCCGGGTACAAGTCAATTGTGACCGTGACCGGCAGCTCCATTTTTAGTACCTTACTGAGTTCTTGGTAGGCCTGTTCCCGCTCACTAATAGCTTTTTCTATGTTCACTTCTGCATAAGTATCCGGCCGGTACCTGAAAAGAAAATGCTCTGATTTTTTTTGTGCTGTCAGTTTAGCTCGTTCCTCTACAGGATCATGGATTGGAATCACACATTCTTTTCGCTCGACGGCCTTATTCAGGTCGAATGAGCCGTAGCCGGCAAGTGTCATGTCCCACCTACGCCTGTCACGCTCGCCCGGTTTCATGTCTTCTATGTGCGGTTTGAATAGTGTAAAAACAAGGGCGGGTTTTGGCCCTACAGGCGGAATGTTGTAAGGGATTGTAATGCTCTTAATATTCTTTGCCGGTATTGTCTCGATAGAGTCGGAGAAGAAGCCTCGTGGCCGGGCTAAAACTCCCTTTGTTTCAATATTCTCGGGATCATTGACCGCGACATAAGAGCCAAGTGTCAGGTCTTGTTCTGTCAGATTATGAACTTTAAAGATTGCGAGGTTACCCTGCTCCGTGGAATGTGAAAGTTGAGCTTCTTCTATTTCAAAGTAATCGTTTTTGACATTCTTTAATCCAATATCTTTGGATTGAACCGCAGATATTTTGAAAGGATCTATCTTTATAATTACTGTTGCTGTTGAAGCTTGCTCGTCCAGACTGTAAAACGGCTCGCTCATCCTTAGTATGAATCTAATTGGTCTTGTGACCGAAGCGATAGGTGCGATAGTGTCTATCAGGCGTTTTTTGCGAGCGGCTAACATATAAGTTACACCCATCCCCGAGTTGCCATAACCCTTAATTTTGCTTTCCGTTCTGTAATTAACCTTGAAATGTACCGTTTTTGAGGTGAGATTTTCCACGGGTAGATTGAGTCGAACTACCGGATAAAGCCCTAATTCCCAGGGGACTCCATATAGGGCATTGCAATCCACGGTTAATTCACCGACGGATATTTTTGACTTCCATTGTTTGGGAATCGTTACCTCATACGATTCCGACTTTGCAGGGCTCGCACACACGATTATCAAAGCTGAGGCCACAATAATGCCTAAAACAATAAATTTAGGTGCTGAATTACGCTTTGCTTTAGAAATCTGTTTATAATATTTTGATAAAACCATGTGTCTCTTCTCTTCTTAATGTCTTTTTTGAATTTTTTTTAAGCAGAGAATCCACAAACCTTATTGAGTTCATCCTGAGTTGTGAGACCGTCACTGATTAGCCGTTGGCCATCGGCGAGCATATTTGTATGGCCCTTGCTCATAAGCAGGGACTCAAGTTCTTCGAGGTCGGCTTTGGCCAGAATGGCCTTTCGCAGCACGCTGTCCAATTGGACAATTTCTGCTATGAGAATTCTGCCCTTATAGCCTGTATTAAAACATTCGTCACATCCAGCCGCTTCAAACGAATCTGTCTCTTCAGATTTCTTTTTGCATCTTACACAAAGTTTCCTGACCAGTCTCTGATTCAGGACTGCGGATATGCTTGAAGTGACCTGGTAAGGCTCGATTCCCATTTCGAGCAGTCGAAGGAATGCACCGGCAGGCGTGCCGCTGTGCATTGTGCTCATCAGCAGATGTCCTGTTAGTCCCGCTTCGATGGCGATTTTAGCGGTCTCGGCATCTCGTATTTCCCCAATCATCAAGACCTGCGGGTCCTGCCTGAGAAGCGACCGCAGGGCCGTTGGGAAAGTCATTTGGCCGTGTGGTGTAATCTGCGTTTGTGTGGCACCTTCTATCCTTATTTCCACGGGATCTTCAAGAGTTACAACGCTTTTGCCAGGGTAGTTTTTAAGAATATGCCGTAAAAGGGCGGCCAGTGTCGTGCTCTTTCCACTTCCGGCTGGTCCTGTCAGCAGTAAGACACCCATGTTCTTGGCGGCGATTTGCTTCAGATCTATGTATATATTATTTGAAAAACCCAACTGCTCCAATTCCATCAACTCAATATTATTGTAGAATAATCGCACGACCGCCCGCTGGCCGTGTATTGTTGGAAAGACTGCGAGCCGCTGGTCCGTTACCTGGTCGTTTTGGCTTTTATTGATTTCGATTCGGCCTTCCTGGGGTATATCGTTGCGATAGGTTAAAAGCCCGCCCAAAACTTTCAGCCTTGCGATTACATTATCGGATAGGGACTTAGGGATTTTTTCAATGGTGTTAAGTACGCCGTCGAGACGATATTTTACCGTTAATTCGGCTCCCGTAGGTTCGAAATGTACATCACTCGCGCCGTATTTTACTGCCTTATTGAGTAAATCTTCAACCAGAGAAACTACGTCTCTTGCTTGTATTTTATTGTTGTAAGAGCTGTTCTTAGCTTTACTTATGTCCATATCCAGGAGGCCTTGTTTTTTTAAGAACATCCTATTTTTCGTATCGCGGCTTAAAACCAAGACGTAGTGAGCACCCAAAACGTTGCGTAAGAAAACGATTTTTTGCACATTTTTTGGTAATTTTTTGTTAACATATTGTGTAGTGCCGCGTCTTAGTAAACAGAAAGAGATTATATAATCGAAATGGACGTTTATGCTCGGTAAGGCCGTAAGTTACGGTTCACTGTTGGATTTTATCGGCTCTGAGGCTGTTGCTGAGGACCAAAAGTGGGTTCTGTCTGCAATGCAGAAACACGGGCAGGAGCTGGTCACCATGCTTTGGCGTATACTGGGGAATGAGCAGGATGTTTGCGATGCCTACCAGGATACGTTTTTGCAATTGGCACATTATGAAGGGGGGCGGAAACCTGAATATATAAAGGCATACATTTATCGCGTTGCAAATAACGTGGCGATAACAATGCTAAGACGTAGAATTGCCGAGAGGAAAAGATTAACCAGGTCTGCCGCCGTACGAACGGTTGTTCATTCGCCTTTGAAAGAGCTTGATTCTAAATATCTGCAGGAGACTTTAAGAGACTGTATGGCCCAATTGCCCGAATATCTCAGAAATGTCATAACATTACGGGACCTGGCGGAATTATCATATGCGGAAATAGGAAGGATATTAGGAATAACAGCAGGGACGGCGAGGGTTTATAGGTGTAAAGCGATCCAGTTATTAGCAGTATGGATGGGAAAAGAAGAATAAAAATGATTACTTCAAAAATAAATAAAAAGGTCTCGATGGGCAATAAATCGCACAAAAGGAGCCCTAACCAGTGTAGACGAATCAGAAACTGGCTGTATTCAGCTTTGGGCAGGCGTATTAATCCTGAAGCTAACTGGATACATAATCACATTGCGAATTGTCCGAGATGCCGGAAGAGATTTGTTTCCACCGGCAAAGTCAATCTTGCTCTGTCATTTATCAAATCACAGCCTCTGAATCTCCGTTTATTGATGCGTGCTAATGAACAGGCTATTGGCGTATTGAAACATAGTCTGCGTGAAGCACCTAAAGCCTGCAAGCTCAGGCAAATAAAGCCCGAACCGAAACTGGTGGAAAGATGGTCTAAGCATGTGCAGCCTTTAGGTAATATGGCGGCTTGTGCTGCAATTCTGCTTCTTATGAAAACTGGTATTTTTTCATCCATTGACAATGTTCAAACCAAGGGGCAAAAAGTCATCAGGCAATATTATGCCAGCCGGATCGGCGAAGATCTGGCAGAAGAAATCTTTCCGACCGGTTCCAAGCAACCATCTTCGGCGAGTTCCGGGAGATTTACCTCATCTTGATGTATTTCCTGTCGCAGCTTAAGTGTTCTGACCTGGCCTATATTACTGAGGATAAAAATGGCCTGGCCAGTCAAGTCCACCTGAAATATTCCCGATAATCATATCAGTAAGCTGATCTTACATCTCTGTCGTGTTGGCTCAACGCAAAGTCCTATAGGACGTTGAAAAAATGCTGTTTTTCTGGCTTGAGCTGATTTGATTGACCAAAATTTATTACTTATATTTTATTTACTATGGCACGGATTTTTGGATTTAAAGCAAAAGTTCAGTCCGCTGGACTGAATTCCATTGATGACTATCCAGATAATGGTGGCCTTGAGGAAATAAGCGGCCTTTCACAACTGTATTCTCCGGAGCAGGACGCTACCGTTCATGTTCGGGATATTGCAGATGTCCTTCACGAAATGGGGAAGATCTCCGAGGAGCAACTCTCTGAGCTAAGACAGATTCAGGAAAAAACAGACAGCGATATCTGTAAGATAATCACTGAAAAGAACTTCGTCGAAGAGCCGGATATCTCAATAGCCCGGGCGAGTCTTTATGGATTTGAATTTCGCAAGATTGAACCGGACCAGGTTGATAAACAGGCATTGTCAAAACTAAAACTTGACTATATCAAAAGCAATCGGATTATGCCCATCGCGATTAATGATGAGAACCTTGTGGTCGCGACAAGCCATCCAGGTGACCTCTTTGTTATTGAAGATGTTAAAAGACAAACTCAAATGAATCTCGAGACTGTTGTATGTCTGGATGAAGATATAGATAAAGTCTGTGATCTTTTAAATGACGAGAAGAATGATTACAATCTTGATGATATAATCAGTGATATGACGGACGTTGAAATTGTTCACGATGATGAGGAGGAGTCTCAGGACCTTGAAAAAATGGCGGGCCAGTCACCTGTCATTAAATTTGTGAACTATGTAATCAGCAATGCCGTGCGCGAGGGAGCCAGTGACATTCATATTGAGCCCAAGGAAAAGTCCATGAGGACAAGAAACCGCATAGACGGCGTACTTTTTGATATGATGCAGTCACCGCTGAAGATGCATCCTGCGATTGTCTCTCGAATTAAGATTATGGCAAATCTTGATATTTCGGAAAGGCGATTGCCACAGGACGGAAAAATAAAGGTATCCATCGGCGGCAGAGCAATCGACTTGCGGGTCTCAACACTTCCGACAAATTATGGGGAAAAGGTGGTTATCCGAGTTCTGGACAGCAAATCTATTCTGCGCGGTCTTGAGCAGTTGGGGATGGAGCCTGATATAGAGTCGGCTTTTACTGAGCAGGTAAGGCTGCCTCACGGGATTTTTCTGGTGACCGGCCCTACAGGCTCCGGTAAGAGCACGACTTTGTATTCTGCATTGGCCCAGATGGATGGTGATAAATTAAACATTTCGACAGTTGAAGACCCGGTTGAATATGAACTTAATTTTTGCAATCAGGTTCAGACCAACGAAAAGATCGGGCTCGATTTTGGTATGGCACTGCGGAGTCTGCTGCGACAGGATCCGGATGTTATTATGATAGGTGAGATTCGTGATAACGAGACGGCACGTATAGCAGTACAAGCTGCGTTGACGGGACATTTGGTTCTTTCGACACTCCATACAAATGACGCAGCAAGCAGTGTTACAAGGTTGGTCGATATTGGCATTGATCCGTATTTGATAGCAGCCTCATTGAATGGAATTCTTGCCCAGCGATTAGTCCGGAAGATTTGTCCGAAGTGTAAAGAAATTTATCAGGTATCGGAACATATTCGTAAATATGTGGAGAGGGCCGGAGTCGATCCGGAACAACTTAATCATGGGGCAGGCTGTGACCATTGCAGGAATTCAGGATATGTAGGGCGAGTGGGTATTTATGAGCTGTTAATTATTGATGAACTGTTCAGGGATATGATCAACAAAGACACATCGATTAACAATATGCGCAGGGTGTTTCACGAGAGTGGTCGTCGGATTTTATTTGACGATGGCATTATCAAGGTTAAGCAAGGCCTGACAACGATAGAAGAAGTGCTGCGTGTAACCGAAGTGTATGGTCAGAAAGAAGACGAAGCCTTTGTCGAAAACTTCAGTTCCGGCGAATGTTGAGATTATCTGAGCAAATATACAGGAACTTTTGCCCGATTCGTGGATTGATTGATATTTGAGATTATGCAAAAGCTATCAGTTATTATTGGTTTAGTGCTGCTTTTAATCGGTAGCAGTATGCTTTGGTGGATAGTCTCCGAACGGCGAAAGGAACAACAAGAAGTAGATTCCTTCAAGTTGAAGTACAGTTCGGAGACGAATGAGTACATCCAGCAATATGAACAATGGCTGCAGTTGCCCCCGGAGGAGCGGACGGAGTTGCCTTTGGGATTGGATGGGAACGGGAATTCAAAGACTCAGGCTCAACTTCAGCTGGAGCAGCAGGAGAGACTTAAAGCAGACATGGATAAATTAGCAGCAGGTGAAATGACGGTTTATCCATTTGCGGATGATGTTTATGGTGGGAACTGGCAAGACGAATTAAGTGAATATAAAAAACAAAAAGAGTTGAGCGAATTTATTTTTACAGGCTCAATTATGTGTACATCTGTCGGTGGGATAATTGTTGGCTGGTTTACATTACTAAATATTGCTCGGCTCTTAATTAGGATTTTGGCCGGTTTGAAGAATTTTTTGGCCCGTGTTTTTGGAAGTAAAAAACAGTCCAATGATTCACCACCGGGCGAAGCTGATATAAAGGAGCTGGAGCAGGAAAAGAATCCGGAAGAAAAAGAACAGCAGCAAAATCAGTTTGGGGACATATCAAAGGTCCTTGTGAATTCAGGCTGGCAGCACCCGGAATTTGTTCGTGGTAAATCTAAAATCCGCAGGCAGAAAGCAGATATTTCCATAAGCAGCGAATCCTGTCTTAAAAATAAGGAAGAAAGCCGTTCGAAGGAGCATTTTGGAAGCCGGTCTGTCCAAAAGACTGAAAAAACTCCCGAAGTGCCAAGCAATAAAAAAGCCGTCCGTTCGAAAGATAAGCAAAAAAATGAGACGATGCTTACGGTTGGTTCTGAACAATCGAATCCGATCGATAACACACTCAGAGATCTCACACAGCAGGTCTCAGCGATTCGTGAATACGCTGCTCACCAACAGAACAGATTGGAGAAGCTACAGGATGGCTATGACTGGAATATCATCAAGAGTTTTTGCCTTCGCATTATTCGCTGCATCGATAATCTTGAATGCCGTATTATACAACTGGCTGAACAGGAATGTGAGGTGGCGGACCTCGAGGAAGTTCGTGATGAATTAATCTTTGCTTTGGAGTCAAGCGGTGTCGAGCAATTTGAACCGGAAATAAACAGTGAATATCGCGGCCAGGAAAAGTACGCAGAGGCTGTTAAAGAGAAGCAGCGTTGCAGGGACCCTGAGCAGAGAGGCAAAATTGAGAAAGTGCTCAAACCCGGTTATCAATGCTTTATTGACGAGGAGAATGTCAGGATAGTGCGTCCGGCTCAAGTTAGATTGTATGCATGAGCTTTCAATGTTGTATGGATCGAGTTGTGATTCAAGAGCCGTAATATTGGAGGTGTACAATGGGTAATATCGTGGGAATAGATCTCGGCACGACTTTCTCAGCATTAGCGATTCTTAATGCGATCGGTAAGCCGGAGATAGTCCCAAATGCCGACGGTGAGAGGCTCACGCCGTCTGCGATTTTCTTTGACGAAGAAAATGCTGATTTAATCCGTGTGGGTATTGAAGCAATTAACTCCCGGCATCTCAATGCACAGAGATCCGTTCGTTGGATAAAACGGCATATGGGGGATACTAATTATCGCAAAAATATTGACGGTAAGGATTGGACACCGGTGGAGCTGTCTGGGCTGATTTTGAAAAAGCTTAAACAGGACAGCTCGGTAGAGCATGGGGAAATTCAGGATGCCGTTATTTCTGTTCCCGCTCACTTCGATGAAATTCGCAGGAAAGCGACTATGGACGCCGGGACAATGGCCGGTTTGAACGTGATTGGTATTGTCAATGAACCGGTGGCCGCCGCCCTGTATTATGCTACGACTCGTAAGATTAAGGGAAAGGTCCTTGTATATGACCTTGGTGGTGGAACTTTCGATGTGACGATAATGGATGTCAAAGGACACCAAATGGATATTGTTTGCTCACAGGGTGACCATGCTCTTGGCGGCGTTGATTTTGATAAGCAAGTATTGGAGATGCTGGAGCAGCACTACCAAGACAAATTTAGTGCCGAGTTGATTGGCACCGATGAGGACAGAGCGAAATATGAGGACGAAGCCGAAGATATCAAAAAGACATTGTCTCGCCGCGATATGGCAAAAAAGATGCTCTATGGGTCGGCAGGTAATATGCGTGTTGAAATAACACGTGAAATGTTCGAACAAGCAATTTCTTCTTTAATGGCCCGTACGGATATTCTTGTCGAAGTTGCCCTTGAGGAAGCCGGTGTAAAGCCTTCTGAAATTGATAAGGTGCTGTTGGTGGGCGGCAGCACGCGAATGCCCATCGTTCAGCAACGTCTGGAGAAGATGTTCGGATTTGCACCTGAGACAGCGGTTAATGTAGATGAATGCGTTGCGTTAGGTGCCGCTTTACACGCCGGTTTGACGATGATTAGAGAAAAACCTGATGCAGTGCCGGTGGGTATTACTAGCGGACTCAAGGATATTAACCTTACCGATGTCTGCAATCATAGTTATGGTACGATTTGTGCCCCTGTTGATAAGGAAACCGGTCGGCGCGTCGTTCAGAATCGTATCATTTTAAAGAAAAACACTCCCTTGCCCTGTGAAGTGTCACAGACGTTTTATACCCTCTCCAAAGGGCAAACAGCAGTTGAGGTCACTATAACACAGGGTGAAGACAGCGCTATCGAGTATGTCAACAAGATTGCTACACACAAATTAGAGCTTCCTCCGGACAGGCCCGCAGAGTGTCCTATTAAAGTCACTTATAGTTATGACGTTAACCAGAGAATGCACTGCAAGTTCGAAGACCTCGAATCAGGCAGAGCTCTTGCAGTGGATCTCTGTTTAAGCAATAAAGGCGAAATGTCAGAGGAAGATACAGCAGAAAAAAGCGAACAAGTTAATAGCTCCAAAGTCGAGTAGCAATATGTACAGGTATTTAGATGGGCGGATTTTTGATTCTAATTGTAGTGGTCGCCGTGGCATGTGCGGCAATATTTTTCCCTGCCGCCTCGACTCGCGTCGAGAGACGCGGAGGCTGGCCCGGTTTATTGGGCCGCTCAAAGTTTGCAGAATTGATCACTCGCTTCAGGCACAAAACGTTGTTTGTATGTTCAAGGTTTGTCCGGTCAATTAGTCGTATTACTTACAAGGACCTATCCAGTCTCCGCAGTTTTTCGGATTTGGGAAATTATTTTAAGACTCAGCTCTTATTCGAAGCAGATTCCTGCAATAGTTCAGACCAGCACAAAGAACCCGATTTAGGCATTCTCAACTGCAGGATTCAACAAACAATCCAGAAGGAAAATAACAGTGTCGTTGATGCATTAGGTGTGGAGATTTGCGGCTCAATTCATGCTCCCGGTGATATGCACCATACGACTTTAAGAATATCAATTCAGGATGTGACAGAAGGTCCGGATGCTCCTAAACCGGTGCAGTCCCGAGTTAAACAGTGGCAGGCCCTTGCACCGTCTGGTACAGCGCAGGCAGCGGGTTCATCTGATTTTTCTTACAGTGCCGATCTTGGCAGGCTCCCTCACCGGGTCACTACTCTATCAGACTGGACTGCTGTTGCCAAACTGCGAGTTGACTGGCTGGTATTTCCTCGGAAAGGAACAAGGAATCTGCATTTCAATATCTCAATATTGTCTGCTAAGGGCAGTCAGGAACTTGCCTGTGCCCGGTGCTCTTATCTTTATGACAATCCGGCTTTCGGGTATATTGATCTGCGGGAGAATATTGAACACACAAAAACACTGGCGGTTGCCCTGGCGTTTGCCGTCAGTGCAGCAGACAACAAAATGTATGACTGCGAAATTGAACTTATAAAAAAATGGGCGAAAGATAATATAGATTCATCCCGGGCATCTGATAAAGCTGAGCGTAAGCTTGATAAGGCGTTGAATGAGGTTATCGCTTTTTTCCGTGAGGGAAATAAGCTCAATAGTTTTGAAATATGCCGGGAGATTGTCGAGATTGCTCCAGCCGCTCAACGCTATGATATTCTGGAGCTTTGTTTACATGTGGCAAAGGCCAACGGCTCTGTTGTGACTGAAGAGCTGGAACTCCTAAGGACTCTGGTACACTGGCTCGAAATTGACAGCGAAAAGTTTCGATCAATGATGGATAAAGTCATTCCGGTTGAAATGTATGAGGTTAAGGACATAGAATCGATACTTGGTGTTACTTCCGATATGAGCGAAGAAAAAGCTCGTAAACACCTTAATAAAGAATATAGCAAATGGAATGCAAGAGTGACAAATACTGATCCTGAGATTCAGAGCCAGGCCGACCAGATGCTCAACCTCATTGCCGAAGCAAGAACTCAATACGTCCAGACTAACCTCAGTGTGCAGAATGAAAAAAAGACGTCGGTTCATCAAGGTAACACAAAGTAAAATTTCCTCATATAACTCTTCGCACAACAAGCCTGCTTTTTCCATTAACATATAACATGTCTTAAAGGTTCTATTGCCTGCAATCAGCTAATACGTTATTATCATCACCATGAAATCTGCAAATAAGGTTGCTGTGGTTATCATGGCCGTCGCAGCATGTGTGATGCTCGCGGTAATAATAATCAAATGGCCACAAACAGATGCTGATAAATACGCAGAATGGCTTGCGCCGGAAGTGCCGGAATCTATACAGCCTGAAATGACAGTTCCTGACCAAGCCAATTGGCCTATGTTCCGGGGCCAGCAGAGGCTTTTGGGAATTGCGCGGGGGAATTTGTCGGATTCGCTGGCACCTGTATGGAAATTCAAAACAGAAGGCCAAATCAAATCTTCGCCGGTAATCGTTGACGGCCTTGTCTTCATAGGCTCATCGGATAAGAATATTTATGCGATTAATATAGAGAATGGACATCGAGTCTGGTCATACAAACTCGACGATGCAGTTGAAGCAACGCCCTGTGTCATCGAGGGTTCTGTTTACGCTGGTTCATCAGGTGGTTTTTTATATGCGCTCGATGCAAAAAGTGGCGCGCTTAGGTGGAAATATGAAACGGACGGGCAAATTCTCGGTGCTGCGAATTGGACGCTTTCGCCGGATAGTCGGACGATATGGATTCTTGTGGGAAGCTATGATAATAAACTGCATTGTGTGGATTCGACAAATGGCCAGGTCGTGTGGACCTATGAAACTGATAATTATATCAATGGTTCACCGGCGGTCGAGGAACAACGTGCCGTATTCGGCGGTTGTGATGCGCTGATTCATGTTGTTTCCCTGACCGACGGGACCATGGTCAAGACAATTGACAGCGGGTCGTATATCGCGGCCTCTGCGGCGATTCTCGATGGGCAGGTCTACGTGGGAAATTATGATAATGTGTTCATCAAGGCGGATATCGCTTCCGGCAAAATCCTATGGCAATATGATGGCGGAAAGGCCCCATTTTTTTCTTCGCCCGCAATTGGCCGGGATGTGGTTGTCATTGGAGGCAGAGATGAACTTGTGCACTGTATCGGTCGTAATGATGGGAAACAGGTCTGGACTTTTCAGACGTTAGGTGAAGTGGACAGCTCACCGGTTATATGCGGCGATAAAGTGATTGTCGGCTCGGAAGATGGACGAGTTTATATGTTAAGGCTTTCAGACGGTAGTAAGGTGTGGTCATATGAGATCGGCCAGGCGATTACATCTTCACCGGCTGTGGCACAGGGGAAGGTCGTGGTCGGCTGCGATGACGGCTACGTGTATGCTTTTGGTTCCAGGCAGTAGAAGTGGAGAAAAACACGATGAGAATTGTACAAATCACACCAGGCTCAGGAGATAATTTTTATTGTGAGAACTGCCTGCGCGATGCTGCTTTGGTTACGGCTATGCACAAATTGCAGCAGGAAGTGATTTTGTTGCCGATGTATTTGCCATTACAGGTTGACGAAAAGGAAGTGCCTCGCAAAGCACCGATTTTTTTTGGTGGAATTAATGTGTACCTCCAGCAAAAATTATCTCTTTTCCGAAAAACTCCTCGATGGCTCGACCGCTTGTTTGATCGGCCGGGATTTCTCAAGTGGGCATCACGTAAAGCGGGAATGACAAGTGCGAAAGATTTGGCCGAGACGACAATATCAATGCTGAAAGGCCGGCAGGGGCGACAGACAAAGGAACTGAACAGACTCGTTGAATGGCTGGTGCAGGACGACAACAAACCCGATGTAGTGACTCTTTCAAATATTCTATTAATTGGTCTGGCTAAACCGATCAAAGAAAAGCTTGGCGTGCCGGTACTGTGTTTGCTCCAGGATGAAGATGGATTCCTCGATGGATTGACATCTCCATACACGGAGCAGGCATGGAAAATAGTTGCAGAACAATCCAGAAATATCGATACTTTTATCGCCGTAAGCAAATACTTTGCAGATGCGATGCAGCAGAGGATTGGTCTTGATGCAGAACGGCTTGAGGTTGTGCGTATGGGAATCACGCTGGGTGGGTATAAGCGGCGAGAGACTATGCCGGAAATTCCGACGATTGGCTATCTTTCACGGATGTGCCCGGAGAGAGGATTGGATACCTTGGTCGATGCTTTTATCCAAATAAAGAAGAATGATAAACTAAAAAATACGAAGCTGCGGATTGCCGGGGGAAAAAGTGCCGCTGATGAACCATTCTTAAATGATATTCGGCAAAAGTTAAGCTCTCACGGTTTGAGTGACGATGTGGAGTTTCTGCCGAGTTTCAACCGTGAGGCAAAGTTTGAATTTTTACATACGCTTTCGGTTCTTTCGGTGCCGGAGAAAAAGCCTGTTGCATATGGTTTGTATGTGCTCGAAGCTCTTGCAGCCGGTGTACCGGTTGTCGAACCTGCGATTGGAGTGTTTCCCGAATTGCTGGAAATGACCGGCGGGGGGATACTATACCGGGACAATAGCGCTTCTGCTCTGGCTGCGGCAATGGAGCCGCTGTTACTCGATCCGGATTACGCACTCATTTTGGGAAAGCAGGGCAGAGATGCAATCTTTGAGAAATTCAGCATCGACCAGACTGCAAAGGAAATGATACAAATATTTGAACGAATCGTGCGGTAGGTTCAGGAAGGACAATTATGCTTGAGCTCGTTCACGTGTCAAAAAGTTATGATTCACCGGGTGATACCGGCAGCGTTTGTGTCTTAAAAGACATCTCGCTGGAGCTTGAAAGCGGCCGGTCAATGGTGATCGTGGGACCTTCGGGAAGCGGAAAGAGCACGCTGCTGAATATCATCGGCGCCCTGGATCGCCCAACTGACGGACAGGTGCTCTTTGACGGGCAAGACCTTGCAAAGCTGGATGATAAGGAGCTTGCGAGGCTTCGCAACCGCCGGATTGGTTTTGTCTTTCAACTGCATCATCTTTTGCCGCAATGCACCGTGCTTGAAAATGTGTTGGTGCCAACGCTTGCGGCGCGAGCCGTCCCCGGCGGGACCGGCAAGGGCGGGCTTTCTGCAAAAGAAGCTCAGGAAAGAGCGACTGGTCTGCTCGAACATGTTGGACTTAAAGATTTTTTGCAATATCGACCCGGCGAACTTTCGGGGGGACAGCGGCAGCGGGTGGCGGTTGTCAGAGCGTTGATTAATAAGCCGAAGCTGTTGCTTGCCGATGAACCGACCGGCTCACTGGACAGAGCCGCTTCGCAGAACATAGCAGATCTGCTGGTTGAATTGAATCGCAGTGAAGAGGTGACATTGATTGTTGTAACTCATTCGTTGGAATTTGCCGAACGCATCGGGCCGGTATCGGAGTTGAGCGATGGTCTGTTGAAAGAACGGAGCCGTCAATGAGCTTGTTCAGACTTGCCAAAAGAAGCCTTTGTTTTTATTGGCGGACGAATCTCGGCGTTCTGCTGAGCGTCATGGTCAGCACATCCGTATTAACTGGTGCACTAATTGTAGGCGATTCTGTGCGTCACAGTCTTCTTATGATGGTGGATGCTCGGCTGGGCGCGACACAATTTGCTCTTGTGCCGCAGAATAGATTTTTCAGAGCAGAATTATCCAACGAACTGGCGGCAGAACTGGACACAATTGCGGCACCTGTCCTGCAGGTACGCGGGTTGATGAGAAATGACGATGGATCCAAGCGGGCCAACAGAATAGAAGTGCTTGGCGTCGATGAACGATTTTACAGGATTGGGGCACGGCAAAATCCTTTTCGTAATGATTGGGATGAAACAGTCATATTAAATGAGCCTTTAGCTGCAAAACTCAATATTGTACCTGGTAACGAGATTGTTTTGCAGATTGAAAAACCGAGCTTAATGTCCAGGGATGTACCTCTTACACCAGATTCGGATTTATCCATAGCTTTTCGCTTGAAGGTCGGTGCAATTGCATCCGAATCGGATTTTGGACGCTTCAGCTTACAATCAAATCAGGTTGCGCCTTTGAATGCCTTTGTGCCCTTACGATGGCTGCAGGAGAAACTTGGCCGCATTGAACAGGCCAATATCCTGCTGGTTGCCGGCAATAAAAATAATAGCATAACGATTGAAAAGGCAAATGAAGCTGTAAAAAAATTCTGGCGGCTTTCTGATGCAGAGCTTGAGCTTCGCCGGCTTGAAGGGCGGGATTTTTTCGAGGTACGCAGTAAAAGGGTATTCATTGATGATTTTTTAAGTGAAGCCGCGAAAAAGGGATCAGGAGCCTTTCCTGGGATAGGCGATGACTCTATTGGAATTTTGACCTATTTTGTCAACGAATTGAGACTGCGCGATAAAGCAACTCCATACTCGATGGTTTCTGCTATAGAACCATCGGCAGATGCCAATAATATTGTCCCTATCAATATGGGCGATGACGAGATTATTATCAACCGGTGGCTTGCTAATGATCTCGGGGCTAAGGTGGGAGATTCGCTTGAATTAACATATTATGCCGTGGGATTGATGAGGAAACTTGAGCAGCGAAGCACAAGTTTTCGGATACGGAAAATTCTGCCGATGGAAGGCTCTGCAATCGATCCGGAATTAATGCCGGATTTTCCCGGCCTTGCGGATGTGAATAATTGCCGAGATTGGGATACGGGTATTGCGATTGACCTTGATAAGATACGTACAAAGGATGAGGATTATTGGGACAAGTATCGAGGTACACCAAAGGCTTTCGTAACACTTAATGCCGGGCGGAAAATGTGGGCAAATAGATACGGCAATCTAACTGCGGTTCGCTATCCGATGAGAAATCAGTCGGAGAAGGATATTGCCCAAATGTTACTCGATAATGTTAGTCCTGCTTCAGCAGGATTGTTCTTTCTGCCGGTTCGTCAACAGGGTGCTAAAGCAGGGGGGGGAACGACCGATTTCGGTCAACTTTTCCTTGGCCTGAGTATGTTTCTTATTATGGCGGCTTTGATTCTGACGGGCCTTTTGTTTGTCTTTGGTGTCGAAAATCGCAGCGAACAGATCGGGATGTTGTTGGCGGTGGGATTATTGCCGGGGCAGGTCAAAAAACTGCTGTTAATGGAAGGGGGGCTTTTGGCGATATTCGGAGCGGTTTTGGGGACCGTATCGGCGCTGCTTTATACGAAAGTGATGATATATGGACTTTCGACAATATGGAAGTCGGCTATAGCAGGTTCACAGATACAATTCTACGCCGGCACTTTAACTTTATTTATTGGTGCGTTCGGAGCGGTCATTATTTCTTTGATTGCTATCTGGCTTACTTTACGCAAACAACTGTCACGGCCGGCTCGTGAGCTTCTTGCCGGAGCATTAAGATGGCAGTATTTGAAAGCAAAGCGCATATCGAAAAGTATGGCCGGACTATGGATTGCGGCAGTGGCTGTCATCGGGGCTGTATTGCTTCTTGTTTTGATGGGGACCGGTGACAGCAGTACCGCATCGGGAGCATTTTTCGGGGCGGGGGCCCTGCTGTTGATTGCCGGGCTCGGATTGTCCCATGCTTTGTTGAAAATGGTCGCCGGCAGGTGGAACAGGCCGATGACATCGTTGGCGGGCCTTGGACTGCGAAATTCCACCCGGCGCCCGGGACGAAGCCTTGCCGTGATTGGATTGCTTGCATGCGGCATTTTTCTGGTGATCGCTGTGGGTGCGAATAAAAAATATCCGCTGGCCCAGGCTCATCGACGAGATTCGGGGACCGGGGGCTTTGCCTTATTTGGTGAATCTACTATTCCAATTTTATACGATTTGAATATCAGCACGGGCCGGGAATCAATGGGACTGGACGATGGTAGCCTTAACGAAGTAAAAATAGTGCAGTTCCGTGTGCGTGATGGGGACGATGCGAGCTGCCTGAACTTGAATCGTGCACAGAACCCGCGCATATTAGGGGTGCAGCCGGAACAACTGCACAAACGCGGAGCTTTTAGCTTTAGCAGTGTCACTGAGGGTGCCGACGAGCAGGATGCCTGGGAACTGCTGAATCGAAATCTTGGCGAGGATGTCGTGCCGGCTATCGGAGATTACGCGACCGTCGTCTGGGCGCTTGGAAAATCCCTCGGTGATGAAATCGAATATACCGATGAAAAAGGGAGGCAGTTTCGTTTGCGACTCGTTGGATTGCTGAATAATACAATTCTGCAGGGAAGTCTTATTGTTTCCGAGCAGGAATTTGTCCGGCGTTTTCCTTCGGATGAAGGCTACAGGATGTTTCTTATCGACGCGGACAAGAGCAGGATAGAAGTGCTGTCAGACAGACTGACACTACGCTTGGCCGATTTCGGATTGGAATTAACGCCGACAACGCAGCGATTAGCCGAATTTATGGCTGTTGAGAATACATATCTGTCAATATTTCAGTTGTTGGGAGGTTTGGGGCTGATTCTCGGAAGTGTTGGTTTAGGGTTGGTTGTGCTTCGCAATGTGCTTGAGAGGCGGGGAGAGCTCGCCATGCTGCAGGCGGTGGGTTTTGATAAAGCCACACTTAAGAAGATGGTACTTGACGAGCACGGCGGACTGATGTTCTCCGGTCTGGCCTGCGGGATTATTGCCGCATTGGTGGCCGTGAGCCCGGTCTTACGAACACAAGGGGCGCATATTCCGTATCTTACTATTGCCGCTATTGGGATTAGTGCTGTGATATGGATATGGATAGCAACAACCTTTGCACTTAGCGGGGATATGTTGGATGCGTTGAGGAACGAGTAGATGCAACAAGACAATCAAGAGCAACAAGCTCTGAAAAATAAAAAATCAAATATTAAAAATCAAAATTGTGGAGTCCCGTCTGGCCGGGACGACTTCCTTAATTTTACATTTTACGTTTTGCATTTTGATTTTACTAAAATTATTCCAATTGCGGTATCGATTGTGGGAGTGATATTGCTGTATGTATGGCTCAGTGCCGATGCGGCGATGGATATCACGGAGCGTTTGCCGGAAATGGATGTAACAGAATCTTTGCCGGGTGAGGGTGGTATCGAGCAGTTGCGGGGCGAGCTGGTTCTTTTCGATGGCCGGCCTGCGGATTTGCCCGGTGCCTGGCCCCGGTTCAGAGGGGCGAATTTTGATGCGATAAGTACTGAGGAAGTGACACTTGCGAAGACTTGGCCGAATGAGGGGCCCGAAGTTCTGTGGTCTATCGATCTGGGGGAAGGTTTTGCCGGAGCGGCGATTTTGGCCGGTCGGGTCTATATCATAGATTATGACCAGGAAAAACAAGCCGATGCAATTCGTTGTCTGTCTCTTGAGGATGGGAGAGACATCTGGATATATTCTTATCCGGTAAAGGTCAAACGCAATCATGGCATGAGCCGAACAGTCCCTGCGGTGACAGATAAATATGTCGTGACAATCGGGCCGAAGTGCCATGTCACCTGCCTGGATTCACAGACCGGAGAATTTCGCTGGATACTGAGTTTGGTGAGGGATTTTGGAGCAGTTGTGCCGGAATGGTATGCCGGGCAATGCCCGCTTATTGAAGACGGCAAGGCAATCATTGCTCCGGGAGGTTCTGCACTAATGATGGCAGTCGATTGTGCCACCGGAGAAATTTTATGGCAAACTCCCAATCCCAATGGTTGGTTAATGACACATTCATCGATCATGCCGGCCGAGTTTATGGGTATGCGCATGTATGTGTATTGTGCCGGCGGTGGTGTTGTCGGTGTTTCAGCAGTGGACGGCAGCATTTTATGGGAGTATCCGGATTGGTCGATTCGTATTGCAAATGTTCCATCGCCTTTAGTCGCTGGTGACGGCCTTATTTTTCTTTCAGGCGGTTATAACGCCGGAGCTATGTGTCTACAACTGACTCAGGAAAATGGCGAAATCAAACCACAAGAACTTTTCCGGCTAGAGACGGATGTCTTTGGCTCAGATCAGCATACTCCCATTTTTTATGATGGTTATATATATGGAATACGGCCGGACAAGCAATTGGTCTGTCTTGACATGAACGGCCGGGTTGTATGGAGTAGCCCAAGAACTAATCGTTTTGGACCACGTGGACTTGGGCCTTATTCGATTGCTGATGGGAAGATATTTATTTTGGATGACAACGGGATGCTCACTCTGGCCGAAGCAACTCCGGCAGGTTATGTCCAGCTTGCCCAGGCAAAAGTGCTGGAAGGTCCAGATGCGTGGGCGCCGATGGCATTTGCATCCGGTAGATTAATCATCCGTGATATGAACCGAATGGTGTGCCTGGATATAGCTGAACATTAAAAGACGCCACCTGTATACAATCCTTCGAAGATATTGCCGTCATTTTGCCCTTATATCTTGCAATGAAATCTTGTTTTGAGTAAAATATAAGTGGTAATGAACGCGAGGGAATTTGCCTATGATTTTACCTTCTTGATACCTTAATTTTTTCGTCCGTTGGAAATAATATCGTTTCAGGAAATATCAAATGAAGCGAATTCTGAAAATAGAAATTATGATCATTCTTTTATTGGCAACTTGCGCTTTTGGTAGCGTTTGCAGGGTACCCTCGGACTATCCTACAATTCAGGCGGCGATAGACGACTGCAATGATGGCGATACTGTCCTTGTCGCTCCAGGTACTTATACAGGCGACGGTAACCGTGATATAATATTCAAAGGCAAAGCTATAACAGTCAAAAGTGAAGATGGCCCCCATACCTGTATTATCGACTGTCAGGGATCTCCAGAGGAACATCACCACGGTTTTAGTTTTGGTGGTCGCTTCTATAAAGAAGATGCAAATTCTATAGTGCAGGGCTTCACAATTATAAACGGATATGTACACTCAGGAGGTGGGATATCTTGTTACAGAGCCAGCCCACTTATTATGGAATGTATAATAAAAGATAATACCGCTATTTCAACAGGCGGTGGGATCTATGGTATTGATTCAAACTTAGCTTTAATAAATTGCATTATCTCTAATAATACTGCAAAGGGTGGTGGTGGATTATCAGTTAGTGGGCTACATGCCCATCCGTCTTTTGTCAATTGTCTGATTACTGGTAATAAAGCTATGAAGATAGGTGGTGGGGTACATTGTACGACACATATTGAACTATTGAATTGTACAATCATTGATAACTTTGCAAATGCTGAAGGGGGAGGTATTTATTTTTTCTTAGCAATTGAAAGACAAATAAATAATTCAATTCTCTACGGAAATATAGCTTCAATAGGAAGTGAAATTGCCATAATTACACCTTTACCTGGTGTGGGAGGATGCTTAGGGAAGTTCCATAAAATAACGAACAGTATTATCGGAAGTGATCCAAATGCAATTTATTTCGAGTATTGTAATGGTTATCTTTATGGAGAATGGCTGCATGTAGATCCGCTCTTTGCCAAGCTTGGCTATTGGTATCCGAATGATACCCCTGACGATCCGAATGACGACTTCTGGGTAGATGGCGATTACCATCTCAAATCTCAAGCGGGTAGGTGGGATCCCAACAGTCAAAGCTGGGTAATCGATGAGGTTACTAGCCTCTGCATCGACGCAGGTGATCCGAATACACCGATTAATGATGAACCGTTCCCGAATGGCGGGATTATCAATATGGGTGCCTACGGCGGAACCGCCGAGGCCAGCAAATCTTACTTCGGCGAGCCTCTCTGCGAAACAATAATTACCGGCGATATTAATGGCGACTGCAAAGTCGATCTCAAAGATTTTATGCTCCTGGCGAACCACTGGCTCGAAGATAAGCGAAACTGATAGTAGCCATCTATTATGTAACTAATGTTAAGGTTTGTCCGGAGCCACAAGGGAACCGTGATATATCTCGATATCGCCGAGCATTAACTTTGGCAATCCCAAGCCCTTAGGTCTTAGGGCTTGGATCTAATGTTAAATCCCCCGGTAAACCGGGGGGTTTAAATAAAATAACTAACTTCTGGCTTCTTATTCGGTTAGCTGTCTTTGACCTCGAATTCGGCGTCGATGACATCATCTCCGCCTTTTCTTTTGACTTCACCTTCCGGTGGTGGTGCTTGTGATGCCTGGTCAGTCGGTGCCGAAGCGGCCTGTTTTTTGGCAGCTTCTTCGTACAGCACCTTACCCAATTCCTGACTGGTGGTGCCAAGGTTTTCGATCGCCTTTCTTATAGCATCCTCATTCTCGCCTTTTAATGCTTCTTTTAGGTTATTTACCGCATTCTCGATTTTTCCGCGGGTCTCGGCAGAGACCTTTTCTCCGTGTTCCTTTAGTGTCTTTTCGGTTGTATAAATCAACTGGTCAGCCTGGTTTTTCAGGTCAACAACTTCTCTTTTCTTTTTATCTTCCTCGGCGTGGCTTTCAGCCTCTTTTGACATCTTTTCAACTTCCTGTTCGCTCAATCCCGAGCTGGATTTGATTTCAATCGATTGCTGTTTACCGGTGCCGAGGTCTTTAGCTGAGACGTTTAATATGCCGTTAGCGTCAATGTCAAATGCAACTTCAATCTGGGGAATGCCCCTGGGGGCCGGTGGTAGTTCGGCAAGCTGGAATCTGCCAAGCGTGCGGTTGTCCCTGGCGAATTCCCTCTCGCCCTGCAGGACGTGGATATCAACGGTGGTCTGATTGTCGGCGGCTGTTGAGAATATCTCTTTCTTACTGGTCGGAATCGTTGTGTTTCGCTCAATCAATCTGGTCATAACTCCGCCAAGAGTCTCAACTCCCAACGAAAGCGGGGTGACATCCAGAAGCAAAATATCTTTGACACCCGCGTCACCGGCCAACACTGCGCCCTGAATAGCGGCACCCACAGCTACTACCTCGTCGGGATTGATGCTCTTGTTGGGTTCTTTGCCGAAGATATCTTTGGTGATTTCCTGGACTTTTGGAATCCTTGTCGAGCCGCCAACGAGGAGTATCTCTGCGATGTCACCGGAACTTAGCTTAGCATCAGCTAATGCTTTGCGGCAGGGCTCTTTGAGCCTTTCCAGAATAGGCTCCACAAGCGATTCGAACTTGCTGCGTGTGATAGTAATTTGCAGGTGTTTCGGCCCGGATGCGTCGGCGGTGATAAACGGCAGATTGACAGTACTTTCGACCTGTGTGCTCAACTCGCATTTTGCCTTCTCCGCGGCTTCTTTAAGACGCTGGTGGGCCATCGGGTCCTGACGCAGGTCGATACCTTCGGTTTTCTTGAACTCATCAGCCAGATAATTAATCAGAACGGCATCAAGGTCGTCACCACCCAGATGTGTATCGCCGTTGGTGCTGAGCACCTCAAAGACATTGTCGCCTATATCGAGGATGGAAATGTCGAACGTTCCGCCTCCAAAGTCGAAGATCGCGACTTTTTCATTCTTTTTCTTCTCAAGCCCGTATGCCAGTGCAGCAGCGGTCGGCTCGTTGATTATACGCTCCACCTCAAGGCCGGCAATTTTGCCGGCGTCTTTGGTCGCCTGACGCTGTGAATCGTTAAAATATGCCGGTACGGTTATAACAGCGTTCGTCACTTTTTCGCCGAGATAATCCTCTGCAGTTTTTTTCAGGTCCTGCAGAATCATCGCTGAAATCTCCGGCGGAGTGTATTGCTTGCCGCGGACGTCCACTTTGACCAGCTCATCGGCGGCACCGGTAATTTTATAAGGGACGATTTTTTCTTCGGATGATACCTCATTGTGGCGTCGGCCCATAAAACGCTTGATGGAAAATACCGTGTTTTCCGGATTTGTGACCTGCTGATGGCGTGCGATCTGACCGACAAGCCTTTCGCTCTTGTCGGTAAAACCGACCACCGAGGGAGTCAGCCGCGAGCCGGAGGAGTTAATCAGAACCTTTGGCGCTGAGCCTTCCATTACAGAGACCACCGAATTTGTCGTTCCCAAATCTATTCCAATGATTTTAGCCATAGTTATATTCCTTTCGCAATAATCCTAACTGTCATTTCATAATTGTGCAAAAAACGTGCCAGTTATAGAGTTGCGTTGGAGATATAATATAACCTCTTTGAATACGGGAAGTTATATTTTATTGGCTTATTGTCGCTTTTGTTCTATCACAATTTATTGTGCCATTATGGCAGGTGGGTATTAGCTTTTATGCTGTGTGTCCTGGTTGAGAGCGGATAATGTTGTCATTACCTTTATTTAAGGGAATATCGCCGCCTTTGGGATCGTGGTTGTCGAAGGGAATAAACAATCCCTCCCATCCCTTTTTCCATAGTGACTAAAAAACTACATACTCAAATCTGTTTGTTTACTTAGTCTTTGGCAACGGCACTTTGATCTGATTCTTCGTTAAGGTCAGGTTTATCTTTGTTCCGGCTGATTCTCTGATGTTTTTCTCCGGATCCTTGTTCACCACTACTTGTCCCCAGTACGTACCCATCGTAAGGTATGGAAACGCCATCGACTAAAATCCGTAATATCTTCTCACCTGTGAGGGCTTGGTATGGATAATAAAACTCAACCCAGCCTTCACTATATGGATCCTTATTAATTGCATCAAAAAATTTTAAAGAGCCGAATCTTTCTCTAACCCATAATCCTCTAAAGTAGTCTTTAAAGATAGCGACATCGATATCGGAAACTGTGCCACTAAACTTCTCTGCTTCTTGAAGGATGCTACGAATCAGCGCAGGCAGATCTTCATCATAAAAACCTATCTCTAAAGCTATGTATCTGGCACATTTCGTGACCTTTGTTCCCCTGGATGCATACACAAATCTGAATTGCACAGGCAAATTAAGCAACAGTGATTCAGGTCGAATTTCACCCGGGTGTAAACGAACGTATCTACCAGACGGTGGTGAACGCCAACCATAATGCGATGGCACATCGAGACGTCTTCTTATTACAAGGGTTCGATTATCTTCGGCCATGTAAACTTCAAAGTTAATCTCAGAGCCTATACTATCACAGATCCATACATCATGGTCTGTGTTGTTCTTGATCTTCCAGCCCAATTCAAGAGTAGTGTCATTTACATCCAGCTTGGTCAGTTCAATCGTCACGTTTTTTCTCTCCTTATTGTTTGGGTCTTCCACACTATCTGCTTGTGCTCGACCTGCTAACAAAACACAGACGGTTATTGCCATAATTAAAACTATAAATTTTTTCATCTCTAATCCTTTCACTTTTGTATAAGAATTGAAAGAGCAAATATTATATCCAACTGTTATTTTCAACAGGACACATCCATGTGTCGGAGGTTTTAATATTTAATGGGCGTCCTGGTTGAGGGCGGAGCGGATGATTTTGGCGCGAAGGGCGTCTCTGCCGTTAGGGTCCAGCGGCTTTCCGTAGTTTAACTGCAGGTGAGCCGGTAAGGTGAGCATGAACAGACGGTTAATGGTTGCAATGGAAACCTGGCGAGTTTTATCTGAATGGCCCGTGTCACAGAGTGTATGAAGTTTTTCTATAGCCGGCGTTGAAGCCCCCATATATTTATACATATTAATGCCTAACCGCAGATGGCTGAGCAGGAACAAGGCCTCCTGCGAACTTATGAGGTGGGCATTTTGTAGTAACGCCATCGCTCGGGATATTTTATCATCGAGAATGTCTGGTTGTTTGGAGACCAGGTGATTTCTCGCCGCTTTTTCGTATTCTATTATTTCGGGTATTATGGCATTTTCAAATTGCGAGACAATATCCAACTCCGAGAAGCCGAGCGTAATTTGATTGGAAAGCTGATAGAGGTCACTTGCCGCTTCGGTGCCTTCCCCGAAAAGACCTCGCACGGCCAGGCCTAAATCCTTTGCGGCGTTGAAGAATTTCTCTATCTGGCCGGTCATTTTCAGTGCCGGAAGATGCAGCATTACCGATACCCTTATCCCCGTCCCCAGATTGGTGGGGCAGGCTGTCAGGTAGCCATATCGAGGATTGAATGCGAATTTTACCTTTTGCTCGATCATATCATCGATACGGTTTATCTGTTCGTAACACTGGGACAACTGGCAGCCGGCTTTGAGTACCTGGATTCGCAGATGGTCCTCTTCATTGATCATGGCGGTGAAAAACTCCCGCTGAGCCAGGACTACACCCCTTGGACCTTTGCCGAATGCAAGGTGCCGGCTGATAAGATGTCGTTCGACCAGAAAATGTCTATTGAGTGTCGAGGCCTTGTCTACGCTGATATAGAATATCTTATCACCGAGTTCGAGCGCCATCAGCACATCCCTTAGCTT